>JAYUKJ010000702.1:0-9821 GCA_043764555.1 Saprospiraceae bacterium
GAAAATAAATTGAAAGCGTTTGGTAAAAATGTGGCTTTGCAAGGCGAAATTATTGGCGAAGGCATTCAAAGCAATAAGTACAAATTGCGTGGACAGACCGTTATGTTCTTCAACGTTTTCGACATTAATGCGTTTCAATACGTTGATTTTCAGGCGTTTACGACGACGATTGAACGTTTGGGTTTGACGACGGTTCCGATTTTAGAAACCAATTTTGTTTTGATAAATGATATTCCGAGCCTCGTCGATAAAGCACTCGGCAAATCTGTTTTGAAGAACGATGTACACCGCGAAGGCATTGTCATTCGACCTTTGACGGAACAACGCGACCGAGACGGACGCGTAAGTTTTAAGTCCATTAATCCAGAATTTTTGTTGAAATTTCAAGATTGATACATCTCCTATGGGTTCAGAGATTTGACAATTTTTTAAAAATTGTCAAATCTGAACTCGCAATAACGCTTACGTGATAAAATACTGCGGGGGGTAAATGTTAGCGACGTATTAGTAAAAAACGCCCTAAAAATACCCTAAATGGGGCATTGTTGGTTATTATTTTTTCCCTCACCTTTGTGTCATTAAGAAAGTGAGTTCCTTAGTGACAAATTATCATCCACATCCATGAATTCGCTGCAGATTTTTTCCCTTTTACCGATAATTAAAGCAGCAACTACACATCGCAAACGCCTTTGAACCACGGTTTGAAGGCGTTTCTTTTTCCAGAAGGCCCCCTCAGTATAAACGGTTATTTTTACCTATTTTTGATAGATTAGCGTGGTTTTACCTTTAAATTGACTTGAATTGTGTGCCAAATCGTGTAAATCATAGTTTAGACAAAAAGAAGCCCACTTCGCGCTAACGAAGTGGGCTTTGGGTATTATAAGTGAGTTGTTACGCGTTTGTTTCTGCGAATAAATTCGCAGTTACGGGTGCGAATAAATGCGCAAATACAATTATTACTTAGCGATGTGCAATTGTTGAATCACGTCTTTTCTGCCTTTCGACACCACGCGAATCAAGTAATTGCCCGCTGCACTTTGCGACACATTGAGATTAACCGTTCCAGTTGCTTTTTCAACTTGTTGTGTCAATACTTGTTGACCAAATTGATTGTAAACCGAAATTGTTACCGCTTGACCTTTGTATTTCGACAAATCAACGCCAACCGCATCAATCGCAGGGTTTGGAAACAAGCGAACGCCTTCCGTACCTTTGTAGTTGATTGTTTGCGTAGCCGATGTCTTGCTTGTTCCGTCCACATACGTCACTTTTACGCGGTAAACGTTGTCGCCTTCCGTCGGTGCATTGTCGTAAACTGTGTAATATTCATTAATATCAGTCGAATATTTATTGTTTACAAGTTCCAATTGCTCAAAGTTACCCGATGTTTGGTTTTCCTTTTCGACCGTGAAAAAGTCATTTTTGTAACCCGTGTTGTTCGTCCATTCAAGGCGCGTGCTGTTCACTTCCGCCGTAGCGTTTAGCGAAACTTGGTCATTTGTTGCCAAATAAACGTTTAAGCCAGCGCAAGGAATCTCCGCAATACACCAGTTGTAGTTGGCGCAATTGGCATCATTCCATTGCCCACTGTGACCATACATGGCTGCACAATGTTCAACACCACCGTAATTGTTAGGCTCTCCAGCTGCCCAATTGAAGTAAGAAGCGTAGGCGTTATTATCCCAAACCCAGTTGCTTCCGCTTCTTCTGATACCTACCCAAGCGTTACCAGTGCCTAATTTGCTTTGGATAAACGTATTTTGAGCCGTTGTTTTGATAACGGGCAAACGACCACCGATACTTGCCGCTTTTGACCGAGCATCAGCGTTTGTTACATCGCCAACTGTATATTTGAAGTAGTGGCTTGTGCCAAAAACACCCAAATACATCCAACCATTAGGCGTTGAACGCGGGCTACAAACTGCTGGCGCGCAATCGGTTGTGTAAACCGTGATGCAGTTGCTCTCATTGATAGGTCCCCAAGTTGTGCAACCGATTTGGCGTGCGCAACGAACGAAGTAAGTTGTGTGCGCTACGCGACTTGGCAATGTGTAATGTTGACCCGTTGCGCCCGCAATGGCTTGGCTGTTTAGCGAAGGGCAACCAGAGGTTGAAGACAACCATTGGTACTCGTAACCCGCCAAAGCTGAACCATTAAGAGATGGCACATTGTTTACGCACGTTTTAGAAATTGTATTGCCTGTAACAGAATTGCAATTAAGGAAAGTTTTAACCGTAATTGTGAATGAACAAGTGACCGAATTTCCTTTTGCATCCGTTGCTTTGTAAGTTACCGTGTAAGTTCCTGGCGCAAGGCAAGAACCGTTTGATGGACCAGCTGTTTGCGTTACCGTTGGCGTGCCGCAATTGTCCGTAGCCGTTGGCGCAGTCCAACTAACCGTCCAGCAAGAACCCGCTGATGCTGGTGTTTTAACGATATTTGCGGGGCAACCGACCAAAACGGGGGCAGTTACATCCGTTGCGCAAGGGTCAACGACAATTTTAGTCACCACCACGTTGAAAACACAAATAGCCGTGTTGCCTTTGGCGTCCGTTGCCATGTATTTTACGAGCGTCGTTCCAACTGGGAAACATGAGCCATTGGCACCACCTAAAACTTGTGCGACCGTTGGCGTTCCGCAATTGTCCGTTGCCGTTGGCGCAGTCCAAGAAGCATTGGCACACGTACCCGTTGTTGTCAAATTGATAGTCGCTGGGCAATTCGCAAAAACGGGCGCAATCGCGTCCGTTGCGCAAGGGTCAACGACAATTTTAGTCACCACCACGTTGAAAACACAGATAGCCGTGTTGCCTTTGGCGTCTGTTGCCATGTATTTTACGAGCGTCGTTCCAACTGGGAAACATGAGCCATTGGCGCCACCTAAAACTTGCGCGACCGTTGGTGTTCCGCAATTGTCCGTCGCCGTTGGTGCTGTCCAAGAAGCGTTGGCACACGTACCTGTTGTTGTCAAGTTGATGTTAGTTGGGCAACCCACGAAAGCAGGCGCAATTGCATCCGTTGCACATGGGTCAACGCCACCGCCTACTGTTACCGTGATTTGAACATCACAAACCGACGGCCACGCGCAACCAGCACCCAAAACCGTTACTTTAACGATGTAAGAACCCGCTGTAAGGCTTGGAATTGTCACAGTTGTACCTGTTACTTGTTGGCTATAAACGGATGACCAACTGCTGTTGAACACCTGAATCATAGAGCAACCAGTTGTGATACCAGTAATCGAAATCGAACCACTGCCACCAACAATATTAGCCGCTGGGCTTGTGCAAATGTTGCTACCACCGCCCGTTGTAGGACATTCGCCAGCTGCAATTGAGATACAATTAGATTCGCCGGGAACCCAACTGTTGACATCCGAACAACCCGCCCGACGAACACAACGAACGTAAAAAGTAGTCGCTGTTACCGAAGCACTGTTGACAACCAATGTCGCGTTTGTTGCGCCAGCAATCGCTTGAGTGGTCTCCGTTGGACACGCACCAGTGGCGCTTAACCATTGATATTCAAGGGTTCCAGAACCACCAACGGGCGCTGTTCCCGACAAGGTAATCGAGCCGTTGTTGCACGCTTTGCTGATTGTGCCGCCGTTCGTTACGTTGCTGCAACCGCCAGCAGTCGCCGTAACGGTGATTGTGATGCAGCACGTTTGAGTATTGCCACAAGCGTCTGTTGCGCTAAAGCAAACTTGAGAAGAACCAACTGGAAAAGCTGTACCGCTTGCACCGCCACTTGTGCGGGTAACGGTTGCGCCACCTGCTGCACAAGTTGTTGTTGCTGTGGGCATCGTGTAAGTAACAACCGCCGTTGTTGCGCCCGCTGCTGCCGTTGCCGAAGCATTGTTGCAGCCGTTAAGCGTCAATGTTGAGCCGCCGCCACCGCCACCGACGGTTACAGGGAAATTGTTTTCGCAGAATTCACCTGGATTTGGGTTCGACCAAACCTTAACGATGTATTCACCCGCTGTGGTAATGGGTACAGTTAAAGTTGCTGTCGAAATCTCTTGGTCGAAAACCTTTGACGCAAAACCCGGTGTAAACACGAGAATGTGCGAGTAAGAACCTAAGCCAGCAATAGCAATGCTGCCAGAGCCGCCCGTTACCGTCACGCCGTCGCAACCCGCAACGATGGTGGTGTTTGTGGAATTACCCGTTGGAGTCGTTCCGAAAGCTTGCATACTGAGGGGTGTCAACCACACCAACAGCATTGCGATAAGGATGTAAGAATTCCTTTTCATGATGAATTAATTTTGATTAAAGAATTAAAAAATTATATACAAACTAACTCTTAGCTATTGACGCGCAATAATTAAGATTAATATTTTTTTAATTGTCAGAGTAGGAAAAGAAATGTAATTTAGTATGTTAGCCAGTCCGTCCATTCGCCAGTTGGTTTAACTGATGAATAGAAGATTTGACTAACCGATTAATGCACGACAAGCATTATCAATTAATACAATACTCGGGGGGAGATATTTAATTGAAAAATGTCTTTAAATAATGCGCAATAGAAAGAGCCACAAAAAAAATCAGCACGTGAGAATCCTTTCCAATTAATTGATTATCAATGAATTGGAAATAGATAGAATTAGGAAAGGCACGTTTGAAATTTTGTTAAAGTGGTGTTAGACATAAGTTTTGTTTTTTGAAAAATAAGTTTGATTATGTGAATTGTTATTACAATAGTGAAGGATTAAACCCTTCAGTATTTACTGCATAATTAGTCGATTTGGTAGGATTATATTAGGAGCTATAAAGTTTATGAAAGTATGTTGACTTGGTTGGTTCTGTTTGTTATAAATAAACAAAAATAGAGGTTATCTATTAGGTATTAAATACAATTTAATACAAAGTATTAAACCCTTTCTATGTTGCCGTGAACAAAGGTAAACTTGTTTTCCCATTTTTTTTATTAGCCTCTTTTTTCGGCTAATAAAATGTCTGTAAAACACCAATGCATTTATATGCTTTAAATGATTAGTTGTAGCTGATTAGTTAAAATATTGTTCAACTAATTAGATGGAAATCAAGTGCAATAAATCAAAAAAATAGAAATTTTTTTTGTATAATATATTGATAATCAGTGAATTAAGATAAGATTTCTGTTATTATTAAGTTCTGAAACCTTATAATGAATTTATAAAAAAAGTCAATTATTAATTTTTTTATATCTTTAAATCGAATGATTACTAATCAAACTTAATGGAAAATTAAATATTGAAAATACAATTAAAAGGGTAGTTGTTTTTTATTTTTATTGTTGATTTTTTGATTTTATTTTAAAGATTTCTTCCCGTTTTAAAGATATTAATAATCATTATAAAATCTGAATTTTTAATTCAAAAAAAAGACCCCTCAGTATAAAACCCCATAATTGTCTAAAAAAATACGCAGCCTAAAACTATATCGGATTTAGACTGCGTAACAACATACATTTAAACACTATTCCTTAATCATTTACTACGTAATTTTGACCGTTTCAAGGCATTTTCTGCCCTTGGCAACAACGGCGCAACAGTTACCATTAGCCTAAATTTGAACGCAATGTGCTGCGCTTCAATGACTGTTAGGCGCCTATTTTGCCCAATTGTGGGGCGTCACCACGGCAGCGGCGTTTCAAACCCAGTTATTGCCATTTCTTCTAATACCTAACCCAAGCATTACCCCCGTTAATTTGCTTTGAATGAAGGCATTTTGAACAGCCGACTTGATAACTGGCGAGCGACCGCCTACTATCTCGCGCCTTAGTGCGCGCAACCGTGAAAATTCTCTTCCATAATAATTCGTTTTGATTAAAGTAATTAAAAATGAGAACAGTAAGTCAACCTAAAACATTGTCAATCAATGATTTAAGACCAAATATTGAATAGAGAATAGTGTAGAATCGAGAGCAGACCCCTCAGTATAAGCAGGTCGTTTTCTAATTTGGTAAACGGCGCAGTAAGGTAAATTTCGGTTTGATAATCAATTCGTTATTAGTCGGTTTGGCGGTTAGTAGGTATCGTACAATAGGGTCGAGTGTCGGTTTTTATCGTGTAAATTTTAGCAGCTGCGTTCGTTATTTGCGGCTTTTTCTAAAATCATGGTGCAAAATTAAGTGCTTAATGGCGCATTGTCAACACTTTGAAAATGAGAAAAACCATTAGTTGAAATAAAGAACTTGCTTTTTTATTTTTTTCAAATATGTACTTTTTCATAGTTGAAAATGGATAAAATGTCAATTAGGTTGATTTTCAAGGCTGAATCAAAATTATTTAATTATTATTTGATAAATTTGATTGTCTATTTGTTTGTCAATACGTTTTTTATAGATATTTTTTATCGTAATTAAATACCAATAATTCGTCTGATAACTTTTACGCTCTTAATCGAAATACGGCATAACTCATTGTTTATTAAAATAAAATAAATAAGTATTTTTAACGACTTGTTTGAAATAAATTATCAAAAATACAATAAAAATGGTAGTCGAAAATGGCTTTATACTGAGGGGGCAAAAAAAACGCCGACTGAAAATTGCTTTTCAGTCGGCGTTTGTCGTCGGATTTTGTCCTTATCCTCTATTGCTGCCATCACCAGGGGAAGGGCGATTTGTGGTAATGCCACCACCCGGACGTTCGCGGCGTTTTTCATCCTCAGTAGCCGTTCCGCCGTCACCGCCTTTAATGTAAGCTGTTGCGGCGATAGACAATAATTCGTTTGCTGCGAGTGCGTTTTTTACATCGTTTAATTTTTTCATCGTAAGTTTTATTTTAAATAGTTATAAAATGAATTCGTTAATCATAAAACAAACATAAAGGGGTATGCCACTACCTCCGTAGCGTTTTCGAGTTCTCGTTGACATTGTTTAACAAAAGGTAACGATAAAAAAAATGCATAAAAGTTTTGCTACCAAGGTTAATTGTTATAATTTTTCTCAAAAATAAGAATATCACGTGACGAATAGACGCGGTAAAATTAATAACAATATGCTAACAAACTCTAACGCGGGTAATAGCGACCAAATAATTCGTGTAATTCATGAAATTCGCTAAAATTCGTGTTGAAATTCGTTGATACACAGCTTCTATTTTTTTAACAGAATTAAACCATTGCTTTGCTGCCTATTTTTAGAGAAGACCAAATGGCTATGAAATATCAGCCAAATATAATTTTGTAAGCGCTTGTTTTTTATCATTTTTTAAATAAAAAGCAACCCAAACCATGCAAAAATAAGACCCCTCAGTATGCACGTAAAAAATTGATAATCAACAATTTAATTAGTTATTTTAAAAACTAAACGAAGATTTCTTGTTATTTTTACACTTAGTAAAAAAAAGGTGAACCATTTTTTATTTGGCTTAAAAGGCTTTACTTTTGCCAGATGATAACAAAGTCGTTTATGGCATTGCCTATCAAAAAAATCCAAAGGCGTGCATTTAAAAGCCTTAACCAAATAAAATTTACGATTGAATAAAAACGCTTTTATTCAATCAATTATCAACCAAATTATTTAATCGAAAATTATTAAAACCTTTTAAATTAATTGTACTTGATTATGAATTGATTTTATTGATTGAATTCATTAAAAAATAGCTAATTAATTCATTAAAAACAGCTTAATTAATTGAAAATACTGAGGGGTCTTTATTTTTTGTAAAATATTGATTTTCAAGTATTTGCAACAATTTTCATTGGTGATTGATTCGTAAAAATTAGCGCTTAATTAATTAACGTTTTATCTATTTTAATTTAATTAAAATTCAATGAATTAAATGTCTTTTTAAATTAAAAACGAATTAGAAAAACGTCATTAATTAAGTCCGTTTTTAATTAAAAATAACGATTAGAAATGCCTTATTCAATCCATCAAAAAGCATTGTAAATCAGTATGTTTTTAATCAAAAAAAACAATTAAAAGGTCTAATAATTTTCACAACAAACGACAAGCTGATGACACACGTTAGCGAAAGAAAACCCATTAAAAACCTCCAATCAATTGGCATCGTCGGTACGATTGCGGAACATTGGAACCTCACACCCGCTGAACTCACCGAAGAAACCATCAAACGGGGACAAGGAACCCTCACCGACACGGGCGCGTTGTTCATTCAAACGGGCAAATTCACGGGTCGAGCGCCCAAAGACCGTTTCATTGTGCGGGACGTGTTGACCAAAAAACGCGTCGATTGGGGTGCCGTCAATCAACCATTTGACGCCGACAAATACGCCGAATTGCGCGCGGGTTTGGTTGCTTATTTCGAAGGAAAAGAAGTGTTCGTGCGCGACAATTTCGTCTGTGCCGACCAAAATTACCGCATGGGCGTGCGCACAATCACGGAATATCCATCAAGTAATATGTTTGCCGACAATATGTTTCTGCGCCCGACGGCGAGAGAATTGGCAACCATGAAAACCGATTGGTACATCATCAACGCACCCGGTTACGAATGTCCAAATCCTGCGGAAATGGGTTTTAAAAACGGCAATTTTGCGGTTATTAACTTCACAAAACACGAAATTCTCATTGCGGGAACGGGTTATACGGGCGAAATTAAAAAGGGAATTTTCTCCGTTTTGAACTTTGAGTTGCCCACACTGCGCGGCGTTTTTCCGATGCATTGCTCCGCAAATGTCGGCGAGAATGGCGATACTGCCATCTTTTTCGGCTTGTCAGGAACGGGCAAAACGACGCTTTCAGCCGACCCAAATCGCCAACTCGTCGGCGACGACGAACATGGTTGGTCACCCGAAGGCATTTTCAATTTTGAAGGCGGTTGCTATGCCAAGACGATTGATTTGACGGAAGAAAAAGAGCCTGAAATTTTCCGCGCCATCAAGCACGGTGCCATCTTGGAAAATCTGATTTACAAAGAAGGGACGCGCACGGTTGACTATTCGACGCGCGCAATCACGGAAAATACGCGTGTTTCGTACCCAATTCACCACATTCCGAACGCCGTTTCGCCGTCGAAAGCGGGACATCCGACGGATATTTTCTTCTTGACCTGCGATGCATCGGGCGTTTTACCCGCCATTTCAAAGCTCAACGCCGACCAAGCCATGTACTATTTTATCAGCGGCTACACGTGCAAAGTCCCGGGAACGGAAGTCGGTGTTGCGGAGCCTGAACCAACGTTTTCGGCGTGTTTTGGCGCCCCTTTCATGCCTTTGCATCCGTTTGACTACGCCAAAATGCTCGGCGAAATGATGACGGAACACAAAGTAAGCGTGTGGCTCGTTAATACGGGTTGGCTCAACGGCGGTTTTAAAGTCTCGAAACGCATCAAATTGAGCTACACACGGGCGCTGATTACGGCGGCTTTGACGGGCGAATTGGACAAAGTTGAATTTGAAAATTTGCCGATTTTCAATCTACAAATGCCCAAAACCTGCCCAAATGTACCGTCTGAATTGCTCAATCCACGCGCAACTTGGGGAGATAGTGCGGCTTATGACGTAAAAGCCAATAATTTGGCGAAAGCCTTTGGCAGCTATTTTGAGAAATTTAGCAGCAAAAGCGGCGCGGCTATTTTGAGCGCAGCACCGCAACCTTTTTTATAATTCCAAGGATTCCAAGGATTCCAAGGATTCCAAGGATTCCAAGGATTCCAAGGATTCCAAATTCCAAGATTCCAAATTCCAAAGACATCCAAACTTCAGAATTTGAAATTTAAAATCTTTGGAATTTAGAATCCTTGAAATCTTGGAATTTGAAATCCTTGGAATTTGGAATCCTTGGAATTTGGAATTTGGAATCCTTGGAATTTGGAATTTGGAATCCTTGGAATTTGGAATTTGGAATCCTTGGAATTTGGAATTTG
>JAYUKJ010000703.1:0-2871 GCA_043764555.1 Saprospiraceae bacterium
AAAGCATTTTATGCTGATTTTATTTCAAAACCGAAATAAATGCTATAAAAAATTGAAATAAAAATAATAACATTCTGAATACAGTACCTAAATAGTTACAAATAATAATGCCATTTTCGACTCAAAATGAGTCGAAAATGGCGTTTATACTGAGGGGTCCACTTTTTTATTAAGACGATGAATTATTTATGCAGAAAGTATTTCAACTTGATGGCGGAGGCTTTTTAGAACGCGATAAATATCAAAAATCTCATCATCGTCGCAAGATAAAGAAGTGCTAATCGCATACTCTTTGCCAACTAACAAACCTAAAAAACGATAAAACACCAGAACAAATATATCGACACTTTGATAGCGACATTGAAAAGTAGTCGGCAACTTTAGTTGCCGCGTGTAATACCTTGATTATCAATCATTTCGCGGTAACTAAAGTTGCCGACTACAAATTATTAATGTCGCTATCAAACTGATTTATTCTGTCCAATTACTTACGCACAATTATCTCCAATTGCCCCTCAGTATTTTTCCTTAATTTTGTCCTTTCAAACCATTTTTAATTCATTTAATCAACGTAATCACGATGCGCTATCCACTCATTTTTAGCCTATTTCTTATGCTCAACACAACGATTTTTAGTCAAGTCACCATCTCGATTGACCCGACAAAAGACGTTAAAACCATTTCACCGAACATTTATGGGCGCAATAATTCTTTGCAAAAAAACAACGGCGTCTCGCTAACTGCCGCCGAATTGACCCTTTTAAGCGAGTCGGGCGTCCAATTTCTCCGCGAAGGCGGCGGCAACAATTCAACTAAATACAACTGGAAAAAGCGCATTTCGAGCCATCCCGATTGGTACAACAACGTGTATAGCCAAGATTGGGACCACAGCGTAAAGCAACTCCGCGACAATTTGCCCGCCTCCGTAACGGGTATGTGGACTTTTCAATTGACGGGAAAAGCGGCGACGAATACGACCAATAACTTCAATGATTGGGGCTACAACGGCTCGCAATGGTGGTCGGGCGTTGCCCAAAACCTCGCGGGTGGCGGCGTTGCCAACACGGGCGGCGGCGCGGCGGCAACGACAAATGGCAATACGAGCCTATATCTCCAAAATTGGAACGCGGACTCGACGACCGATATTTTGCCCCATTGGTTCAACACTTTGGGCATCCCACAAACACGGGCAACCTACTGGAATATGGACAACGAACCCGAAATTTGGAACGGGACGCATGACGATATTATCACCACAACTTACGGTGCTGAAACCTATATGCAAAGCTATTTTACGACCGCAAAAAAGGCGCGAGCGAAGTTTCCCGCCATCAAATTAGTCGGTCCTGTTCCCGCCAATGAATGGCAATGGTTTAACTGGATGAACCGCATAACTGGTTCAAATGGACAGTATTATCCATGGTTAGAATTCTTTATAAAACGTTGCGCGGAGGAGCAAACCGCCTCGGGTGTGCGCCTTTTGGATGTTTTGGATATTCACTTCTACCCTACCGAAACCGCCGCGTCGGACATCGTTCAATTGCACCGCGTTTTCTTCGACAGAACCTACAATTACGCTGGCGCAAATGGCGTAAAATCCAAAGATGGCGGTTGGGACAATACCCAAACGAAGGAGTATATCTTTGGCAGAATCAACGATTGGTTGGTTCAATACATGGGACTAAATCACGGCGTTAAATTGGGTTTGACCGAAATTGATGTCGAATCGAGCAATCCCGCCGTCATTTCGACTTGGTACGCTTCGATGTTGGGCGAATTTATGAAAAACGACGTTGAATTGTTCTCGCCGTGGTCGTGGAAAACGGGAATGTGGGAGACGCTGCATTTGTTTGCGCGCTACAATAAAACGCAGTCGTGCCAAGGCATTTCGACAGACGAAAACAGCGTGTCCGCCTACCCTTCCGTCAACGCAACGAAAACGGCAATGACCGTCGTTTTGGTCAATCGCTCGACAACGGCAACGACGAGTGCGACCCTAAATTTTGCCAATTTTGCGGTATCGAGTGCCGTTGCGAGTGTCTTGCGGTTGTCAGCTTTGCCCGCCTCTGAAACCTTTGTTTCACATACTCAAAACGCACTGCAACAAACAACTTCCCTATTTGCAAGCAACAGCACAACGATAAGTTTGCCACCGCTTTCGGTCACCTCTTTGACCTTTTCGGGCAACGCTGTATTGCCATTAGAACTCATTGATTTTCAAGCCATTGCGAACAAAAAGACAGCATCAACTGCCTTGAATTGGCAAGTCGCTTCGGCAACAAATCTATCCGATTTCACCATTCAAAAGTCCGCCGATGGCAAACAATTTGAAGACATTGGCACCGTCGCCGCGAAAAATGGACCCCTCAGTATAAGCTACTTTTTTGACGATAAAAACCCGTTTAAAGGCGTCAATTATTACCGTTTGAGCATAAACGAGTTAGATGGTACTTCCGATTATTCAAAAATAAAAACGGTAAGTTTTGACGTTAAAAACGCGCTCATTGTTGTGCCAAATCCAACGTCTGATTTTATTGAAATCAAAAATACCGATGGTTTTGAAAGCCTCCAAATCTATGATGTGCAAGGTCGTTTGGTACGTCAATTTTTGACCAATAACCCAAAATTCAACATCATGGATTTGCCGAATGGTGTGTATGAAGTTGCTCTAAAAGCGAACGACGGCGTGTCAGTCGCGAAGATTATTAAGCAATAAAATCAAAAAGGACCCCTCAGTATAAACGCCCTTTTTTGCGCAAAATGCGCAAAAAAGGGCGTTTATACTGAGGAGTCCTTTTTGATTTTATTGCTTAATAATCTTCGCGACTGACACGCCGTCGTTCGCTTTTAGAGCAACTTCATACACACCAT
>JAYUKJ010000704.1:0-2871 GCA_043764555.1 Saprospiraceae bacterium
CGCCGACGACTCCCTCAGTATAAATGTAAAAATTCCGCTTTCCGAAGCGTCTATCATAGCTTAAACATCTTTTTTTATTCACTTTTAAATTTTTAAAACAATGAAAAAGTATCTTTTTCTCTTGGCGTGTTTTGGTTGCCTCACCTGCTGTAAGGACAGCAAAAATTTTCCAGATTTGGTCAAACCTGATAAATATTTTAGGTCTAACAAAATGTGGGTCACTATTGATTCCATCGAATATGAGAGTTGTGTGTCGGGCGTTTTTCCTTCTGCCACAGCTGATTATCACCCTTCTTATTTACAGTTATCGGGCTACTTTGGTCGATGTTCTGCAGATAAAGACATAACAAAATGGTTTAGCGTGTACATGGAGGTTGTTAATGTTCATAAAACGGGGATTTATGCGTTGGGAGATTCTCTTTCGGGGTTCGGTTTTTACAGCCGTAATATCGACAGCAACTTTACTCGTATTGACTATACGACTAATCAAGACCATAAAGGCGAAGTGAAAATTACTGACTTCCAAGTTAGTACGGGCAAAGTATCGGGTGATTTTTTCTTTACAGCATTCAATAAAACTATAAAAGATTCTATTGTCGTAAAAGGCAAATTCAATAATGTTGCCTTGGCTAAACATTTTTAAACCATATTTTTTTATTTCTTAAACCTAAATTTTATGAAACGTATTTTTAATTTTAGCGCTACAGCAAACCTCGTTTTGGTGTCGCTCTCATTTTTGTTTGCAGATTATTCAGTTGTCAATTGCCAAACGGCAATCACTGCAACTGTTCCTTTCCAAAATAATGGACTGGCATCTGGAACGTTCAGGATTTTTCTTAAAACTAATAGTGGTAACACAACACAGTTGACCACGCCCATTATCATTGTTGAGGGGATTGATTTTTTCGAGCAATTTCCTGCATTTGCTACGAATGAACGTACCATTTTTGACCTTTTGAATACGCCACGAAGCCATTTTTTAGCCGATAGGCTCCGCAACGAAGGCTTTGACGTTGTTATTCTCAATTGGAACAATTCGGGTGATTTCCTTCAAAAAAATGCTTTTTTGGTTGTTAGATTGATAGAAGAAGTCAATCGTCTGAAAGTGGGTAATGAACCCAATGTCCTTGTGGGTATAAGCATGGGCGGAGTGGTTTCGCGCTACGCGCTCACGTGGATGGAGCAAAATGGGCGCACACACGATGTTAGAGACTTTATTTCGTACGATTCTCCGCAGTTAGGCGCTAATTTCCCTTTGGGGTTGCAATTTTGGACACAATCGATTGGTGCATTCAACACCAGTGTTTTGAATATTGCTGAATTGGCTGGTGTGCGGTCTTTCAACTCGGAGTCGTCTAAGCAAATGCTGAAATACCATTTGACAGGCTTAAACAATGTTCCTGGTACTGGGAATGTCATTTCACCAATCGCCAATCACACCAATTTTTACAACGAGATAGAAGGACTAAACAACAACTTAGGGTATCCCAGAAACTGTCGAAATGTTGCTATCTCGAATGGTGCTAAAAAAGGACTCGGTTTTGGTGCTGCTGGACTCGCTATTGCTTATGGCACAGGTCTTTTCAGTGGTTTTGTGTCCGATGTGCCAACTCAACCTGGCTCTAATAGGTCTGCTCTGTTTGAACAGAAGACGCCACTCAATCAAACTTTTACGGCTATGGTGCCTGTTGCGCCTGAACAAGATTATGACAATGCGCCTGGTGGTTTTATAAATTGGTACAAAATTATCGGTGATGGCATGGTCTCGCAGGGGATTCCCGTGACGGTTGGATTAAATCAACAGAATGTTTCATTTGTTCCTACTCAAAGCGCCTTGGGCTTAAAAGACCCAAATTTATATAGAGATATTAACGCGTGGCAAAACCATGAAAATCAAATCCCATTTGACAGTTACTATTCCCCGCAATTAGGCAATCAATCTCACGTTGATTTGCCTACGGTCACCGCAAATTGGCTTCATTTGCAAATAACATCGCCCGATTTGTGGGAAATTCGAAGTAGAGCGACAAGTTTTAACTTCGGCGTGAATACAAATGATTTCGTCTTTAATAATACAGACGTTTCCGACGGCGGCATTTTGGGCATTAACACAAATAGACGGACAGATGCCTACGAATTTAATAACTCACCCGCAACCCAGCAACCTCTGCCAAACAACTTAGGATTTGATAACTGGTTCGCAGTTCAAACATCTGCCAAAAGACCCGTCACGATTGCAATTAATAATGGTGGCTCTCTTGAATTAGGTTCTGCTCAGACCAATGGTTTACTAAAAATCAAAACGGGAAGCACCCTGCGTTTTAGGTCGGGTAGTAGATTATCACAAATGTTCAATTCAAGAATTGAAATTGAGAATGGCGGGAGATTGATAATTGACGCAGGTGCAAATATCAATTTGGCAGACAATAATTGTAGTGTAATTATCAAAAGCGGTGGCGAACTCATCATCAACGGTCAATTCGTTTTCACAGGCAATGGTCATTTCCGCTTTGAGCAAAACAACACTTTTACACTCAACAGCAACCTGATACTGAGGGGTCCTGCGCGAACAAATCCAATCATCAAAATCGCAAATGGCGCAACGCTTACCGTTTCAAATCCTTTTGAATTGCAAATTATTGACGGTACCGTTTTTAGAGAATCAGCATCTTTTGCGCAGCGGACGATTTGGCTCCGAAATGGCGCCACTTTCAGAGCCAACAACGTGGTTTTTGATGGGCAATCCGCCGCACTTGACCAAGCGGCTTTTGTCGAAGTTGAAAACCCATTTGACACCAACAACGACCCCGACGACGTGGATTACAGCTTCGTTAATTGTCGGTTCCAAAATGCCAAATTAGCCGTCAAAAT
>JAYUKJ010000705.1:0-2867 GCA_043764555.1 Saprospiraceae bacterium
CAGTTAGAAGGACCGCTTTTGGCATGACTAATTTCCAAAATCTAAGGTGGCGCGTTTTAGCTATTTCAAACTAAGTTCACTAAAATTGTCAAACAACCCTTTTTACCTTGTTCGTTGATGTTTACTTTGCCTTTAATGCCAACGATATTATTGAATGATTTCAGAGGCATTGCGGTCGTATTGTTCAAAAATTTAAAAAATATCGACCATAAAAAAAGTGGGTACGTAATCGCAGAATAAAGTTTTAAAAGACCCTCAAAATCAACTTTATCATTAATCGAATGTGTCGCTTGAACACAAATATGATTTAATGACAAACTGTAACATCGTAGGTTTTCAATAGAATACGCATATGTTTGAAATATAAACTCATTAGAATTAATCAAACTTGATTTTTGCGTTCTGTCTTGAAGCAAGTAATCATAATCGCTGTCAATGCAAATAATGAGGTATTGACCGACTTTCAAATTAAGTAAATCTTGATTCCTTTCTAAGGCTTTATCTTTACCTTTTGCGAGACTTGTGCGCGAAGGTAATTGAATGTCAAACCTTAAATCTTTTGTTTCATACGCTTTTAAAATGCCATACCAAAATGCAATATCTTCGTCACTTTCTACGTAAACAAGCACTTTTTTAGCCGCTTTTTTCGATGAAAGTCGTAAATATGCCTCAATTAAGTTTGAATTTAGATTTTGTTTTAAAGTTGTTGCCATTCGTTATTTTGCTTTTCGGTCAAGGGTTATTAAATCACTTATTTCAAAAACTTTATCCAACCAACCCTCCATCACGAGGGCAGGAGAATGTGTTGCTAGTATGATTTGAACATTAGGATTAAGCTCTTTAATATACTGAATTAATTTCTTTTGCCAATCAAAATGCAACGAAATTTCGGGTTCATCCATAAATAAAATAGACGCTTTATTATTCTGAATTAAAACCGTCAAAAGAATTACTAAAATCTGTTTTTCACCCGACGATAATTGATAAGGAGACAACGTTTTATCACCGCAAATAAAGGCAATTTCGTTCTTAGTTCTATCAATTTTTTTATCCGTATCATGAAATAAACTGTCCATTATTTCAAGAAAACGTTCTTGCTGTTTTTTAATGTCTAAAACGGCTTGCATTGAATTAGAACCATTACTTTTAGATACTATTTCAAAGGCTTTTTTACCGATGTTTAATTGATAATCTAAGTATTGTTTTTGTAATAAATAAATGTCTTTATCTAATTCGGTTTTTAATTTTTCATTAAAAGATATATCTATTTTAAGTGGTTTATCGAAGGTACTAATTAGGTTACAAGAAAAATTACTCTTAATATCATTGATATTTATTTCGTTAGATGCCACAAAGACATCTGATTTTCCAGCCAATGCTTTATCATAATCAATGCTTTGGCTTTTCTTTATAACTTCTATAACTTTTCTATATTCATTATTAGTTCCCGATTGCTTTTCAAGATTAATTACATTTACGAATGTGATAAATTGTTTATCGCTAAAAGTTATTGATAAAATGTCAATTAAATCTTTCAAAGACTCATCAGCAATGCCTTCAATCATCAATTTAGCTACAAAATTCAAAACCGTACTTTTTCCACTACCATTTATCCCCGACAAGATGTTCACATCGCGGTCTAAATGCCAGACTAAATCATACCTATCCCACAGGTTTTTGATTTCTATTTTAGTTATAAATTGAATTGAATCAGTCATTATTATTTATGAATTAAATCATTAAAAAAAGTAAATTTTAATTAATTGGAATTACCAATTCTCAGTAAATGCTTTATTAAAAATATCTTCCAAAATTTTATCCGAAATTGTTTTAATTAATTGGTCTTGAAAGGTAATGAGTTGTCCGTTACCGGGAAAGTCGGCTTGGAAGGTGAACGGTTGTTTCCAAGAACCTTTTTCGTTTTTATTATCCGTCAATTCCACATTAATTGTAATGCGTAACTGATTGAAAGCAGCGTTCTGTCCCGGTTGTGGCGCCAAAGCCGTTATGTCATAACCAACAACTTGTCCAGCGATTGACAAATCGGACCCCTCAGTATTGACGAGCGAAAGTCGGGTATTATTCCGAATTTTATCCTTCAATTTCTCCGTAAATTGTTGCGCCAAAGTCGGCGGTGCAGCGGGCGTATTGCTCGTAAATAAGGCAACTGAATACGTTTTTGTGTTCGGGTCAATCGACACACCGCGCAATGAATAGCAGCCATTTTGCAAAAAAACAAAAGCAATTAACAGCAAATTAAGTTTAATTATTCTGATTTTCATTATTTTTTAATTATAAATAAAAAAAGGACTCCTCAATATTTTAGCCGATTTTTAGAATTAAAATGTAAATTAAGCCTATTTAGAACCCTATTTCAATCGCTCCTTTTGGCAAATTATCTTCTTCTAATTTCGCTAAAATTAGACTCGCTAAAGGTTTTAATCGAGGATAAGAGTTGCTTTTAGCCATTAAAATAAGTACAGAAATGGGATATTTATTGAAATTTTGCTGATAACTTAGATTTTGGTCAATAGTTATCAAAATATCAAAGCCCTCTTCAAGCATTGCGGTTAGCAATTGCCCATTTTTTTTGCCTTGCCATTTCATATCGGCAACATGATAAACTTCATGTTCATTTAAGTCGCGCTTTAATTTGCGCGGTAAGTTTTCATCAAGCAGCAATTTCATAAACGTGGTGAATATTTTGTGAATCAAATGTTTTTCCAACAAGTTCCAAAAGTGCATTTATTTGTTCTCGTGAAACACTTGGAAAATCGTCTATAAAGTCTTCGATTGAAATGCCTTCTTCGATGTGCCAAAATAGTGATTGAATTGGAACTCTTGTGCCATTAAAAACGGGCGTTCCA
>JAYUKJ010000706.1:0-9788 GCA_043764555.1 Saprospiraceae bacterium
TCGGCAATCCAAATAAATTTAGGCATTGGAATTTCCAAAATAATGCTCTTGATATTTTCGTCGAAGGTGTCGTTGAAAGACAAATAATCTTTATACGAACGGCTCGAAGTCAAATAAAATCGAAGCACAATTTCACTGTTATTTTCCAACGAGACCATGCCGTCCACCAAAAATTTCATCACAAAATTTTTAGCGGCATAAGCCTCCAAATAGATGCGCGTGTGCAAAGGCACGACAAAATTGCTCACCCGACAATTGCGCCACGCTTGGGTCGGATAATGCCCCGTCGGATTGTCGATAAACGCTTTTTGATAAACGGGATGATTGTCGTCAACAAATACGAATTTTTTTCTAATTGAATCGGTGTCAAATATCACGATTTTTTTAGTCAACATTTTACCCGCCAAATTTGCATTTGCAATGCTCATCGGTTCCAAATCCCCCATCATTTCGGCGTCAATGCGTTCGTGACCGACGCAAATAAGGGCGTGTCCGATGGATTGATTTTGCTGTTGGTTTTGCACCGCAATGACCAACGGAATGCCGCTTTCGATGTAGCAACTCAAAATATTTTCAAACTCATCGCCGTAAAAATCTTTGGAATAGACCATCGTGCCGAAACCAAATTCGCGCAGCGCAAAAGAGATTTGCTTAACCTCCAAACCCCGCGAAGGCACTTGTCTTTCGGTCGAAAGTTTACTCAAAACTTTGTGGATAGTGGAAGGTAAAACGGGCGGATATTCGGGGTATCGGTGGCTAAAATACTCCATAATTGCCCAAATTGTCGTCTCCGCGCACGTGATTGTCTCGCCGTCTTGCGACGAATGTGGGAAACCCAAAACCTCCAATTTAACGCCATTGACGGTCGTCGAAATCCGAGAAAAACAGGTGTTGAAATTACGTTTTTTCAACGCCGTAGGACTAATTACACTGCGTCCAAAAATCTGCGGCAAGGTTGGTCTGATGACAAAAAAGCCTTTAAAACTTTTCAAAAGAAAGTTTTGACGGTCTTTATTCTTGAAGTCTTCGTCCGTAATTTCTCTATCGAAAATGGAGACTTTGATGCAATTTTTATTGTAGCTGCCCAATTTTGTAGAGAAATAATTGTAATAACTATTCCTAAAAACCCTATCCACGTAAGGCGTTTCAATGACCAAATAACAGCTGTCTTTAAGCTGCAAAAGATGCGGTTTAATCTGCGTATTCATCACCAAAACCGCCGTCTCGAGCGTCGTGCTAAATTGGACTTTTATCACTTCCGCCAAGCCTTCATCGACCACATTTATGGGCGTTATATAAACTTCTGTAATCATAATTTATGGTTGTTTTCTCAACGTGGTTGTTCTTGAAATCGCGCTGACATTTTTATTAAATTATTGTCTAAAAAGTTGATTTTTAAGGGTTTATACTGAGTGGTCCCTAAAAAACTAATTGCTTGCTATTTTACCATATTCATTTGGGAAAGCAGCCTTTTCATCTTCTCTCCACATAAATTTAATAGGCGCTTAAATTTTTAATTTATTGTAGAATTTTAAACTCAAATAATCCAACAGCGTTACAGCCAAATCCCACTATTTTATGTCGTAAAAGTAATGCTAAAACCAAGATTTCCAAGGAGTTACGCTATTTTTTGTTGTTCATTGAAAAAAAGAAGACCCCTCAGTATAAAAGCTAAAAAAAGCCTTACATACACGAATGCAAGGCTTTTCTCCTCAATTTTCTCCTGAATTTTTAATTCTAAACTGAAACCCGTGTATCTTTCAACAATCCCTGAAACGACGGCTGAATCTGTTCAAAACCCACTTCATCCAAAGGCGTATCGCCGTACCAAACGCGCTCAAAAATCGTCGTCACGTGCCTAAAATTTTCCATCAATGGATGCGGCTGCATTTCTTGAACGTATATCCGATTTGTTTTATCTTTTTTCCAAGCAATCGCGCCCGTCAAGGTCAATTCTTTCAGTATCGCCAAGTAGTACAAACGAATGGCAAGCGGGAAGTTTTTCGCACCAAGCGCTTTACTAATTATCGGGTCGAGGTCGGCTATTTCGAGGTTCTCTTCGATGTTGTTGAGGTCAATTTCTTCCGAATTCACGCTGATTTTACGGCTTCCGTTGCCAAAAATATTGCCTTCGCCGACAAACCGATATATCAAAAACGCCACCAAACCGATGCCGCCAATGATGAAAAACCATTTCAAAATCATCAAAAGTACACCCGCCAAAGCCATTGTTCCGCCGTCGTCGCTGCGGGATTTGCGTTGCTTTTGTTGCGCCATTTTATCGTCGCTGTAATCAATGCCCGCCGTTGCTTTTCGCCATTTTTCGGCGTCAATATCGCGTCTATCAATCGTTTCTTGGTTGTATTTTTCTTGCGCCGCCGCATAAGGACTTACGCGCGGACGGTCGTCGTATGTCGTGTCGGCTTCGGTGACGTTGTCAACAACCGATGCCGAATCTTCCGCAAAATTTTCTTCAACAATCGGCGGTTTTTGCGCCAAAAGGGACCCCTCAGTATAAAGGCATAAAAACAATAAAAAAACAAAATATTTCATCAAAAATAATTTTTAGAAGTAAAATCATCCGCCGATTTTCACGGATTAGCGCGGATTTGAAACGTCTAAACGTCTGTCTAAACGTCGTCGAGGTTTCAAACCTCGACGACGTTATTACCCCTAATCCGTGTTAATTCGTGAAATCCGTGGAAAAGTTGTTCCGCAAAGCTATCAAAAAAAAATAAAGTTAACGCTGAAAATTGCCCGCCAAACGCGCAAAAACGCGTGTTTTAAGAATTTAAAACATTTTTTTTGCTTTTAAAACAAAAATAAAGTTAAAAAAATTTGTTTTATAAAAACTATTTGTTTTAAATTTGCGCTATAATTGTAAGATACACATTTTAAAAATACATTCGCCATGTCAGTAAAAACAAACTCTGTACACATCGGTCAAATCAATCGCGTAGCGCTCGAAGCGCCCGCGCCAACTGGGATAATTGTCATTGATTTAGTCCATATCAAACGTTTAAGCGTGGTTTTCGTTAAGAAAAACTGGCTAAACCTGCTTATTTTTGTTTTATTCATGTATTTGATTTTTACGAAAAGTCAAGGCATTTCCATTTCTTTTGCCAACGCCGACGACGCACCGACGGCTAAAGTTGTGGCGGAGAAAATTGTTTTAAAACAAAAAAACTCAAAACAAAACAACAACAATGAAGCGGCCTTCATCGGCGGTGCATTGAGCAACAAAGACAACGACCCGACGGAAGGTGTCGTTGATTTGCTGCCGCAACGCCCGACGCAACCCGTCAAAAGCGCTTACGCAAAGGGCGGCAACGACGCTAATTTGTTCGATAATGTTTCGATTTTTGTTGCGCCTGAGCGGGCAAATGCGGCCGTTGTGAAGTCGAAAAAAGACAAATGTTGGGATTACGTGCGTCGTTTTATGGCGATTGCGAAGACCGAAAAACAGAAATTCGGCATTCCTGTGAGCATTACGCTCGCGCAAGGATTGCTCGAAAGTGACGCGGGCGACAGCCGTTTGACGCGCGCCGCCAACAATCATTTTGGCGTGAAAACCTTCAATAAACGCGTGCCACACGTCGTGATGAAGGACGATTCGCCGACCGATAAGTTCAAAAAATACGACACGGCTTGGGAAAGTTACCGCGACCACAGCTTGTTGTTGATGCGCGACCATTACAAAAGTTTGCAATATTTGTCAAAAACGGACTACGTCAATTGGGCAAAAGGTTTGCAAAAAGCGGGCTATGCCACCGACCCACAATACGCGGCGAAATTGATTAAAATCATCGAAAATTTGCAGTTGTACAAGTTGGATGAGGTGTAATTTCAAATTCCAAGGATTCCAAGGATTCCAAGGATTCCAAGGATTCCAGGGATTCCAAGGATTCCAGGGATTCCAGGGATTCCAGGGATTCCAAGGATTCCAAGGATTCCAAGGATTCCAAATTCCAAATTCCAACGTGTTTCTTGGAATTTGGAATCCTTGGAATTTGGAATTTGAAATCTGGAATTTGGAATTTGGAATTTGGAATTTGAAATTTGAAATCCCCTTAATCTTCAAATTCACCTTCCCATTTAGCGACCACAACGGTTGCCAAGCAATTACCCAACATATTGACGGAAGTGCGCGCCATATCCATCAACACATCAACGGCGAGGATAATATAAATCGGTGTGTCCGACAAGCCAAAAGTGGCAATTGTACCCATCAAAATGACCAAACTTGCCCGCGCAACGCCCGCAACACCTTTCGAGGTCAACATCAAGGTCAACATCATAATGAGTTGCTGTCCGATGCTCAATTCAACGCCCTGCGCTTGCGCAACGAAGATGGCAGCCGCCGATAAATACAGGGTTGACCCATCTAAATTAAAAGACATACCGGTTGGCAAAACGAAGGAAACGAACTTGCGTGGCACGCCGTATTCTTCCAGTCGTTGCATCGCGGGCGCCAATGCTGCCTCCGAGCTTGCGGTGCCAAAAGCAATCGTCACGGGTTCGGCTACGGCCTTTAAAAACTTGATAACGTTGATTTTAAATAGTAAAGCTACTGGTAATAAGACCAATAAAACGAAAGCAATCAACGAGATGTACACGGTTCCAAGCAATTTGGCCAAGGAAAACAGAACGCCCGGTCCCATTTTTCCAACGGCAAAAGCCATGGCGCCAAAAACGCCAATTGGTGCGAAATACATCACAATTTTTGTGAATTTAAACATCACTTCCGCGAGGCTTTCCATTGCTGAAAGCATCGTCGCTTTGTGCTTCTGATTTGTTACCATCGACAAACCAATGGAGAAAATAATGCTGAAAACAACCACTTGCAAGACTTGTCCGTCGGCGATTGATTTGGCAATATTTTCGGGAAAAATGTGCAAAATAATGTCTTTCCAATCCTGTTTTGCCACAACAATCGCGCTTGATTTGTCAACTGAACTCAAATCAATGCCGTCGCCAGGGCGGATTGTGTTTGCGGCAATCAAGCCAAAAGCGAGCGCAATTGTCGTCGCTATTTCAAAATAAAGGATGGATTTCCAACCCATTCGCCCAACTTGTTTCATGTCGGCGTGTCCCGCGATGCCAATGACCAAAGTTGACAAAAGCAACGGTGCGACGATGGTTTTGATTAATTTCAGGAAGATTTTGCTGAAAATATCCATTTCTACCGCCCATTCAGGGGCGGCAATGCCAAAAGCAATGCCCGCAAAAAGGGCAACAAATATCCAAAATGTAACACTTTTAGAAGATTCTCTTAAATTCATAAGAACTTGATTTATAATGGTTTGGCAATATTGTTTTAAAAAAAAGTTGGTAGAACGGGCGCAAGATAGAAAAGGACTTCAAATGCTGTTGCTTGGTTGTCCAATAATTTGAAATTCTTATTTTTCGGCTCAAAATACTGAGGGGTCCTTTTTCAACTGGCAAAATATGGAATTTATAGGGCATTGAACAATAAAAAAACGGATTCAGATTGCCTTCAAGCAATTTGAATCCGCTTTTAATTTATTGATAATCAATTGTTTACGAAGTAAACTATACATCAACGGGAATTTCTTCAACCAATTGCCATTCGCGTCCAACTAAGACGAGCAGCCATGCTTTTAAGTTGGGAATCCGTTTGGCATTGTCCGATTTGAGGTAGTTTATTATTTGAAGACGTCCTTCACGCGCCACTTTGGCGGTGAGTTTTTCCTTGGTTCCGTCGGCTGCCACAACCATTTTGTCTGCATCGGTTTTCTTTACGTATTTCAATTCAAAGACAAAATTATATTTGGTCGTTATTGTCGGACGTTTTAAAAGCAACACATCTACATAGCTATTTTCCCATTCAGGTTCACTGACGACGTAATGCGAAGCCGACAAACTTAAATACGGAATCAACAACATTTTAAGGTGCTTTTCATCGAACCCTTGGGCATCGCGCAGCGATAAATCCTTATCAATCATCATTTTGATAAGCCCTAAAAACGGCTGAGGATTGTTGTCTCTTGACAAATCGGCTAAGGCATTTCGGATTTTGAGAAATGCGTTATTCAGACCCACTTCGCGTTCTGCAATCGTTACAAAATAGTCATAATACAGTTCACTGACAACCCGATTAGGCATTTTGAAGCGAAATATACCGTCCATTTCATCGTGAATTGTTACCCAACCCATGTAAAATAAGAGACTTATGAGGTCATCTTCTGTAAATGGCTTTTCAAGGTTGAAAAAGTAGGTTATTTCCGACGACAGCAAACCTTCTGATGTGAGTTGTTTGAGGACAGGAATAAAATCTTCTTCCCGTTGTTGAATGTTAAATACTTGTTTGACTTTCATATAATCCGTCGCGATATTTGCATCTAACATCGGGCGCGGATAGCGTTGCCTATCTTCGTAAGAAGACGCAAAATACATAATCATATCGGCATTATACAGACGTTCTTCGGCTTCTATATTAAACAAATAGCCATTGTACCAATCCTTCAAATCCGCTATAAGTTTGGGTATATTGTCTTCTGTTGCCCCAACTTTCCTAAGAATATGCACAACTTCGTCGCGTTTAAAACCCAACAAATCATGAAATTTTAATTCAAGGCTGATACTTGACGTAATATTAAAACCAGATGTCATGGCATCAACCGTGAGGGGCGAAACGCCCGTTGCAAAAAAACGCTGCACAACACCTTCATTCGCCGCACTTTTTACCATTTCGTAGAACTTGCGGACAAAACCACTGCCGCCAATGATTGCCTTAAATCGCTCGGTGTCCAAACCAACCAATTCATTCGCAAATTGGTCGTATTCGTCTATGAGAAAATAAATGGGATGTGGGATATTATTACTTTTATGCAAGTGAAAAAATCGCTGCATCATATCGGCAGGTGTATTTAATTCTTCAATTTTATTCTTTTCTTCTTTTGAAAAATAGTTTGAATATGTACCCATGCAAGTAAGAATTCCCGTCAAAACATTTGCCCTAAAACCTTGATAAGTTGTGGCGTCCGTTTTAACATCAATGCCCGCAAATTGCATCCGCAACACCATATACGTGTTCCGTAGAGGTGTCGGGTTTTGCCCAATCGCCAAATTGCCAAACAGGGTATCAAATTTATCTTTATGTTCTACACCATAATAATAGTGCAGAATTGACAGCCATAAAGATTTGCCAAAACGACGCGGGCGTACGAAAATTAAGTTTGTATTACTTTGATTTTCAAGGGTTTGGATATAAGATGTTCTGTCAATGTACAGTTTTTTGTCTGTAATTAACGTTTTGAAATCTGCCTGTGCGTAACCTATTATTGATGCCATCTGCGCGCTTACAATTTGATTAAGATGATATGAATGGGCAAAAATACACGCTTTTGTGAAATTTAGGTGTTCAAGCGTGAAAATTGAAAATACGAGACAGCAAGGAATGATAAGTAGATGTAAATTTTCATTTCAATAAATGATTTTTAACGTGAAAATAAGGTCTAAAAGGCGTTAAAATGCTCAATATACTGAGGGGTCCCTTTTTGAATTGAGTGATGTCAAAAAGTTGCTTATTTTTAGCAGCTTACAATAATGCTTTGATAACGGAGCCTTGTTGGCAGATTAAATATAGGACACTTTTTTTTTAAAAAATTTACCAAACGAACGTTTGGTAAAATATCTTACCAAACGTTCGTTTGGTAAAAATTTTTCACTACAAAAACGTACTTTTAAATTCGATTTTAATGCTTAAAAACAATCATTAAAATCAAACAAATCACTGCCCAGAATTAATCAAATTAAGTGCTTTTGAAACGTCGTTAAAATCACGGTTTAAATGGTATTTAGCATAGAACATTCGCAATTGATTGAATCGTTTTTTATTGTCAAATAATAAATGCGGAGATAGTTTTTTTAGGCAATTGCTGCACAAGGAATTGGGTGCTTTGTCGGATTCTTCTAAGCTATTACTGCCATTCATAACGCATTGATAATGAACACAATGCAAGCAGTTAAAAGCGTGACCAACCTCGTGCGCGGCCGTTTTTATCAGCCGTTCAAGGCAAGTTGTTGCGTAGAAAGACCCCTCAGTATTGTAGCGAAAAATGGACGAAACCGCCCTTTTTTTGCGCGTATTTGCCTCGCCAAAAACGAAATTCCAAGCGTCTTCTGGATACAAATCTTTTGCCGTAATGGCGATTGAAACAAGCGCATTTTTCGGCATTTTATTCAAGATGGAATCCAGTACATAGCGTGTATTTAATTGTTCAATACCGTCCTTAATTCTCCTATTTTTAATCGGAATTATACCGTCTGAAATAGGATTTAAAACGGTTGTTTTCACATTAAAAAACAAAGATAAATAATCCGAAGTTGCTTCAATTATCGGATATTGAGCGGCATTAAATACGCCAATTGGTTGAATATAAATGCAGTTCAACGTGTCATTGGGTTTAACGGGCGATAGTTTTTGATAAGCGTCAAAAGTTTGTTCCAATTCATTGTGTTCAAATCGCCAGTCGCCTTCTTTCGCTTTGCCTAAAGGTACGTCTAAAGCTGTTAGTTTATCGACTAATAGGCTTTCTTTCAACGGGTTATCCATAGGAGAATTATTACAAGCCGTTAAAATGAGGAGTGATAAACAAGTGTAAATTTTCATTTTAATGAGTGATTTTAATGTGAAAATAGGGTCTAAAAGGCGTTAAAATGCTCAATATACTGAGGGGTCCTTCAAACGTATTTTATGATGTATAAGTAAAGTTTCAACAATTTTCGTTTGATCTTTTTACAGCGGCGTAGCTGCTCAATCTTGGTAATACATTCAAGGTGAATTTGATGTAAAATGCGGTGTAACCGCAAAATAAGCGGTTTCGCGGTTACACCGCATAATAAAATATTGGTTGGTAATGTATTACCGAGATTTGGCAGCTACGCCGCCATTAAAAATTCTTAAACAGAAATTATTTCTAAAGTTTTATGGTGCGTCTGACGTCGCACAAGCTCGTTTTTTTACGGCTCGTTTAATAAAAAACCTTAAAATCTCGAATTTCGATTTAATTTAGCGGTTCTTTCAACACATTTTAGATGGGATAATTCTTCAAAATTTGCCCAATATTCGAGATAAATCGCTATAATTCAATTCATTTTGCAATAAAAATAACAATATATGTCTGATTTCAGAACGCAGCCCGACGCGCCGAAAGTAACGCCTTATTCCGCCCGACTCGATACACACGAGTTGTGGACGAGCCGCATGTGGAAAATATTTTGGGGTGCATTGGTCACATTAATCGTGAGCATTGCGCTATTTTCGCTTTTTACACCTTCGTTTAAGACTTTGGAAGACCCGTCGCTGAACATTGCTTCTGAGGTTCTCGCGGGCGATGATACGACGGTTTTGGGGCGTCTTTACATCGAAAATCGCGCGCCAATACGTTATGATGCTTTGCCAAAACACCTTGTTGCGGCACTTGTTTCGACCGAAGATAGTCGTTTTTTTAGTCATTCGGGCATCGACCCCGAAGCCTTGGGACGCGTTCTGAAAGGTGCGCTTTTTTTCCAAAAAGGGCAGGGTGGTGGCTCTACTTTGTCGATGCAATTGGCGAAATTGTTGTACAGCGACCGCGATTTTAAGAACATGAATTTTTTGGAAAAAGCGCTCGGTTACTACTATCGAAAACTCAGCGAAATGATTACCGCCGTCAAGCTCGAACGGGCTTACACAAAGGAGGAAATTTTGACGATGTACCTGAATTTTTACGATTTTGGCTACAATGCGCACGGTATTCGCGCGGCATCGGAGGTTTATTTCA
>JAYUKJ010000707.1:0-2860 GCA_043764555.1 Saprospiraceae bacterium
TTGAATCGAGAAGCCTTGACGCTCAAAGAAATCGTGGATTCTTTTTCGGAAAAACAACAAACTAAAATCATTCAAACGATTGGTTTTATGTTGGAAGAGGGGTTTTTGAAAAAAGAAGGGGATAAAATGAAAGTATCCAATTAAATCGTTCGTCGTTATTTTGAAAAAAAGTATTAATTTTGTCAAAAATTAAAAGACATGGCAGCTACCGCAATTCAAGAAAAAGAAAAAATTCAAGCAACGAAAACAAAGTTTATTTCATTGAATGAATTTAAAAATAGATACGCTACTCGTAAAGATAATTTCAAATACGAATGGGCAAACGGTCATATTGAGAAAACTCCCCGCACAATCAATCGAGATCAAACTTTAATTATTCAGCGTTTGCAACGCCTTTTTTCAACCACTAAAGCCTATCGAAATATGGGCGAACTTGTGAGTGAGTTAGATATGTTTTTGCCGACTGCGAACCGTACACGGCGCGCAGATTTTGGCTATTTGACGGCTAAGCAAGTGGCGGCGTCGGTCGGTGGCGATATGTCTCCGAGCGCTTTTGTGATTGAAGTTATCTCAAAAAATGACCAAATTAATGAGGTTGGTACCAAATTGATGGAATATTTCAACAATGGTGTTCAGGTCGTTTGGCTCATTTTTCCAAAGTTAAAAAAGGTGGAAGTTTACCGTTCTTTGCGGGATGTCTCCGTGTGTTATGACGATGATATTTGTTCGGCAACACCCGTTTTAACTGATTTCGAGATTGCCGTGAGCAGTTTGTTTTAAAAAAATAGGACCCCTCAGTATAAACGACAAAAAAAGGCTTCACCGCGCTGAATGGCGTTTCGTGATGCCTTTTTTTTATTCAATTCTAAAAATTAAAGCCTATCAAAAAGATAATTTTCACGGTAACAAATGACTTGACGTACGACCGCCGAATGTTGCGCATTTGCACAAGTTTGGCGAAGGCGGGCTACGACGTTTGGCTCGTCGGTGTACGATTGCCCGATTCGCAAGTCTTTGATAATCAATACATTAAAAGCCATCAGTTTCCCATTAAATTGAATAAAGGCAAACTGTTTTACGTAGAATACAACGTCCGTTTGTTCTTTTGGTTGCTCCGCCAAGACGTCGATATTGCCTGCGGTATTGATTTAGACAGCATTCTACCGTGCTATTTTTCGGCAAAAATCCGAAATATACTGAGGGGTCCTTTTTTCTCGAAGAAGAACACTATCAAAGTCGTTTACGATGCGCATGAGCTGTTTAGCGAGACGCCCGAAGTGGTGCGGCGCCCGTGGATTCGCCGAATGTGGCTGTCAATTGAGCGTTTTGTTGTGCCAAAAGTTGACGCTGCCTACACGGTGAGTCAATCGATTGCCGAGGAGTTTGAGCAACGCTACGGACAGCATTTTGAATTGATTAGAAACCTACCTTTGAGAGAAATTATTCCAGGAATTCCAGAAATTCCAAATTCCAATAAGACACTTGATTCTGAATTAAATACGCGTGCATCTATTGACGGGGTGATTTCAAATCACCCCGTCAATGCATCATTAAAAAAAGTCATTTTGTATCAAGGCGCTTTGAACGAAGGACGTGGCTTGGACACGGCAATTGAGGCGATGCAATTCATCGAAAATGCCGAATTGTGGCTCATTGGCGAAGGCGATTTGAGCCAAATACTGAGGGGGGCGGTGACGCGTTTGGGTCTGCATGATAAGGTCAAATTTCTCGGTTTCATCGTCCCCGACGCGCTGCCTTTCTACACCGCAAAAGCGGATATTGGACTGCATATTTCGGAGGACAAAGGCATGAGTTATCGTTATTCTTTGGCAAATAAATTTTTGGATTATATTCAATCGGAAGTGCCGCAAATTTGCACACAATTTCCTGAATATCAACGACTTAACGAACAATTCAACGTGGCGATTTTGATTGAAAAAACGGACGTTCGGTTGCTCGTATCGGCGCTGAATCGGTTGCTCAACGATGCCGCATTTTATCGTCAAATTAAGGAAAATTGTCGGCAAGCGGCTGCTGTTTTGTGTTGGGAAAAAGAGGAGGAAAAATTGATTGAAGTGTATCAACGTTTGGACGTTTAAAATAAGTAAAAATGCCTTTTTCAATCCGTTGCTGATGCTACCGATTCCGCATCAAATCTCTAAATCTATCTAAAATTCTTTCCACCACACGTCTATCTTCGGTGATGATGTGGGCGATGCCTTGCATTTCTTGACGAAAATTAAGCGTTTTACCATAGCTTGTTATCAAATTGTTGGGGAGTTGAATCTCTAATTGGTAGTCTTCTTTTTGTGGAACGAGGGCGATGTTTTGGACTGCCCCCCTCAGTATGCCATATTGTTGATAAGGAAAAGCATCTAAACGAACGGTTGTGGTAAGTCCCGTTTTGACTTTACCCGATTGAGCGATGGGCAAAATAGCTTTGCAAACCACTTGATTTTGACTTTCCGTAGGGACAATTGTTAGCAATTCTTCGGCTGTGGCGATATTTTGTTGGGCTGACCAAATTTTTGAGAGGGTGATTTTCCCTGCAATCGGGGCGGTGATGAGATAGACTTGTTTCCATTCGTCAATTGCGGATTTGAGGCGGCGAATGTCCTCCAAAACGGTTAATTCTTTGGTGTTTTGATTGTCGTCTTTGCTTTGGCTAAGGTCATTTATTTGAGATGCGTGCTGTTGTATTTGCATATCGTTGTTGATACTTGCGGCGTTGCTCGCTTCGATTTGGCGTTTTAGTTGGAGATATTGGGTGTTGAATTTCTCAAATTCTAAGTCCGAAATGACCCCCTCAGTATGGAGTTGTTTTTGACGGCTCAAATCCTTTTCGGCGAGTTCAAATTCT
>JAYUKJ010000708.1:0-9781 GCA_043764555.1 Saprospiraceae bacterium
TGTAGCTCAATGGTGGAGCAATCGGCTGTTAACCGAAAGGCTGGAGGTTCGAGTCCTCCCGTGTCCGCAATGTTTTTTTTTAATGCATCAGTAGTTCAACGGTAGAATTCCTGTCTTCCAAACAGATTGTTGCGCGTTCGAATCGCGCCTGATGCTCGTTCGTTTTTTAACCCTAAAAATTAGGACAGGTAGCTCAATTGGTAGAGCGTCCCTCTGAAAAGGGGAAGGTAGCAGGTTCGATGCCTGCCGTGTCCGCTTACTTTTTTACTATTTAAACAATTTAAAATCAATACGTTATGAAGAAAAAATCTCGAAAGTATCGAAAACACCGAGAATGTGTAGCTTAACTGGCAAAGCATCGGACTTTTAATCCGAGGAGTGTGGGTTCGATTCCCACCACATTCACTTTTTTTAACTAAAAATTAAAAATTAAAAATTAAATCGGCGGATTTAATATCGGTTTTTAAAGGCTTGATTATCAGATTTATACACATTAAATTAATAAATTTTATTTAACAAAAAAAATAGTTAAAATATCGAATTATGCTTTATAAATCATTGGCAATAAATGCTTTACAAATTTTTAATTCTCAATTTTTAATTTTTAATTTTCTCAACGAGAATCATGGCAACAACGATAACAACAGGGCGTCTGCGGCTTGCTATCGCCCTCATTTTACTGAGGGGGGTTGCCATCCGCTACAAGCCTGAAATCCAATTGGTTTCATTGGTTTTAACGGCTCATCTTGGCAATCAATATTTCAATTCGGCAACCGAATACGGTGTCTGTTTTTGGGCTTTGTTCCGAAAATATTTCAAAATGTTCGAGGATTAAGGCACGATGAACAACAATCTAACTTATTGAAAGTCAACTATTTATGACAAGAGAACCCCTCAGTATAAATGTCTTTTGAGGGCTTAAAAATATCAAATTTAAGCTCAAATACCAAGCGTGACGCAACTTCAAAGTTCAAAGTTCAAACTTCAAACTACATCCAAACAAATAAAGATTTTGTATGATTCTCTCATTGGGTAAAAACGTCGGGCGCTTGAGAAAGTGAGCGGCGTTTTTTTGTTTTAATCCAAATATCGCTTCGTCAAACCCGCGTAAAAATCAATGCGGCGGTCGCGGAAAAAAGGCCAAATGCGGCGTACTTCCTCCGTTCGATTTTTATCAATCTCAACGACTTTATTTTCTTCCGAATTGATAGACGCTTTAAAAATAAATTCGCCTTGCGGACCCGCCACAAAACTTTGTCCCCAAAACTGAATCCCGTTTGTGACGCCCGACCAATCGCGCTCCTCGCCTACCCGATTGACGACGACGACGGGCAAACCATTTGCGACCGCATGACCGCGTTGAATGGTCTCCCAAGCACCGTGTTGTCGCGATTTTTCGACATCCGTATCGCTGCTTTCCCAGCCAATTGCCGTGGGATAAATCAAGATTTCGGCACCGCGCAAAGCCATTAATCGCGCTGCTTCAGGGTACCATTGGTCCCAACAAACGAGGACACCGAGCGTGCCGACGGACGTTTTGATGGGTTCAAAACCCATGTCTCCTGGCGTGAAATAGAATTTTTCGTAATACGCTGGGTCGTCTGGGATGTGCATTTTACGGTATTTTCCCGCAATAGTGCCGTCTTTTTCAAAGATAACCGACGTATTGTGGTAAATCCCCGGTGCGCGTTTTTCAAAAAGCGACGTCACCAAAACAACGCCGTGTTCTTTGGCAGCATGGGCGAAAATCTCGGTCGTCGGACTCGGAATCGGCTCCGCCAAGTCAAACATCTGGGTGTCTTCAACTTGACAAAAATAGATGCCGCAATGCAACTCCTGCAACACAACTAATTTAGCACCTTTTGCTGCGCATTCGGCAATACCTTTTAGGCTTTTTTCAATGTTTTCTGCCTTGCTTTCCGAGCAGGTTTGTTGGACGATGCCTACCTTTAATGTTTGCATAAATGTATTTGCAAATTTATTTGCACCCGTTACTGCAAATTTATTTGCAGAATAGCACAGTTCAAAAATAAATAATTATCACTTCAAAGCCACAAAAGTAATGTCTTTTTTGAAAAAAGAGACCCCCTCAGTATAAAAGCCGTCCCGTTAGCTAACGGGACGGCTTTTATACTGAGGGGTCCATAAGTTGTTATTTTTTCTTTTTTTCGGGAAAAATAATATCTTCATAAATATCAGCCATTGAAATAGAGGCACCGAGCGAACGAAGGACAACATTGTTGTTGACATTATCTTCAAATTTAATACGCCACAAATCGGGTTCCTCTCTAAAGCGTGTTTCAACGGAATGTTTTTCAGCATTGATGAGGACATATTCTTGAAAACTTGGCAACATTTTGTACAGTTCAAATTTCCCTAAACGGTCGTAAGATTGGGTACTTGGTGATAAAACTTCAACTATAAGTAGCGGATTAACAATGACATCCAAACGATTTTTCCAAAAAACGGGTTCTTGACAAATAACAAGAGCGTCGGGATAAACGCCAATGTCGCTTGGTTCGATGTAAATTTTTAAGTCGCTTGAATAGACCCTAAATTTTTTAGGCAAAGGGCGCACAACGACCTTTAAAGCCGATATTGCGTTTGCGCTAATTTCGCCATGATTGTGCGTTCCTCCAGCCATTTTAATGATTTTGCCGTTATAAAATTCGTGTTTTTCCGCAGCTTTTTCCTCTCGACGAAGATACTCCTCGAAAGTATAAAGTTTCGGTTCACGAAACATTGTCGGTGTTTTTATTGAATCGCCCATTGCTATTTCTTTTTACAAAGGAAAGCATTTTGAGGTTGTTTACAAGCAAAACGGTTGAAAATATTCTCAAAAGCTTTAAAATACTGAGGGGTCTTCCAATATTTATCGCCAAGCAACCGCAACCAAAAATGCGGGAATTATCAAGGCAATTGTTAGCAACATGATGCTCAAAGGAATGGAATTTGTTGCTGCGTTGACACTCATTTTACCGACAAAAAAGCCAGCAACACCTAATAATATCAAAGCGAGTAAGCCTAAAATTTTACTTACTGTACTTTTTTGTTTCATGATTTCAGATTTTATAACGTTGTGAAAAACGAGTATCGGCGGTGATTATTCGACAAGTCTATTTGTCTTACGGAACAATTCAGGTATGAAAAATGCCATTTTCACTTGAAAACAAGCGAAAATGGCATTTATACTGAGGGGTCTCCAAAAAAGGAAAAGGATTAAAATGTTCTTCATATAGGCGTTTTTTTTAGTGAATTAAGATGAATAATGGTCCGCAATATCCAAAAAAGCCTTACGAAACATTCGTTTGTAAGGCTTTTTAAAGATTAAATTCACCAATCATACCTTTGCAGAAAGCAGTGTAAAATCAATTCATTTAGTTTTCATAATTTACAAAAAAGAGACCCCACAGCATAAAACGCTTTTTTAGCAAAAAGCGTAGCTTCGGTTAATTATTGAATACTCTAACCGCCTCTTGACAACGAATTTCAGTTGATTTAAAAACGATGGGCAACAATCCTATCACAAGACCCACAGGCATCAAACCTGAAGCTTTTACATCTCCGCTTATTGGGTTAGCACTACTCAAAGTCTGCAAACCTCTTGCGATAAGAATGGCAACACCACTGACGATTAAAGTCGTTTTAATACGCGCCGATTGCCGTCCTTTTTTCACCAACGCCATGCTTTGCGCATTCGATTCAACGAGCTTTGTCAATCGGGCATACCTTAGTTTCTGAGGCGATTCATCCCTTATTTGACTGTAAAGTATTTTTTGATTTATATAAATATAAGGCTTATACAAATCCGCTTCTTCTTGGAATGAATTCGTCTGATTCGCCGAATTATCACGGAGAAATCGAGAAAAAAGGTTGATTTTACCCTTTTCTTCACGTTTATACCAAACTGGATAACTTAAAATTGAATCTATATATCGGTGAAAATAACCTTCGCTATTTTCATAAGCCATCCATTCATTCAACCCGAATTTTTGCTTACCATCCACCAAAAAATACGGTTTTTTCATTGGTGGCATTTCCAAACGTATAGAATCCGCACGAACAACCGCTCCTTTTGCTAAAACAAAATAGCAAGGAAAATCCGCCTTTTGTGCCGTCAAATTCGACATAAAAACGAGTAGAAAAAGGGCAGGTTTATTGTATTTTTCATTAGCGTGTTTTTAAATTGAGTAAATTAAGCTTCATAAATTTAATTAAAAAGAGGACCCCTCAGTATAAACCGCGTTTTTTTACAAAATTATGAGGAAAAAAAGCGACGCATAAAATCAGAAGTGTTAAGAATCGGGATATTCTCAAAAGGATTTAAGACCAATAAATCTTCATCGCGTGAGATAATACAATCTGCATTTGCAGCAAGGGCGAGTGACAAAAACATATCATCTTTAGGGTCGCGGCAAGCGGCGATTTCAATAGTCGGTTCAAGATTTAATGCCATTAAACTGTAAGCCTTGAAAAATGCCCTACGACTTGGTAGTGATTGATATTTATCGAATTTTGATAAGTACATTTTTTCTTCTAACTCATAAAGCGTGGCATCAGAAACGACAATAATGCCGTGATTGTCCGCCTTTCTCAACGCCGTAAAAGCCAATGAGTGACGTGACAACATCGCTTGCAGAACGACGGAAGTATCAAAAATAAATAGTTTTCTCATGATTCATCGGCGAGTAATTCTTCAATTATTTCATCCGTTAAACCGTTGAGTTCGGATTCTTCATGCAATGTATCCAATGCCACGTACATTTCCTTTCGGGCGCGTTCGCGGACGATAAATTGCTCTAAAAGCACGTGTAAATAAGCTTTTATGCGTGTTTTTTCCGAAGGTCTTGCGTTTCTGTAAGCCGAAGCAACCGTTTCGTTTGTCTCTAATTTTAATGTTAAAGTCGTCATGACAATTTTTATTTTTTACAAAAATACAGCTTTTATTTTTGTTTGTAAAGCATTTAAGGGACTCCTCAGTATAAAAGCTATTTTTCACTCAAAATGACCAAAAAATGCTGTTTATACTGAGGGGTCTTTTTTCAGAAATATTTAGGCAGTGTACGCTTCGTCCGCAATCAACAACGCTTGCGAAATAATCGCTAAACCTTCGTCAATTTGTTTTTTTGTGATGCACAACGGCGGCGCGATGAAAATATAATTCCAACGAACGAAAGTATAAAGTCCCAATTCACGGAGTTTTCCTGCCACTTTGTTCATCACACCCATTTCCGTAGGCTTGGCATTGTACGGGGCAAGCGGCTCTTTTGTCGCCCGATTTGACACCAATTCTAAGCAACCGAGCAAGCCTGTGTTGCGCCAATCGCCAATTGACGAGTGTTTTTTAATCAATTTTGCGACTTGTTTATCCATATAATTGCCCATCGCGGCGGCATTTTCGACGAGTTTTTCGTCTTCATAAATCTGCAACGTTTCCAAACCCGCCGCACACGTCACGGGATGCGCCGAGTAGGTCAAACCGAGCATCAACGGGCGGTCGTTGTAGTGCGCCGCAATTTTGTCGGAAACAATCAAAGCGCCCAAAGGCAGATAGCCCGCCGTGATGCCTTTTGCGGTCGCAATCATATCGGGAACGACGCCGTAATTGTCAACGCCAAACCATTTTCCCGTGCGCCCAAAACCCGACATCACTTCGTCGGCAATCAATAAAATGCCGTATTTATCGCAGATTGCGCGCAATTTTGGCAAATAATCCGCGGGATATTTGATACAACCCGATGTTCCCGACACGCCTTCCATGATGATTGCCGCCACATTTTCAGGTCCTTCGAACTGAATAACGCGCTCAATATGACTCACACATTCGCGGTTGCACGCGTCCGGACCTTTCTGTCCGAACGGGCAACGGTAGCAATAAGGGTCTTCGACGTGAACAAAATTCGGTGCTTGCTGAACATCCGCGGGCAATTTTCGCGGGTCGCCGCCCGCCGACATTGCGCCGTAACTCGCGCCGTGGAATGCCCGATAACGCGCAATAATTTTGTGCCGACCCGTGTATAAACGCGCCAATTTTATCGCATTGTCAATCGCTGTTGCCCCACAAACCGTGAACAGCGTTTTGTTCAAACCTTCGGGCGTGATAGATGCGAGTTTTTTGCCCAATTCGCCACGCACTTTCGTGACGCAACTCGGCGTGACATAACTCACTTCTTGCATCTGTTTGGCAACCGCCTTCGTCACCCGCTGATTGGCGTGACCGATGTTGACATTCATCAAACCCGATGAAAAATCAATGATTTTATTGCCGTCATAATCGTGGAGATAAACACCCTTCGCGGACTTAATCGCAATTGGATTTAAACCACCTTGTTTTGACCATGAAAACAGGGTATAATCGGCGTTATTTTGCTGGATTTCAGACAATTCTGTCTGTGGCATTACGGCGTCTTTCATGCGGTTGAATTTATTTTGGTGAATGTAAAATGACCTTTAGGTCGTTTAAAATTTGGTATATTTAGCGACTTGAAGGTCGCATTACGGCTAAAAAAGGCGTTTATACTGAGGGGTCCTTCCTACCCGATTTTTGGCTTCACGCTCGATTCTCGAATCACTAATTTGCTCGGCATGACGATTGTTTGCGGCGCAATATCGGGTGTTTTGATGTGTCCAAAAAGCAATTGACAACTCTTTGCGCCGATTTCATACGCCGCTTGTTCGACCGTCGAAAGAGTCGGCGTCATGACTTCCGAAACGAGCGTATTACCAAAACTAATAATAGCAACGTGGTCGGAAACTTTATAGCCGTAGCGCCGCCAAAGCGCGCGAGACGGTCGAAATCGAGATATTCAAGGCAGCAGCTATGTGCTTTATGGTGACACTTTGGCTCTTCATATTTTTAATCGTTAGCGGCGAAGATAGGTGGTGAAACAGATTTATTCGATATTTTTTTGGGGTTTAAAACGCAGGCATTTTAGTACACAGATAGAATTATTTGAATGTATAACAAATTGTCTCTTTAGGCAACGACTTTCCAAAAGTTGCAACTTTTGGAAAGTTATTACGCAGTGAATTGGTGAATTTGTTGTGTACTCTTTTTTTGTTGCATAGTCAGATAAAGATGTTTTCTCATAGATTCAGATAGTTTTCTCTATGAAAATCCTAAAAAAAAAAGCTCATAAGCGTTGAATGTCGCTTATGAGCTTTGTTTTTTATGCGAAAATGGGGTTTATACTGAGGGGTCCTTGAAATTGAATTTAGTAACCATCGGGCGGGTGCAGACCTTCAAGCAACAATGAACGACGCAGATTCACAACACCGACACGATTCAAATTCAACGCTTTTACAGTTGCACGACCCGTTGAAGAAATACCGATAATCTCTAAATAATCCTCAGACCAAATAAAATGCGCTTGCCAATTCATCAAACGCGGATGATAAAGCGGCACTAATTGATTGTCAAAAGGGTCAACTGCGTGGATTTTGGTGTATTTATGTCCATTACAGCCACCACAAGCACTTGCAAGATTGTCCAAATCATCCGTTCCTCCTTTAATTTCTGGGATGATATGCTCAACATTAAAAGGCTGAATTGCGTGAGACATCGGTGAAATACAGTATTCACAACGATTGCGAGCGCGTTTCAAAATATATCGTTTTTGTTTCGCGCTAATCATGGTATTGGAAATTAAGATTCAAATTTTGCATCAAAATCTCCAATGAAATGCCGCGCAATTGCGACAATTCGATTAAATTTTCAAGCCGCTTTGCTTGCAAAACTTCAAGTTTATCAATAAGTGTCAATAATTCTTCATGCTCTCCGTCCGTTACCATACCCGAATTTTGTTTTTTCGACAGAATTGAATAGCGATTCTGCAAGGCAATATTTGACGATTGATTGATCGCTTGCAATAAAACAGTTTCGCGTTCGGAAAGAGAAGGTGATTTTCGACGCGCAACGAGACGTCCGATTTTTTGAAGAAACTGCTCTAAATCAGGCGTTTCTAATTCTGCAACTCCCACAAGAATATCGTCAATTGCTAAATCTAATTCTGGTGTCAAACGTACTTTTTTAGCTACACTTTCCATTTTTTATTTAATTTTTTACCAAAAGTAAGGCTATTTCTTTGGAAAACAAATGCCTACAAATAATGCCGCCGGCAAGCAATTATAAAAATCACATTATTACGACAAATCAATATCAGTCAAATGAATGCCATTTTTGACATTTTCAACCGACTGTAAAAGCCGTTTCTTATTGGGTTCTGAACCCAATAAAAAGTCGGTTTCATCGATAGTTTCGCCATTTGTCAAAGTTTTCACTTTGAAACCCAATCTTTCAACTAAATATTGCAAAAGTTGAACGTCTTTAGGATTTTCAATTTCAATAAGTAAACTTGTCATTTTTTTTAATTTTTATCTAATAAAACGCCTTAAACCAAGCCTAAAAAACGGTCAATATAAAATTTACACCGCTTCAAAATACGCACAATTTGGTGCAAATCTTCAACCTTTGTCGCATCATAAGAAGCACTAATTGAGTATTCTTTACCCGAAAGCGTAACAAAATTCCAAAATTTACCTTGCACATACAATCCATAAATCGGACGCGGCACATCGTTTAAAGCCTGCGTTGCCACCATCGCCACTAACAATTGCCCTTCGGGATCATTCGCCGCCGACGAACGTATAGGCTTATATTCATGAATAAAAAAGAAAGGCTGACGCGGCTTTTGACGACCCGTTGCTACGACGATTTCTATGCGCCCACGCAACTCTAAATCATTGTTTTTCAAGTCTTTAACGGTTGCCGAGAGGGTTCTTTGGGCGAATAATTTGTAACTATTGAGCCGTTTGAAATTAATGAGCTTGATAAGGTCATTGATGAAAAAAATCTTTACTTCTTCTTCGTTCCAAAACGAAATTTCACTTTCTAAATCAACCCTTAAAGGTTCAATTTTAGCGATTTCTTCTTCCGAAATAGCTTCTGTTGCGGTTAACCAATCCGTCAAAACAGAGTGGTTTTTGACTTGTTGCAAACCAAAAGTCAATTCTAATTCTTCACGTTCCCAACGCTCAAATGATTTTACCATTTTATTTTAATTTTACCAAAAGTACGGTTATTTTTGAAGAAACAAAGGCTGAGTTAATAAATTAGCAGACGCCCTCGGGAAACTGCATCGTTACGCAATGCAACGACCCATGCTGATAAATCAAAGGGCGACAATCCAAACCCACAATGTCGCGGTCGGGAAAGCACCCCCTCAGTATTTCGAGCGCTTTTTGGTCTTGTGGGACGCCATAAGTCGGCACTAAAACTGCGCCGTTGATAATTAAAAAATTGGCGTAAGTGGCGGGTAAACGTTCGCCGTCTTCATCAAAAATGGCATCAGACATGGGCAACGGGACGAGATTGTAAGGCGTTCCATCGGCTTTTTTAAAGGCTTTTAGTTCCTTTTCCATCGCTTTCAATGCCTTGTAATGTTCATCTTTTTTATCCAAACATTGAACATAACAAATCGTGTTCACGTCGCAAAAACGTGCCAACGTATCAATGTGGCTGTCCGTATCGTCGCCCGCGAGATAGCCGTGGTTCAACCACAAAATCCGTTTCACACCAAACAGTTTTTTCAATCGTTTCTCCACGTCTTTTTTCGATAAATGCGGATTGCGATTCGGCGACAACAAACATTCCGAAGTGGTCATTAAAGTCCCTTCCCCATCGGATTCAACGCCACCGCCTTCGAGAACAATACCCGCTTTTTCAATCTTTTCCACGTTAAAAACGCCTAAATCATACATTTTTTGCGTGAGCAAGTTGTCA
>JAYUKJ010000709.1:0-9774 GCA_043764555.1 Saprospiraceae bacterium
AATACGGTATTCGTCATTAGCGAAACGGGTGAATGTCAAACGAATTGCCCTAAATTTGAAAAATTGCGCGCTGCCGCAAATAAAATGACTGATTCAGAAAAGAAATAATAATTGTTTTTGTGTCGTTTGAAAAGCGTAACCCGACTATATGGTTACGCTTTTTTTATTACATTTTTTTTATAAGGGACCCCTCAGTATATCAGCACTTTTACGCCGTTTTTCAGGGATTATTAACCACTTTGATGCAGACCTTAAAACTAACCGATTGCTTATTATGCACGCTAATTAAACAACTCATTAATCAATTAAAAAAATCAGTTATGCTTAGAACTAAATCAACCTTATTTCTTTTCGCGCTTACCATAGCGACTGCTTTTGCGGCGACGTTCAGTCCGTTCGTTGCGGAAATAACGACTATTTTATCTGAAAAAGAGAAGTGGACGCAGACTGCGAAAACTAATTCACCACCGCCACCCGCGATGTGTTCGGGACGTTCCGCTACGACGGTTGTCTCTGCGCCTGAACTGTGGTCTAATCCTGCAACTTGGGGCGGTGTGAAGCCCGTTGCGGGCGATGCCGTGACGATTGCCGCAGGGAAACACATTATTTTGGACGAAAATACGCCCAATTTGGCGGGTTTGACCATCAACGGGACGCTCGAATTTGACCGAAAAAATGTCAATTTGACAGCGCAATGGATTATACTGATGGGCGCGATGCACGTCGGTAGCGCGGCTTCACCGTTTACGCACAAAGCCATCATTACCCTCAATGCCACCAATCTGAATCAAGACATTATGGGCATGGGAACGCGTGGTTTGATGGTCATGGGCGGCTTATTGGAACTACACGGCACGCCACCGACCAAAACGTGGACAAAAATCAATGCCCATACGGCAAACAATGCGACCAATTTGACGCTCATGGAATCGGTCAATTGGCAAGTCAACGACCAAATCGTTGTCGCACCAACCGACTATCCTGGCACGGGCGACGCGCAACAAGTGGCCATCAACGCCATAAGCGGCACTTCGTTGACTGCTTCGGCGGGTATGAACGCGCAACGTTGGGGGTTGATGCAATACGCCACGACTTCGGGCATGAGTTTAACGGCTGGACCCGTTCCCGCAACGGTCGTCGCAGGAACGCCAACAACGCTCGACGAACGCGCCGAAGTGGGCAATTTGACACGCAATATTGTCATTCAAGCGCCCGACGACGCGGCTTGGCAGAACAACAAATTCGGCTGCCACGTGATGATTATGCGCCAAGGCACGACGCAAGGTGTGGCGCACGTCAACGGCATCGAAATACTGAGGGGTGGTCAAAACGGCAAAGTCGGACGCTATCCATTTCATTGGCACATGTTAAGTTACGAAGGCTCGACGACGCTTGCCGACGCAACGGGGCAGTATATCCGCAATTCATCGGTGCATGAATCGGTGCATCGCGGCATCGTGATTCACGGGACAAATGGCGTTGAAGTGAGTAAAAATGTCTTATTTGACATTCGCGGACACGGCGTTTTTACGGAAGACGCTTCGGAACGCCGCAACACGATTGATGGCAATTTAGTCCTACACGTTCGCAATCCGACCACGCCTTTGAAGGTGCATGAAACCGATAATTCTAAGAGTTCAGCAGGTTTTTGGGTCAGTAATCCCGACAATACGATTACTAACAATACGGCAGCGGACTGCGTGGGCAGTGCTTATTGGTTTGCCTTTACGACCCAAGCTTGGGGTTTGAGTGCGGGCATCAGCATGAATCCAAGCCGAACGCTTTTTGGCGTTTTTGATGGCAATACGGCGCATTCCAACGGCGGAGATGGTATTTTATTTGATGATGTCGAGTCGGATAATGCGGGTAATACGACGGGTTTTAAATACGTATCAACCACCGATGGTTTAGACCCGCAGTGGCCTTTTCCGAACCGCCGTCGGCACATGTTGAGCCGTTATACGACTTGGAAAAATGCAGGTCGGGGTATTTGGAATCGGGCGGCTGTACCCGACAACGACCAAGTGGTTTCGGCGGACAATTGTTCCATGTTTTTCTCTGGCGCGGGCGACAATGGATTGGTAAAACGCAGTTTGGCGGTCGGTAATAGCCTCAATTACAATATGAATGGCATGACGCGTCCGACAACTTTTGGGTCAAATCCGCCCGCCGCTTTCGCAAGTTATCACAGTTCGTTTGACATCAAAGACAATTTTATCCTCAATTTTCCAGCCGTTCCGAATACCACAAGCGGGGCTTTCGCGCTCGAAGATTACTATTTGATTGCCGTGGATAAGGGTTTGGTGCGCAATGTCAACAACACGATTGTTGCGTCGCATCCTGGCGTAAGAGTCTTACCTTGGGAGCCTCAATTTACGTTTGCCACGCTTTGGGACCCTTACGATTATTGGGGTAGCAGCCCAAGTCAAGACAATTACTACGTTTTTGACAATCCGTTTTTCACTTACGGGCAAACGCCGACGGTGGTGCAACCGAACACCGCAACGTCGGGTGGCGTGGTCGTTGAAGGGCCTTTTTACGGGGTGCAAGAGTTTGTGGTTAACAAAGCCAATAGTCCTTGGTCGCCTTACATGGAAATCCAAGTCAATCGCCTCAACAGCAGTTTGGCAACAGTCGGCACTTGGGCGGTCGCAGAAGGAATGGATGGGCAATTATTGCCGAATATGCGGCATTTTTCGACGCATCCGACGGGGATTTATGAGTTGAATTTTCCGACTTTAAACAATGTCAATGATATTTCTATTCGACTCACCAATATGCAAACCACCAACGATTATCAAGTTATCGGCATGGAATACAACGGGGCGTATCGAATTGACGCGCTTTTTGCTTCAACAGCTTGGAATCTTGATGAGTTTGGCGGCAGCGTACCTATGCCGACTGTGAATGATGCCGATACGCACATTTACCAGCCCGTTGCCAATTTAGCGGCGGTTCGCAGTGCGGCTACGGGAGAAGTATATTGGCAAGATAGAGTCAATAATAAAGTGTGGTTTAAGGTGAGAGGCGGACTAAACGATGGTGACCCGAATGAGCCTGCTACGGCGGATGTCAACCTGTATAAAGCCTTCAATATCCGCGCTTTTGGTACTTCATCGCCGCTTCCTGTCGAATTATTGTCTTTCAAAGGTCAAAATACTGAGGGGTCTAATTTTCTAACTTGGACAACCGCAAGCGAGAAAAACAACGCGGGTTTTGACATCGAAGCCAGTGCAGACGGCGTGCGTTTTGATAAAATCGGCTTCGCAAAAGGCAATGGTACGACGAATGTCAAACGTGCTTACGATTTTATTGATAAAACACCTTTAAGCAATTTGACGTATTATCGCCTTCAACAAACGGATTTTGATGGAACAAAAAAGGCTTCTTCGACCATTTCGATTCAACACGGTGCGGTTGCCAAAGGTCTCAAAGTCTATCCAAATCCGACGGCGCAATCCGAAATGTCAGTCGAATTAGGTCAAAATACTGAGGGGGTACTTCAAGTTGTCAATGCCGTTGGGCAAATCGTTTTTCAACAGAAATCCACGCAATTGTCCGTGGGAAACCTCTTGAAAATCGACATTAGTAGCTGGTCGAGTGGCGTTTATTTTGTCAAATCGGGGATAGAAGTGGTCAAATTTATCAAGAATTAAGGAAAATACTGAGGGGGCATAAAATCACATGATTTTATACCCCCTCAGTATTTTTGCCAAAAATGAATCAATTTAACCTGAACTCAAACTATTCCGTTTTAACCACTTTCAAGGTCTTCACAACTGCGCCCGATGAGAACCGAACAATGTAAACACCCGAAGGCACACCGTTTGCTTCCCACGCCGCTTCTGCCGAATTGTCGCCGCCTTTTATGTCTAAATTGAACCGTTGAATCATTTTTCCAACGAGATTATAGACCGTTAAATCCGCTTTTTGACTCACTTTGAACGTCGGAAAAGTAACTTTTAAGGTTGTTTTTTCCTTAAACGGATTCGGCGATGCCGTCAAGCGGAACGAGTCGATTGACACGTCTTTTGTTGACAACACTTGACCCGCGCCTGAATTGCGACAAGCGCGACACGTATCGCCGCCCATGCCGGGTTCGAGCGCCAGAAACGCCGTGTAAAGCGACAAAATAAGGTTCGATTGACTTGTTTCAATAATGCGTTTTATGGTCGCATTTTCTTTGGGCGTTTGGCTTTCCCAATTGAGAATTTGCGCGCCTGCCCACATTTGCCGCACCGTCGAATCGCCCGCCGTCACCAAGCTGTCCGCAATCACTAAGCGCCGACCAAACGGTACGTTTTGGTAAGAACCCGTCACTTCGACCTGAAACGGCGTTTGTCCGCTAAACTTTCCGACCTGCAAAACGGGTTTATTAAAAAACGCCGTTCCCGTTGCGCCGATGTTGAAACGGGCAAAACAGTAGCCGCTTGCGAGCGTGGTGTAAGTCTCAAAATTCTCAAAATAGGGCGTTAATCCCCTAAAATGTTGCACAATAAACGGTTTGACATCCGACGAATAAGCGGGAGCATTTGTGAAATTACCGCCCGTTTGGCTCGTTAAAATATTGTAGAAATAATCATTTCCGTAGTAATATACACCATTTAAAAAGAAAACAACGCCCGTTGTGCTGTAATCCAAGACGTTGATGATGGGTAAAATCGGGAAAGTGCTTTTCAAATCGGCAATCAACGCATTTGCCGTGTTGAGGCTTGATACGCTTGCATCATTTGACATTAAGGCAACCGCACCACCGTTGTTATTTTTTGTAAATTCAATGGCTTTCGCCAAAACATTGGGCAAATTGCTGAACGACGACAGCGATGTTTCGGTAATTTGCGCCAGCGTGGTCTCCAAATTAGCCGCCGAAATCCATTGATTACTGAGGGGTGTCGGCAAAAGACGCGAGAAAAGTAAATTGAACGAATCGCGCGCCGTCAAGGTCGAACGCAGGTTTTGTTTGAGGGTAGCCATGAGGTCGGCAGCTGATAAATTGGCAGAATTTGCATTGTAATCCACCACAAATATCAATTTTCGGGGCGGCGTGTTGAGCGCCAAAAATTGGTCGGGTTGAATCGCCATTTGATAAAATTTGTCGGTGCCTTGCGTGTAAGTTGAGACAAAAACGCCGTTTTTCATCGGCGAATCAAACGTCATGCGCACGTTTGACGTGCTGCTTACTTGCGCAGTTGTCAAAGTCGTCGTGTAAATCGCTTGACTCGTCGCGGTGTCACTTGCCGCCGTTAGCGTTTGAGCTGCGAAGTCCGTCAAACGCGGATTTTTCCATTGGGCGTTGTGAAAAATACGCACATTTGCCGTAGGCGTCCGATTGCCCGTCCGCAACAAATTGGTGGGCAATTCAATAGTTGCCACGCCCGATTGCCAATCAACGGGCATCATAAAATGCAACTGAACCCGTCGATTTTTGTTGCCAGCCATCGGAAAAATGCGGTATTCGTAGCCAGTTGCTTGATTTTTAAACAAAATTGACGGGTCTTGACGCCTTTTGACGATGCCTTCATAAATCGTCGAAGCCGTCCAACGGTCAATCAGTTTGGCGTAAACAACTTGTTGTTCAACCCACAACCACGAATCCGACACGAGGGCATTCGCAGGCAGCGTGAAATAGTGTTGAATTTCGAGCGTATCCGTTGCCGCCGTGTAGCTTGTGCCTTGTGCCGAATACGTCATGTTCAAACTCACTTCGGCGTACAGTCCGCGTGGACGCACGTCAAACGAAGCGGTTTCGATGCGCGCAGTACCGCTGCGCCAAGTTTGTTGCGGGTCTTGAACGCGCAAATAACTGCTTTGACCGACTGAAAAGCCGATGCAAAGGGTTGAAAAACAAACGATTAGCGCGATTTTTCGTAATAAAATGAGCATGATTTAAAGGAATTGTAGGCGTTAGGAAAATGGGTTTTATGCATCAGATTCAATAAGTTTTACTCAAAGTTATGTCTATTTTTTGTGATAATACCAATTTGGAAAAAATTAAAAGACAATTGACCTTTTTTTGACGTTTCTATTTTTGCAAAAAAAGGGACCCCTCAGTATAAAATGCGTTTTTACGTCAAATCGGACAAAAACATCACGCCAACAAAAACGCCAAATCATCTTTTGAAAACGACGGTGACGCGGTATCGCCAATAATATCGGTGAACAATTGCGTTTTGCGCGCTTTCAGCAACATCATTTTTTCTTCAATCGTGTCTTTCGTTATAAAACTCAAGGCCATCACGGTTTTAGTTTGTCCGATGCGGTGCGCGCGGGCAATTGCCTGCTCTTCGGCGGCGGGATTCCACCACGGGTCGAGGAGAAAAACGTAATCGGCGGCTGTCAAATTGAGTCCGATGCCGCCCGCTTTGAGGGACATCAAAAAGGTTTGGTTTTTGTCATTTTGTCCAAAATCAATGACTTCCGCGTGCCGCGTTTTCAAAGTCGTTTCGCCCGACAGATGGTTGTATTTCACGCCATTTTTATCAAAATGAGCGCGTAAAAGTGCCAAATGTTTAACAAACGAACTGAACATCAACATCTTGTGGTCGCCGCGTTGAACGGCGTCCCACGTTTCCAAAACGGCGTCAAACTTTGCGCTTTCGCTCGCGTAATCTTCCAGAACCAAACGCGGATGAATCGCCAATTGACGCAGCCGCATCAAGGAAGTCAAGACCACATTTTGGTATTCAAACGTCGATTTTCCCGCCAATTCGATGCCCAAAAGCGCGTTCCGAACGATGGATTTTTCGCGCTCATAAACTCTTGCTTGCGCGTCCGACATTTCCGAAAAAATGGTTTGACGCTCAACGGGTGCCAAATCTTTTGCCACTTCATTTTTCGTTCGACGCAACAAATAAGGTTGCACCAAATCGCGCAAGGCGGTTTTTTGCGGCGCGCTTTGCCCTTTTTCAATCGGTTTTATGAACGTGCGGTCGAAGAAGGCGTAGGATTTCAGCAAGTTCGGATTGATAAATTGCATTTGCGCCCAAAGGTCGGACAGCGAGTTTTCAATTGGCGTCCCGCTCAACGAGATTTTATGCCGTGCGTCCAAGCGATTAACGGCTTTGAAGGCGTCGCTTTCTTTGTTTTTGATGTATTGACTTTCGTCTAAAACGACGTATTCCCACGTCATTTGTTCCAATAAACCGATGTCTTTGGCAACCGTTTGATAGGTTGTCAACACCACGTCAAAGTTTTTAATCAGCCGCGCATCTTTGTGGCGCGTGCCGCCGATGTGTTTGTAAATCAAGATGCCGTGCGTGAATTTTCGCCATTCGGCTTCCCAATTATAGACCAAAGACGCGGGCAAAACAATGAGCGCTTGGAGTGGATTTAGGAACGTGTCGGCTGGCGCGGCGTCAAAAGCGGACATCTGCCGACCCATCGTTGCGGGCGCGTGGTTTTTCTTATTTTCTTTCGCAAACAGCAGTGCCGCAATCGTTTGCAAAGACTTTCCTAAACCCATATCGTCGGCCAAAAGCGCGCCTTTTTGTTGCCCATAATGTTTTATTAACCACTGAACGCCTTCGATTTGGTAGGGACGCAAATCTGCTTTCAGATACTCAGGGGGGCGCCAAGCTGTTGATTCGACGGCGGCGTTTTCGGCGGCGTTTTCCGAAGAATGTTGGTCTTTTTTGTTCAGTAAACGCGTTGCCTTGTGCCGTTTTATGCGAATTGTTTCGCCTTCGATTTTGCCAAATTGCGCAACGTCTTGATAGGTCTCAAACCACGCGTTGGGTATCAGAAAATAGGTACAGTCGGGCAGCTGAAAATACGGATTCTGTTCGCGGATATTCGGCACGAGTTGCCCAAAAGGTATTGTAAAATCGCCAACGACGACGCTGCCTTTCAAGTCGAACCAGTCGTTGTCTTCCGTCGTTTGAATGTTTAGTTGCGGACGCAACAAAGCAATCGTTTTGTTCTCAATTACGGGCATTTCCACGCAGAATTGCGCATTTTCTAAGGACTTTTGGTGCGTAATCAACCAATCAATCAAGTGCGTTGTGGGCGCGTTTGGAACAGAATTAAGTTCAAAATAGTTTGCCGTTTGCGCACTCAAACCCCAATCGTTTAAGGTTTGAATGAACGTGGCTTCTTGGGCCGCATTCCTTTTCACATGGTGAATAATCACGTCGTTTTGGGCGTTGATGTGCAAAAAAGATTTCTGCGAACGCGCGTCTTTCCAATTGAAAATCAGCTTGCCGTAATCAAAAACGAGGGCGATGCCCGCAGCGTTGTTGATGAAATTGTGGGTTAGGTTTAAGGTCGCTTTTAGGACAATGTTGTGTGGAATAATCTCGAAACCTTCGTGTTTGAAATCAATCTTTTCCAACATCGGCAGGATGATTTTTTGACAATATTCTTTAACGTTTTTCTGCGCAATCAATACGACGTCTTTGTCCTTGAATGGTTTCAATTTAAACCCGTTGATGCCTTCTAATTGGAACAATTCACCGCCGCGAACGATAAACGCGGGGTCGTTGCAGACCACCAAACACGGCTTTTCTTGGACGCGCCACGTCGTTTTGTTGTCCTTAATTTGCAAGCGATACAAGACGCTCTCAGCGTTGCGCTCAAAGTAAACGTCGGGTTGTAAAACCGTCGGATTTAAGGACAATTGCGTTAAATGCACTAACTGTTTGCTTTCTAAATCAAGGCAGATTGGTAGGTTTTCTTTCATGATTGTGCGCAAAAATGCGCCTAATTCACGGTGAACGAACTTTAAGATAGCGTCTTTTACGGTTTTGTCTTCCAACAACATCAACAGCGGCAATGGCTTCTTTGTCGCGCCGTTGAACTTCTTTTCCAAACTTCGAGGTGCCAACGAAGCAATCGTGTCGAGCAGTTTTTTGACTGTCGGCGTGAAGGGAATACTGAACGCGGACAGGTTATTTTCCGTCGCTTTTTCTTTGCGGTGCGTGAACGTTTGCGCCGCGTCAAGCGCAACGATGTAGGCGGACGGCAGATGTATATCGGCGGAGAATTCGGTGAGGTTGTAAGCGATGGTGTGTGCCATAATATGTTTTTTTTTGACGATGTAACGCATGGACTTCAGTTGCCGATGCGGGTTGCAAGATTACGTTTTTTCTTGTGCAAAAAAAGGGAACCCTCAGTATAAAACGCGTTTTTTGACCAAAAATGGGTTTTATACCGAGGAGCGCGGTTTCTAATGTGGCTTTTTTACGGTGGCGTAGCTGCCAAATCTCGGTAATATTTTGGACTCTCAATAATTTTCCTGTGCGGTGTCACCGCAAAACAAGTGGTTTCGCGGTGACACCGCGTAGAAAAATTACTGACTGGGTTTAATATTACCGAGATTGGGCAGCTACGCCGCTTTAAAGATAAGCCTAATCGTTAGCAACTTGAAAACCTAATTGAGCCACAACAATTGAATCCAATAACTTAAAATCAACAAAACGGAGTAAATGCCGTAGAGCGGAACGTTTGTATAGTCTTGAAAATCAATGCCGTAGCGCGTTTTTAAAACGTAAACAATCAGGGTTTTTTCTAATAAAAAACCCAGAACCAATGCCCAAGCGGACCCCTCAGTATGAAACCAAAAAATGCCTAAAAAACTTAAAAAAACGATGCTCATTGTCTCAATTATCGATATGACCAAGAGCGTTTTGGTTTGTTTTAATGCCAACAAAATCGTTTGCGGAAACAAGGCGCGACTCAATAATAGCAATAGAAAAATGTTGAAAATATTGGCACTGCGCGCAAATTCGGGGTTAAAAACAATCGGAAACAGGTACTTAGACGTGAGCATTAGAGCAA
>JAYUKJ010000710.1:0-36002 GCA_043764555.1 Saprospiraceae bacterium
AGCTACAAAAATGCAAGCGAAAGGTATTATTCAGTTTTTTCTCGTGTTGCTGTTGTTGGTTTGCGCCAGCCAGTTTCTGTACTACATCCCGACGAACAAGGTCGAAAAAGACGCGGACAGCTATGCGCAACGCATGGCACCGTCGGCTGCTACACCTGCTCAATTGCGGGAAGCACGCAACCATTTTTTGGACTCGATGTCGAGCGTTCAAATCTTTAAATCGTCTATCTTAGGCAATTACACTTACACCGAATTGAAAAGCAAGCAATTGGCTTTAGGTCTCGATTTGAAGGGTGGTATGAGCGTATTGTTGCAAGTGGACTTGAAGGATTTCCTAATGGCATTGAGTGGCAAGTCGCAAGACCCGAACTTTTTGAAGGCACTCGACAACGCTAAAGCCATGCAAACACAATCGCAAGGTGATTACATTTCGCTTTTCGTTCAGGAATATAAAAAATTGGCGGGAGATGACAAACTCGCAATGATTTTTGCGCGCAATGAATCGTTGAAAGGCTCGCTTAATATTGAGTCGAAAGACGTTGAAGTGCAAAACATCATGCGTGTTAAGGCAAACGAAACGGTTGACGAAACCTTCAAACGCCTCAAACAACGGATTGACAAACTCGGTGTTATTCAGCCGAACGTGTCGTTGGACAAAGCGCGCGACATTATTATTGTCGAGTTGCCGGGCGTTGAAAATCCACAGCGTGCGCGTGATTTCTTATCAAAAGCCGCTAAATTGGAGTTTTGGGAAGTCTATCGCATCAGTGACCCGAGCATCGGTCAAGCATTGCAAGACGCTGATAATACGTTGAAAGCATTGGCTTCGGGTGATACTGCTTCGATTGGCAAAGTTGATACATCAAAAAACAGCATGGCAGGGCCGCTTTTCGCGTCGTTGTCGCCAAACGGTGGTGGTGCATTCTCGCCAGCCGTTATTGGTATTGCTGAAAAAAATAAGCGGGAAGCCATTACAAAAATGTTGGCAACGCCACAAGTCGCGTCAAGATTCCCACGTGACTTGATTTTCCGTTGGTCAAAAGACCCAATCAAAGACCCTTCAGGCAAATCAGCCAATCAATACGAATTATTTGCGGTTAAGAAAACGGCGGGTAAAGACGGTCCAGCACTCGATGGTGAACGCGTTACAGACGCGCGCGCTCAAAGTGGTGACAAAAGCGGTGGTGTTGAAGTGTCTCTCAGAATGGACAACGAAGGCGCAAACGCTTGGGGTGCCTTGACGACGAAATGCGCGCAAGACAACAACCGTGAAGTAGCGATTTTGTTGGACGATGAAGTTGTGAGCGCACCGCGCGTTATCAATCCAATTTTGGGTGGTAGCTCGTCAATCACGGGTAGCTATACGGTTCAAGAAGCACAAGACATGGCGTCGGTTTTGCAAGTGGGTAAATTGCCCGCAAAAGCTGAAATCATTCAAGAAAGCACGGTCGGACCATCGCTCGGTGAAGCTAATATTAAGGCGTCGTTGTGGTCTTTAGGTATCTCTTTCCTTGCAATTATGTTGTTTATGGGTGTTTACTACTCAACGGGTGGTATCATTTCGATTATTGCCCTTTTCGCCAACTTATTTTTCATTATCGGTATGTTGACGTCGCGTGGCACAGTTTTGACACTGCCAGGCATCGCGGGTATCGTTTTGACAATGGGTATGGCGGTTGACGCGAACGTTATCATTTATGAGCGGATTCGTGAAGAATTGGCGGAAGGAAAAACGAAACTACAAGCCATTGCGGACGGTTTCAAACACTCCATGTCGGCGGTTGTTGACGGTCACGTGACGGCGTTTTTGACATCGGTTGTCTTGATTTGGAAAGGTCTTGGACCCATTAAAGGTTTCGGTGTCGTCCTCGCGGTCGGTGTTATGTTTACCCTATTTACGGCAGTTTTAGTGAGCCGTTTAATTATTGACTGGTGGATGGGTCGCGGTAACGACATTCGTTTCTTCGCAAAATTCAGTGAAGGCGCGTTTAAAAACATCAACTACGATTGGATGAAAATGCGTAAAAAAGCGTATGTATTCTCGGCGCTCATTATCGGCGCGGGTATCGTAAGTATTTTGGTGCGCAAACCAGCTTTTGAATTTGGTGTTGACTTTTTGGGTGGCTACAAATTTGAAGTGGCGTTCGACAAAAAAATCAATCCAGAAGACTTGCGCGTGGCTTTTGCTAAATCATTTGAAGGTCAATCAACGAACGTGAAAGCGGTTAATGCAGACAATACATTCGATATTACAACGTCGTATTTGACGAACGAAACAGGTTCAGAAGTTCAAGAAAAAGTAATTGATAAACTTTTTGAAGGTGCAAACGCTGCGGCGGGTGGCAGTTTGGATGCTAAGAAATTCAAATCGGGTGACGCGAGTGTAACGCACATCAAATCGTCGGTAAAAGTAGGTCCAGCCGTTGCGGATGATATTCGTACAAGCTCGATTTGGACAACGATTTTCGGTATTCTTATCATTGGCGTGTATATTTTGATTCGTTTCAACCGTTGGCAATATTCGCTCGGTATCGTCATTGCGGCGGTTCACGATGCGTTGATTACGGTGTCTTTGTTTACATTGTTCCACGGTATTGTGCCTTGGTCAATGGAAGTAAATCAAGATTTTATCGCGGCTTTGTTGACGATTATTGGTTACTCCATCAACGATACGGTTATCGTTTATGACCGTATTCGCGAATATATGCGTAAATACACCAACAAACCGATGTCGCAAGTTATCAACGACGGTATCAATTCGACATTAAGCCGTACGATTATCACGTCTTTGACGGTTTTGATGGTGACGTTTATCTTGTTCTTGTTCGGTGGTTCGGCGATTAAAGGCTTTGCATTTGCCTTGTTCGTGGGTCTATTAGCGGGTACTTATTCGTCAATCTTCATCGCGGCACCAGTCATGATGGACTTCTCTAAAAACCTCGACTTGTCGGAATTTAAAGAAGAAGTTATTACGGAAGGTGAGAAAAAAGCGAAGAAAACGTTGACAGAAAAAGCGTAATTAGAAAGTAGTCGGCAACTTCAGCTGCCGCGTTAAATAAGTCAAAAGCCTTTCCAAACGCAAGTTTGGAAAGGCTTTTTTCATTAAAAAATGGGCTTTATACTGAGGGGTCCTATTTGTTCAAAATTTATCCAAACCTTCGACATCCAAATTCAGCTTACCTTTAGACGTCACCCAAATCTTTATTTTATCTTGAAGTAATTGAATATCAGTCACTTGTATGTTTTCAACGGCACCTTTTATCGACACATTTGGATTCAGTCGATAATCGCGTAATTGGTCATTCATCATCGTTTTAAAGGCTTTAACATTGTCGTCTAACGGAAAAACGCAGGACTCTTTCATCTTTTTTATAATCGTTTTGTCAAACAACCAACTGGCGCTTTTCAACAAAAAATCCTTCGTTTGAAGGTCATAATCCACGTTGTCGAGGTAAATGGCGTTCTTTTTAGCATCAAATTTTGGCGTGCCAATCAAGTACAAACTGCCCGTATAATCGCCCGTAAATTTGGTGTTGACGACCATTTTGTCATTTTGAGCGAACAGTTGCAAATTATCCACTTTAATCGTCTTGCCGCCGGGATTAAATACTTGCCCAACGACCAAGTTTTTAGCGATTTGTTCCGCTTCCGCAAACGAAATATCGGTTGTCAAATTGACCGCAAACGAGTCGCTTTCATTATAGCCAACTTTGAACGGCGGCAAGGTCGTATTGCCTCTAAAAGTCGGCGTTTGACCACTGCTGCCCGCCACAACTTCGGCAATGGATTGAACGCCAATATTGGCTTTTAGAATGTCGCCCGACGACGTAAATGGCGTCATTTCAATGCTTTGTGGCGTCATTTTGACCCACCAAGTGCCGTATTGACTGACAATCGAGACGGGTTTTTGCATCACATTCCACGCTTCTTCCACCTGCGGACGAATCTGAAAACTCTGCGTAATTTGCTTGTCCAAAGTCTCCGTCAAGAGCGTTTTGCTGCGTCCAATAATGATGTCGGCGATGTATTTTACGTCAATGTTTCCGAGTCCCGTTTTGACCGCCATGTTCCGAATCCACTCCTGTCCGACGAGTTCCGTCTTTGTCCACATCCACCATTCAGGCTGCACATTGACGTTCGTTTTGAAGCTCAACGCCAGTTCGCCTTCCGCTTCGATGCCTTTTGAACCCAACACTTTTTTGAATACCCACAATTTCAGCGGCACGCGGTAAGACATCGTGAAACCGTCGAGTTTGATGTTAATATTCTGCGTTTTCGTCACTTTCATCATCAAACCATCGTCGTCAACGTTGTTGTCTTCGTAAATCAGACCGTTCAATTTGCTGTTCAAAAGTCGTTCGATTTCTGCTGCATTGAGCCGAATCGGGATGTTGACCGTTGACACTGAGGGGACTATTTCGATGGGTGCTTGCGCAATTTCCATGGGTTTTTGCGGTTGATTTTTAGCCGTTCCGCAAGCAGTGAAAACGATTAAAAGTGTAGATAAAGCGTTGATTGATAGCATTTTATTCATTGGAAAGGAAATGTTTTAGTTCGATTTTTTAAATAGTAATCTTTCCAAAAATTTCAAACTTTTGGAAAGATATTTTAATGCGTTAGAATCTTAATTGAATCCCAAAACCCACGGCATTACCTCGCATCGGCACGGGTTCAAATGACGGTTTTAAGTGTAAACCCAAATCATCTTTTACGTCGAAATGCGCCAAATGTGCCGCGGTAAATGCCTCAACGCCCGACAAAAGGTAAGCGATTATAGTAAAAACGTACGCCTCCTGCAATGCTTTGAAATTGCTATCTCGAAGTTGTTTAAGCCGTTCGGTTTCTATCGTTTCGGGAATTGAAGCGTCGCTAAACGGTTTTATACCGCTCAATCTTTCAGTATAAGCCAACTTAAAACGGTTATACGCATTGTTATTTTCATTAATGAGATACACACCCGTTCCCAAAGCACCATAAACAATGGGCAGCTTTATCCAAGCGTATTTTTTATTATAAATCTGCCCACCTCCCGGAATGATTGACCATAAAAACGCTTTGCGCGGATTCGGAAAACTGTCTTCAACCGACTTTTTTGCGGTCAATACTGAGGGGTCTCTTTTTTTCTTTGAAATGTCTATTTTCTCCTTAATTGTCGTGCTGTCAATGTTTTGTGCATCAATATTTTGAATCATAAAAAGGACTAAGACAGCGAGGATAGCTATTTTTTTCATTCTAATTTTTTTTGCTAAAACGTTTGAAAGTGGGAAACTGTTGCTTAGAGGACTCCTCAGTATTTTACCCGTTAGAAGACAAGTGCGATAAAAAAATATCTGTGGTGCTTATCGCATTTGCTGCGAAAATAGTTACATTTGTACGAAATTAAAGCAATGGATTCAATAGAAATCAGTGTAACACCACAATTTGACGGCTTCGTTTTTAGCTTACGCCCGTCAATCGAAAAGGCTTTGTTGAAGGAATTTCCGCAACTTAGCCCCATCCACGCCATTCTCGTTTCTTATGTAGAGAATAAACGTGATATTTTATTGCTCTCTCCGCGTCTTGAAAAGCACATTATTCCCGCTTTAATTAGAGCGTCAGAAATTAGTGATTTAAAAAGTATTAAAAATCTTAATTTCGTAGATGCTGGGACGCTAAAAGAAATTCACACAACCATACTTTGAAAACATTCACTAAGTATGCTCAAAAATTGATTTATCTGAATTTACCAACGATTTTAAGTGGTTTCCATCGCTTTTTGATTGAGGATTGAAAGCACTACTTTTTTTCTTCAAGTTTATCCAAAAGCGCATTCAAATCTTCATCCGATTTAAAATTAACAACAATCTGGCCCGACCCGTTCGGCTTACGTTTGAACTGCACTTTTGAACCAAAAAACGCGTTCAAATTGTCCACAACCGCTCTGATTTCCGAAGATACTGAGGGGTCCGTTTTTTTCGCTTTTGCTTTTTGCTTAGATTCGGCGTAATTTTGAACAATTTCTTCCACTTCCCGCACGCTCAAACGGTCTTTGATGATGCGCTGATGCAAGGCCAGTTGAAAGGCTAAATCCGTAATGCCCGCTAAAGATTTAGCGTGTCCCGTCGTAATTTTACGCTCTTTTATGCTCTGTTTGATGGCAGGCGGCAATTTCAAAAGGCGCAACATATTCGTCACCGTCGAACGGTTTTTAGCCACGCGCTCGGCCAATTTATCGTGGCTCAAATTGCATTCATCAATCAAGCGTTGATACGTTGCCGCTACCTCAATCGGGTTCAATTCTTCTCGTTGAATGTTCTCCACTAACGCCATCTCCAGCATTTCTTGGTCGTTCGCAATGCGGACATAAGCGGGGATTTCGGACAGTTCAGCGAGTCTTGACGCCCGCAAACGCCGCTCGCCAGATACCAATTGATACTGATTTGCCGCCATCCGCCGCACCGTAATCGGCTGAATTAAACCGTGAATTTTGATACTTTCCGATAGTTCCAACAACGCATTTTCGTCAAAATCATAACGCGGCTGCCACGGATTGACCTCAATTTGAGCAATCGGAATCATTGCCGTTGAATGCGACAATTCGCGGACAACTTCGGCTGCTGCTTCGGGACTTTTATTGACTTCGGCTTCGATATTGCCGAGTAAGGCGGCAATCCCTTTGCCGAGTTCCAATTTTTTAACTTTAGACATATTTTTTTTATTTCAAATTTCAAGGATTCCAAATTCCAAGGATTCCAAATTCCAAGGATTCCAAATTCCAAGGATTCCAAATTCCAAGGATTCCAAATTCCAAATTTCAAGGATTCCAAATTCCAAGGATTCCAAATTCCAAGGATTCCAAATTCCAAATTCCAAGGATTCCAAATTCCAAATTCCAAATTCCAAGGATTCCAAATTCCAAATTCCAAATTCCAAGGATTCCAAATTCCAAATTCCAAGGATTCCAAATTCCAAGGATTCCAAATTCCAAATTCCAAGGATTCCAAATTCCAAATTCCAAGGATTCCAAATTTGAAACCTTTGCAATTTGGAATCCTTGAAATCCTTGGAGTTTGGAATTTGGAATCCTTGGAATTTGGAATCCTTGGAATTTGAAATCCTTGGAATTTGAAATCCTTGGAATTTGAAATCCTTGGAATTTGAAATCCTTGGAATTAAAAGAGTTGGCAAAGGTAGTTTTAGATTCGTTTTTTAAGGCGAAGCATCAAAATTTGTTTTTCAAAAACAAAAATAATTTCGGTCTTTAACTACCCTTTTTAAGTTATTAATCACGTAGTTAACGACTTTTTTATCCTTTTTAGCGATTTCTTTTTGCCTTTTGTCGAAGTTTATTTTTTGTTAGTCGATTTCTCTTCTATATTTGCATTATCAATTTACGAACGACGAAAACATAACCAATTATTCGCTTCTACTCGTAAATAAATATTCATGATAAGATTCCAAAATCAAAGATAGTTTTTGTGTTTATTTGTTTGGATGAGTCACCTTCGATTAAGTTCTGGAGGTGACTTTTTTTATGTCCTAAATAGCCACCAACGCCGCCGCCTCATCGCCGACTAAACTGCCAATCGCTACGCCCATGCCGCCCATCCGAACCGCCACGACAACGTTTGCTGAAAGCTGTTCGATTATCGGTTTTTTAATTTTTCCGATGCCCAAAATTCCGCTCCAACTTGCCTCAATTTCTACGTATTCTCGGGGCAAAATAGTTGAGCTAAGTAGTTGATTTAGCGCTGATTGTATCAAATCAGTTGCGCCAAAAGCGTCCGTCATTTCATTTTTATAATCCAAATTTCGACCGCCACCAAGCAGCAATCGATTGCCGATATTTCTGAAATAAAAATAGCCTTTGTCGTAGTGGAAACAGCCTTTTATTTTCAAATTGGGTAAAGGCTTCGTCACCAAAACTTGATTGCGCGCCGCTTCAACTTCAAGATGCGGCAACAGCCGCCGCGCAAAACCATTGGTTGCTACAATCACTTTGCGCGCCGTGAAAGACCAACCTTCGGACGTTATCAATTCCACATTTTTTTGGTTATCTAAATCGTTGTCAATCAATTGATTAATTGTCAATCCGTTGAAAAAACGAACGCCGCGCGCCCGCGCCAAAGCGAGCAGACTTGTCATCATTTTGCCCGTATCAATTTGCCCTTCGGCGGTGTTGTGGATTAAATTTGGTAAAGTATTTTGAAAACCAAAATCCGTTTTTACATTTTTATACGTCTCTTTTTGACCAATAATCGGGGCTAAACACTGATTGAAATACGACATTTGCTCCGCGCAATTGTCAAAAACGGACCCCTCAGTATTTTTGAAAATTTCGTAACCGCCAAGTGCTTCGTATCTCAAATTTTGGTCACCAACCCGCGCACGAAGGCGCTCTAAACCGCGAAAACGGCGCTCAACAAGCGAAAAAACCGCGGATTCAGACATCGTTTCCAAATCATCTAACAACTCCGTAATGCTGCCAAAACAGGCGAAACCCGCGTTGCGCGTACTCGCGCCTTCGGGCAAAACGCCGCGTTCAATAACGGCAACGGACAGAGTAGGCGTGCGGTCAAGCAGGGCCAAAGCCGTCGACAGACCGACGATGCCGCTGCCGACGATGGCGACGTCGATATTGCTAAAAAAACTATCGCGTTCCCAATAGCTTAATGTTGTCGGACGATTCATTTTTTTTGAATTTAGAGGACCCCTCAGTATAAAACCGTTTTGGGCATAAAAAAAAACCGTTGAAAGTCAATGACTTACAACAGTTTTCGTTTTTTTTGGTGACCACGCTGGGGTTCGAACCCAGGACCCTTTGATTAAAAGTCAAATGCTCTACCAGCTGAGCTACGTGATCTTTTCCAACATTTATTCTGCCCTTTGGCTGATTGCGTCGCAAATGTAGGACGCGCTTTTTATTCTGCCAAGCATTTTGCACAAAAATGTTTTTATTTTTTTTATGTAATGTTTTAAGTGGCTGATTATCAGTTAGTTAGCGGTGAAATGTTTTTTATTGAATTTTGAACACCACCAAATTTTATATGGCACTATTCAGAAGGTATCAAAAAATCAAGTTCCAATTGTAAGCCTTCCAAAAATTGGTCGTTGTTCAGATTGGAAAACGAGATGCCCAACAAACGGACTTTTTCAAAATGCTTAGCGTTCGATTCCAATAAATCGAAAGTTCCTTTCAGAATATCTTCCAACGTTTTGATGTCATGTAAATAAGTTTTTGAACGTGTAAATGTTTGAAAATCAGGATTTTTGACCTTTAATGTCAACGTTCGTCCGTAAACTTCTTTGCGACTCATGTATTTGAAAATGCGCTCGGCGATGAGGGTTAATTGCTTTTTCATGTCGTCGAGATTGTCCAAATCGTCCGAAAATGTTTCTTCGGCACCGATGCTTTTCCGAATGCGGTTTGGATTCACGGGATTGTCGTCTTCCCCGCGACACACCTTATAATAGTAGCGTCCGACTTTTCCGAAACGGCGAACGAGTTCCAATTCTTCTAATTGTTTCAAATCAAAGCCAGTACGGATGTTCATTTTTCGCATTTTCTCCGCCGTCACTTTGCCGATGCCGTGAAATTTCTCAATCGGTAATTTTTCCAAAAACGGCAAGGCTTCGTCGGGTTTTATGACGGTCAAACCGTTCGGTTTGTTGAAATCGGAGGCTGTTTTTGCCAAAAATTTCGTAAAACTCACGCCTGCCGATGCCGTCAATTGCGTTTGTTCGAATATTTTCTGCCGAATTTCGCGCGCAATTATGGTTGCGGAAGCCATCCCAAATTTGTTTTCGGTCACGTCCAAATACGCTTCATCGAGGCTTAAAGGCTCCACCAAATCCGTATATTCTTCAAAAATCTGCCGAATTTGCTTAGAGACTTCGGTGTATTTATCAAAATGGTGTTTCACAAAAATCAAATGTGGACATAAACGCACCGCAACCGAACCTGGCATTGCCGAATGAACGCCAAATTTACGCGCTTCATAGCTCGCCGCCGCCACAACGCCGCGCTTCCCATTGCCACCGACGGCAATGGCTTTGCCGCGCAGGTCGGGATTGTCGCGTTGTTCGACACTTGCGAAGAAGGCGTCCATGTCTATGTGAATGATTTTTCTCAAAATTAAAGCGTTTGATATTGGGCAAATATAGACATAAAACGCGATAAAATGCTCAAAACACTGAGGGGGCCTAAATTCGGCAACGCCAAATTTAGGACCTCTCAGTACAAACGTTTCGGACGTTATATTTTGTTGATTATCAACACGTTGAATCGCCTGAAACGGGTTGGAATTTAGTTTTTAACTTCCACTTCCATTTCGGAAGCAACCGAAGAATTGAGTTGCATACCAGACTTAAATTCAGCATTTTTGCCTTTGATAAAGAAACCCACCGCTCCGCCAATGATTGTAAAAAGGAATAGGAGAATCGAAATTGCCCACGCCAATCCCGCTTTGCTCTTTTGGCACTTGAAAACGTCTTCGATACTGAGGGGGTGCAAGATTCCCAAAAATTGCGGCTGTTGAGCGATAGGCTTTTACCGTAAATGCGCCCGAATCAAGGTTGATTGCATAGCGCCCCGTTGCGTTCGTCAATCCCCAAAACGTGTCGCCGACGTTGTTTTTTGCTTCGGCAATACATTCTTTAAATGGCGTATCTGTGGCGTCAAATTGGCAGTTTTTATTACGAACTTACGACTTCAATCCCGACTGAGTATCACATTGCAATTCCTGATGAACAACGTGTTGTTTTGCCAAATTTTCCACCGATTAAGGTGTATTATTGGAACAAAATTTCTTTTGAATTGGGAACAACCTCAATAATTGTGGGCAATGAGAAAGTCAAAATATACGATTTGGAAAAGACAATTTGTGATACAATTCGCCATCGAAATAAAATTGGTTTCGACGTTTTGAAAGAAATATTAAAAAATTATATCATTAAAAAAGAGCGTAATCTCAATCGTTTAGATAGTTATGCTAAGCAATTGAACATTTTCAACAAGGTTGATGAATTTATAAAAATCCTGCTATGACTAACATTACATCTATCAAGAGCCGATTGACAAATATTGCTCAAAAAGAGAAACAAACTTATCAACTTATTCTAATTCGTTATTTCCAAGAAAGGCTGATTTTGCTCAAAAACACCATTTATACTGAGGGGTCCTATTTTGACTTTTTCTCAAAAACAAAATGTCAAAATACCATCGAATCTGAACCCAATTTGGTTTTAAATTCTACATTTGCCGTCTCTAAAATATAACCACCCATTAATTCGTTATTTTATTTTTTTTTGCGAACTCAAGGAAGGGCAATATTTTATAAAACATTGATTTTCAAGACGTAATAATTATGAGAATGCGCCTTTTATATCTAAACAAGGTACGTTTTGAGAATTTTGGGAAGATAAAAAACAGCTCAATCAAACAACTAAAATACCAGTCATTATGCTCGATACCGCTATAAATTTTTGGAAAACCCGCATCGCTGAACCGCTAAGTAAAGGCCTTGCGCCGATACGTAAGCAACTGGCGCACGGACTCGAACCGCTTGCCGAGCCACTTCGCCCGTTGAAAGAGCGTTTTGACGCGCAATGGGCGGGTTTTTATTTCAAACATCCTAAGGCGGCAACGTGGATTCGGCGCGGCACCAAAGTCGCGTTGGCTTTGTACGTTTTCTATTTCATTTTTGCTATTGGTTTGTTCGGAGAAATTCCGACGGTCGAAGAATTGAAAGAATTGCAGACCTTAAATACGTCCGAAGTTTACACCGCCGACAGCGTTTTGATTGGCAAATTTTATAAAGAAAATCGAAAAGATATTGCGTTTGATGCCATCCCGACGCACACGGTTGATGCCCTCGTTTCGACCGAAGACAAGCGGTATTGGACGCATACGGGCGTGGATTTCCGCGCTTTAGGACGCGTTTTCTACTATTCTATTCTTAAAGGCGATGAAAAAAGCGGTGGCGGTTCAACGCTTTCGCAGCAATTGGCGAAGAATGTTTACGGTCGGAAACAGTTTTTTATGTTCTCGACTGCCATCAATAAAGTCCGTGAAATGCTCATTGCGCGGCGTTTGGAACGGGCTTACGATAAGAAAAATTTGTTGGCTTTTTACCTGAATACGGTGCCGTTTGGCGGCAATGTGTTCGGCATTGAGATGGCGGCAAAACGATTTTTCAACAAATCGGCGAAGGATTTGAAGGTTGAGCAAGGCGCCGTTTTGATTGGTATGTTGCAACAAAATACCCGTTTTAACCCGCGTCGGAATCCGCAAAATAGTTTGAAACGGCGCAACGAAGTCTTAGATAATCTCGTGGAAAATGGTAAATTGGACAAAAAAACCGTGGAATTATTGAAAAAAGACACGATTAAATTGGACTACCAACCCGTTCTGAATCGAGATGCCATGGCGTCTTATTTCAAAGATTATCTCCGAACGATTTTGCCAAAAATGTTGGAACCCTACAAAAAGGACGACGGAACGCCTTACGATATTTACAAAGATGGTTTGAAAATTTACGGCTCGATTGATTCTAAAATGCAACTGAGCGCCGAAGAAGCCGTGAGCGAGCGCATGAATGAGTTGCAACGCCAATTTGACAACGCTTGGTACGGCGAAAAATGGTGGGGCGACGACCGTTGGCTCGAAGACGCGATGCGCAATTCGGACCGTTGGAAACGCATGGCGGCGGAGGGAAAAAAAGATGCGGCGATTGTTCAGCATTTCAAAACGGCGAAAGTGCCAATGACCATTTTTATGTGGGAAAACGGAAAACCTGCGGAGGATGAGCGGGTCATGACGCCTTTGGACTCCATAAAATACTATTTCCGCCAAATGAATACGGGTTTTATGGCATCAGACCCTAAAACTGGGTGGATAAAAGCGTGGGTTGGCGGCACCGATTTTAACTTTTTTCAGTACGACCATTGTCGTTCACGCCGTCAAGTGGGTTCGACTTTCAAACCGATTGTTTACGCAAAAGCGGTGCAATCGGGGATTCGTCCTTGCGAATATATTTCAAATAAATTGACTGCTTACGGCGAAGACCACACGACGAAAGACGGTTGGGACGTGAAAGAAGAAGATAAAGCGAATTATTGGTTACCGCACAATTCAGACGGCGGCTATTCGGGTTCCTACTCGTTGGAAGGTGCGTTGACAAATTCCGTGAATGTTGTTACGGCGAATTTGATTTATCGCGTCGGCATCGACCCCGTGCGCGATTTGGCGAAAGCCATGGGCGTGACCAACGAATTGCAACGCGATTTGTCGATTGCGCTCGGGACGGCGGATATTTCGTTGTTTGATATGATGAAAGTTTACGGCACGTTTGCGGCACGCGGCAAGCGTCCCGAACCCGTTGCGGTGCTAAAAGTGGTGACGCGCGATGGTAAAGTAGTCGTTGATTTCTCAAAAATGAACAATCCTGCCAATTGGCAACAAGTCCTTTCGCCCGACCATTCGGACATTATGACAAAGATGATGCGCTCGGTGGTGAGCGATGGTACAGCGTCGCGTTTGACGTCAAAATACAATGTTACAGCCAATATTGCGGGCAAAACGGGGACAACGCAGAGCCAAGCCGACGGTTGGTTTATGTGTTTTACGCCCAATATTGTCTGCGGTGCGTGGGTTGGTGGCATAACGCCCGCCGTGAAATTTCGCGATATGAGTTCGGGACAAGGCGCGGCTTCGGCTTTACCGATTTGCGGTTTGTTTTTGCAAAAACTCTACAAGACCCCTCAGTATGCGGCGATGAAAGACGAAAAATTTCCTGAACCGCCTAAGTGGATTAAAGACTCCATGAATTGCGAGCCGCATATTTACGCGGAAGGTGAATTAGATGAAGATGAGGTGCAGCTTGACACCGTTGGCGTGCAATATCCAGTGGATTTTATGAATGAAAAACCCGTTACGCCCAAAGAGGACCCGAATGATTTGAGGGAGAAACCAAGCGGAAATACGGGTAACAACAACGCGCCACAACCCGAAAAAACGGTAACAACAACCGCTCCAGCGCCCAAGGTTGAGCTAAAACCACAACCGAATTACAAGCCCGCTTCGACGCGACCTGTCGTGCCAACGCCCGCGCCCGTAGCGCCTAAACCGACGGCGCCAGCGACGACAATTCCTAAGCCACCGAAAATTAATATTGGCAATTGACAAAATAGGACCCCTCAGTATAAAATCAAAAAAGCCTTGAAAACGCGTGTTTTCAAGGCTTTTTTGCGTGAAATTAAGTCGGAATAGGCATTTACATCAAACCGAAAAGTTTGGCATATTTGAGCATTTCGCCCGTATTTGAGATTTTTACTTTGCCCATCATCACGGCCATCATCGGGTTTTCTTCGCCCTTGACGAGCTTCATTAAAGTCTCCGATTTTGCCGAAACGACGCATTTTGCTTCGCCGATTAAGCCATCTGATAAATGGATTTTACCGTCTCGAACTTCAACGGTTTTTTGCAAATCACCGCCGTCCAGATTGAAGTGAAACGATGTTTCAACGCCGTTTAAAGCGTCGGGACTCACCTTTGCGGGAAGCGATTCAAGAAATTCTTGAGCTGTCATTATTTATTTTTTAATTTTTTTTTAAACTGAAAAAATTGTGTGTATGTGAATGACGAATGCGTGTAATTTCTCTCGTTATTCGCCACAAAAATAAACGACTATTTGGCTTTTTAAGCCATTTGAAAATCTTTTTTCAAAAACAATTTCTTTCTTTTTTAAAAAATGGGACCCCTCAGTATAACAGCCGTTTTTAGGGTTTTTATAAACAAAAAATAATATTTTTAAAAACTTTATGTTTTAAAAAGTGAAAAAGAGTACATTTTTATTAAGATATTTGCACCCTAAATCTACTATCAATGGAACTATCACATCTTTTGACCCATATCAATCAAGTTCATAGCTATTTCCAAGAGGAAGCTGTGCAGCAAGTTAATACCGCTTTGAGTCTTCGGAATTGGCTCATCGGTCATTATTTGTTTGAATATGAACAAAACGGAAAAGACCGCGCGGCTTATGGCGAACGGCTCTATAAAGTCATTGCGACACGTGGAAGGGTTGCGCGGCGAGTCTGAAAGTCGGTGGCGAACGGCTCTATAAAGTCATTGCGACCCGTTTAAAAAACGTTAAAGGCTTGTCTGAGCCGCGTTTATACTTGTGTAAAGACTTCTATTTAGCTTATCCTCAAATTTTCTTGACAGTGTCAAGAAAATTTGATTCAACACCTTTGCTGCGACCGCAAGCATTTAATCTGATGCAGCCTTTAGCTATTAAAGATACATTTGGACTTGCTTTGACCGACGCTGATATTCTGCTTAGTCGTCTTAGTTTTTCGCATTTTATCGAGCTTCTGAAGGCAGAGATGCCTTTGAAACGGGCATTTTATGAAGTATCAGCCATTAAAAATAATTGGAATGTGCGCGAGTTGAAACGGGCAATTGGTACTTTGTTGTACGAAAGGACGGGTTTGTCAACTGATAAAGAAGGCGTTATCAACAAGATTCGTGAAAATAAGGTAATGACTGCCACTGAAATTATTCGCAATCCTTATCTTTTGGATTTTTTAGGACTGCAGGAAGCCCATCAATACAGTGAAAAAGACTTAGAAACGGCAATTTTAAGTCATTTACAAGCATTTTTAATCGAATTAGGGCGTGGTTTCTGCTTTGAAGCGCGTCAAAAGAGAATTACTTTTGACAATGAAAATTATCATATTGACCTCGTTTTCTATCACCGTTTGTTGCGTTGTCACGTTTTAATTGACTTGAAAATCGGTGTTTTTGACCATGCGGATGCTGGGCAAATGAATATGTATCTGAATTATTACCGTGAAAACGAAATGATTGAAGGCGATAATCCGCCGGTTGGAATTATCCTTTGCGCACATAAAAATGACACATTGGTTCATTATGCCACGGGTGGTTTGCTTCAACAGATTTTTGTTAGTAAGTATTTGGTAAACCTGCCCAAAGAGGATGAGTTGAGAGCATTTATTGAATATCAGCAAAAGTATCTGTCGAAAATCAAGTTATAGTTTTTTGTTTTGATGAAACATAAAAAAGCCGATTAAACATCCAAGTTCAATCGACTTTTTAATTTGTAAACTATTGATTATCAATTAATTGAAAAATCGTCCAGCATTCCCGACAGCAAATCGCCGAAAGAAAAAGCCGATTCTAAAATCTCTTTATTGACAACCTGATACTCCGCCAAACCGTGCAGCGCGAGTTCCATAAACGTGAAAAACTCCGCTTTTTCGGCCGTTGATTCACTCACAAGACGGCGCAAACCTTCCACTTTTTCCAACGCTTTTTGGTAGTCTTTTTCGGTCGCATCGTTCGGCAATTCAATGACGTTGCCGCCGCTGAAAAACGCGCGAATAATGCCAAACGGGTCTTTGTCGGACTTGCGTTTCAGCTCTTCGGGATTCGGGAAATATTCCAAGAAGACCGTCTTAATCGCCGTGCTAAACAAGTGCATCGCCACCGAATAAGGACCTTCTTGTTCGCCTTCATATACCAATTCTACCTTACCTGTTATGGCGGGAACGATGCCCCAAAAATCAGTCAAGCGCGCCGTTGTTTTCTTATCACCGTTCAGAATCATGCGGCGTTCGGCAGCTGAATAGAGATTTTCGAGCGCCGAAATCGACAAACGCGCCGAAACACCGCTTTTCGCATCCACAAATTCCGATTCACGCGCGGCGAACGATATTTCTTCCAACAAATCGAGCAACACTTCGGGGATGGTAATTGCCTTCTTTTGCTCGGCAGTCGGCTTCGCTTCTTGCATCGTAATCGCTTTCGCAATGTCCAAATCTTCGGGATAATGCGTGAGGATTTGGCTCTGAATGCGGTCTTTTAGTGGCGTAATAATCGACCCGCGATTGGTGTAATCCTCAGGATTTGCCGTGAAAATGAACTGTACATCCAAGGGTAAACGCAATTTGAAACCGCGAATTTGGATGTCCCCTTCTTGCAAAATATTGAACAAAGACACCTGAATCCGCGCTTGCAAATCGGGTAACTCATTGATGACGAAGATGCAACGGTGCGCGCGCGGCACGAGTCCGAAGTGAATAACGCGCTCGTCGGAGTAGGGCAATTTCAGATTTGCCGCCAAAATCGGGTCAACGTCGCCAATCAAATCGGCAACGGATACGTCGGGCGTCGCCAATTTTTCAACGTAACGCGCCGAGCGGTGCAACCACGCAATCGGCGTCTTGTCGCCGAGTTCGTCAATCAGATTTTTGGCAAAAATACTGAGGGGTGCCAACGGGTCGTCATTGAGTTCGCTACCCGCGACAACCGGGATGTATTCGTCCAAAAAATCGACCATTTGACGTGCCAAACGGGTTTTTGCTTGTCCGCGCAATCCCAAAAGTAGAATGGAGTGTCGGCTCAACATCGCGCGCTCGAGGTCAGGAATGACGGTGTGCTCAAAGCCTAAAATGCCTGAAAAAGTCGGCTCTTTGGCGTGCATTTTTTTGATAAGGTTGTCGCGAAGTTCTTGCTTAATGCTTTTTGATTTGTAACCAGCCGCTTTAAGTTCTCCCAATGTCTTGATTTTCAACATTATATTGATTATTTATTATTGTTAATTGATTACTGTCTATAAAAGAACAACTTTCCAAAAGTTAAAAACTTTTGGAAAGTTGAAACACAATTGTTTTAAACAACTCAAACGCTTCATGGTTCAGATTTTTTTTTCTTGAAACCATACGGGCAATGTAGGCAACCGCTTTCGCAGCAAAAACCGCGTTTCAAATGATAGGCTTCCATGAAGACAAAAAAGCCTTTGTCGTTGATGTAAAAGTCTTCGCCTTCGGTCATTTCCGACGGCGAAAGGGCGGTGATTTTAGGCTTTTCAGATGTTTGTTTTTTATCTATCATTGAATCAAAAATTGTCCGCGATTAACGACGCCCAAAATAGGACCCCTCAGTATATGACCGATTAAAGGCGAATTTTTAGACTTGGAACGGATATCTTTTGCCGTAAATGTCCATTCCGTAGTTGGGTCGAAGATGGTTAAATTGGCCAATTGACCTTCGGCAATTATCGGCATCTTCAAATCGAGAACACGGCGTGGATTTTCGGCTAAAAATCGAACTAAATCTTTGATTGTAAACTGATTATGTAGATATTTATTAATCAATCCAAAAGTTGTTTCCAAACCAATAGCGCCAAAATCGGCGTAAGCGAACTCCAAATTTTTACCTTCTTCGTCAATCGGCGCGTGATTTGACGTGATAAAATCAATCGTTCCATCCGCCAATCCTTCAATCAAAGCGGCAATATCCTCGGCTTCTCTAAGCGGCGGCATGACCTTAAAATTGGTATCGAAACCCCTCAGTATGTCGTCTGAAAAACACAAATTGAGCGCCGCCACGCTCGCCGTCACGCGCAAACCTTGCTCTTTTGCTTGCCGAACAAGTGCCACTGAACGCGCCGCCGAAAGGTTGTGAAAATGCAGTCGGGAGTCCGAGTAACGCACCAAATGCAAGTCGCGTTGCACCATCATTTCCTCCGCCATCGACGGGATTGCGGGCAAACCAAGCGACGTAGAAACGATGCCTTCGTGCATTTGTCCGTGCGGCGAAGTCGATTTATCGTTCGGGCGATTGAAAATTAATCCATCAAAAATTTTAGCATATTGCAAGCCGCGTAGGAGCAAACCCGCGTCTTGCGTCGTTCGTCGTCCGTCGCCAAACGCAATCGCACCCGCTGCACGCATATCCAACATTTCTGCTATGTCTTTTCCTTCGCAATTGGTTGATAGAGCGCCAATTGGCTGAAAATCAACAAGATAAGTTTGCGTTCTATTTTTTATGTAAAGAATTTCAGATTTAGAATGCACCGCGGGTTCTGTGTTCGGAAACGGCGCAAGGGTCGTATAACCGCCCGACATTGCGGCTTGACTAACGGTTTCCAAGGTCTCTCGGTGTTCCAATCCAGGGTCGCCCGTGAGTGCGCCAACGTCGAAAAAGCCGATGCTTACGTGGGCATTCGGCACATTGAAAATGCGGGTTTTGTCGTCGGCAATGAGCGATTTTGCAGCAGCAATGCGTTCGATTTTGCCATCGGCATTAACAAAAATATCGCGGACTTGACCATCAAGGTCGGCTTGTGAAGGAGCAATTATGTGGACGTTGCGGAGCAGTAGCATAAATTTTCAGTGCGTTGTTTTTCTACGCTTTTCGGGGTGTAAAAGTAGCGTCTCGAAGGGACGTTTTTATTGTTTTTTCAAAAAAAATGAGGAAAATACTGAGGGGTCCCTAACTTGTCCACGGATTAACACGGATTAACACGGAATTTATGTTCACGATTTTTTAGCTACGGATTTGCGGATTTTACGGATTTGTGGATTCTAATAAGGTCGTTTAAATCCGTAAATCCGTAAAATTCGCAAATCCGTAGCTAAAATTAATCGTGTTTAAGTCGTCATTTTATGGTTGAAAATTCCTATTAATTTACTTAATTTGTGCATAATTCAATAGCCTTTTAAAACGGAATCTTACGAATTTTTTCACATCAAATTCCCTTCAAAAAATAGAACAAAAATGTACGTAACTTGTTGTACATCAATGGAAAAAACGAAATTCGACATAGCTGTTTTAGGCGCGGGTTGCGCGGGTTTTCAATTGTTACATCAGCTGTCATTGCAAGCCGATTTTAAGTCAAAAAATGTCGCTCTTTTTAGCGATAATATACCTCAAAAACGCTCGTGGTGTTTTTGGAGCAACGAAACGCATCCGTTGCAACATTTGGTGACGAAATCATGGCATAAAATCACGTTTAAAGGCACGGGTTTTTCCAAAACGGAAGATGTTTATCCGTATCAATACCATTACATCTCGGGTGAAGATTTTTTTAATTATTTTAACAACGACTTTTTAACGCAACATAAAAACGTTGAATTAATCAATCAAGAAGTTAAAAACGTTAAAAAGAATTCAACGCATTACGACATCAAAAGCACGCACAATCAGTGGCAATCGGATACTATTTTCAACAGTTTGCCACCTGATTTGGCGCATCAAAAAGCGCGTTTTTCTTTGAAACAACATTTTAAAGGCTGGTTTATTAAAACTGAAAAACCGACTTTTGACGCTTCGACGATGTTGCTTATGGATTTCTCGATTCCGCAGCAAAACGACACGCGTTTTGTTTACGTCTTGCCTTTTTCAGAACACGAAGCCTTGATTGAAATGACCGTATTTTCGCCCGATGCTTATGCCGATTTAGCGTATGAGGATGCTTTAAGAAGTTATATGTCAATAAATTACGCTGATGTAAATTTTGTTATTCAAGAAACTGAAAAAGGGCAAATCCCCATGACTGATATGCCTTTTTCACGCTTCGATAGGGAGGGGTCTGTTTTAATCGGCACGGCGGCGGGCATGGTAAAAGCCTCGACGGGTTACGCCTTCAAGCGCATTACGCGGGACAGTCGACAGCTTTCGGAGGACTTAAATCAGGGAAAAAAAATGCGGTGGGCGGCGACAAAAGGACGTTTTCGGTTTTACGACCGTTTGCTTTTGGGCATTCTCGCGGAAGAACCTTTGAAAGGCAGTGTAATTTTTGAAGCGCTGTTTAAAAAAATGAAAATGACGACTATTTTTCGTTTTTTGGATGAAGAAACGCACCTTGGCCAAGAAATTTTATTGTTCAGTAAATTACCATTTGCACCTTTTTTGAAACAGGTTTTTAAACAATGGATAAGATAAAAAACAGCGTTTTTAAATTGATTGAAACGCCCACTTTAATAAGCATTTTATTGGGTTTTGTTTTGCTTTTTTGGCAATTGTTGATGGGCGAAATACCCCCCTCAGTACAACTCGTTTTTTTTGCCTTTTTTATGTTTTTAACGGGCATTCCGCACGGGGCAATTGACGATTTGGTGGAAAAAGAAACGGCAAAAAGGCGACAAAAAGCGTTTAGTTTGCCGATTTTTCTCGTTAAATACCTGCTAACGATGCTTTTTTACGGCTTTATGTGGTACGTGCTGCCGAGCCTAAGTTTGCTCTTTTTTCTGTTGATTTCCGCTTGGCATTTCGGCGAGACCGACATCGAAAAAGCGCCTAAAACGGCTTTGTGGAACGCCACGCGCTTCGTTTTTGGCAGTTTTATTTTGCTGTTTATTTTATTGATTCACAACGTCGAAACCACGCCGATTCTAACGCGCATCAGTGAAAACGATGACGCCGTTTTGTCGATTTGGTTGTTCTTAATTGCAGTCAAAATACCGATTTTAATTGGCACTTTCTCGACGGCATTTACTTTATTTTATTTAGCCAATAAAAAGCAGTCAATTGTCATTGACGAAACCCGCTATGGGCGTTTGTTTTTAATCCTTTTGCTGACTTATTTTCTGCCTTTGTTGCCCGCTTTTGCGCTCTATTTTGGCGGTTGGCACGCGCTAAGTTCTTTCAAAACGATTCACGAATATGTTTCACATTCGCAGGAAAACGAATACCGCTCTCCAATTTTTTCTATTCTTAAAACATGGTCTAAAACGTTGTTTTTCAGTGCATTAGCTATTTCGTCACTGGCGGGCGCCACGTGGTATTGGCTGCACTTTCTCCAAACTTGGGACCCGCTTCCGCTGTTATTTATATTCCTTTCGCTCATCACTTTGCCGCATTTAAACGTGATGCATAAAATAAATTAACTGCTAAAGTAGCACGACCTTAAGGTCGCGTTACGTGTAATCTCCCTCAGTATTCGCCAGTTTTTGATTGTAAAAAACGAACAAAGCCATCAGTAAAACGCCGAATAAAACGGAGGTGAGCGCGAAATAAATATTGAACGGTTTTTGAGCCGTCAAGGCAATGCGGACTAAAATTGTGGAAATGACGAAGCCGCCGTTGCGGAAAATCAGGTCGTAACTGCCCGAATAAATGAAGGATAAAATGAGCAGAAAAACGTCAACGAATATCATAACGCTGAAAAAATCCTTGTAAAACACGCTATTTGGGTCGTGCGGCGCGATGCCTTCCGAAGAAACGTGGTATAAATGCATCAACCAATCCGAAAGACTCACCACCGAAAGTACCAACAATAGTAGGCTCAAAACGACCGCGGCAGTTTTTTTAATGTGAATAAATCGGGTGCGTTTTGAGGACGGACTGCTTTTTTCTTTTTTAGTTTTTGCAAATAATTGGTAAAAAATGGTTGTTAAAAAAAAGAGTAATAAGGCGCCAATTAAATCCAAACTAATCTCTTTCAAAAAACTCGACGTATAAATATCAGGTTTATCCAAATCGTAATCCGCAATGTCGTGGAAAAAGCTGCGAATGACGATGAGCGTGATAATTTCGAATTGTTTGCCAATAAAAATAACGATGCTTTTTGGCAAAATAACGACTAAGGTCAACACTTCGTAGAACAAAATGATGCTGAAAGGCGTGTAAATCGCTTTTAAGTAGCTTGATGGCAATTGCAACAACAGTGGTGAACCTAAAGCCACGTGTTTTGCAATAAAAATGAGCAATAAATGCAAAACGAAACCCGCCAAAGCGCAATTGATAATGACGCGTTCAACTTTCCGAATATTATTTTCTTCAAATATAATGTCGTATAATCGACTCAATCGACTGAGCAAACTGGGAGATTGTAATTCTTTTTCCATGCTTCCTTTTAATGCTTAAAATGTGTGTAACTAATTGGTTATCAATATTTTGAAAAAATAGGACCCCTCAGTATAAGCGGCATTTTTGACGTTTTTTGTTAAAAAAAATTGGGGCAACAACGTGTGACGTTGCTACCCCAATTTCCCCACAACTTAATTGTAACTAAGCAGCGGCAGCATTTCTTTTAGTTTCTGTAACCGCGATGTTGTACACGACTAAACCAAAACCAATTTTGTTGATAGCGTCCGCAATGTTGTAAAACAGGTTCAAGTCTTTCGGTGCGAAAACACCGCTCAACCAACCGCCCGGCATACACATGTAGCCGATTGGATAGATTGCCCAACCTGCCAAAACGAACCAAGCCAACGCTTGAATACCGCTTTTTACAGCTGGAGAATCGCTCTTGTCCGCCAATTGTTTCGCTTCGCCCATCCATGCGGAGTGCAAAACGTACACGTAACCAACTGTTGATAAAGCACCCCACAAAACACTTTGCGTTGTGTCACCGTTGCTGAAAGCCTCGCCGATGTAACCTGCCACCAACATCCAAGCAGATGCGATAATTAGTTTCCACATCATTGATTTTGTTGCGCCCGCAGGTTTCAACAATAAATAGAATTCAACGCACATCAATGGCACCGTCAAAGTCCAGTCAATATAGCGCAATGCAGTTGGCGTTTCACCCGTTGCACCATAATAATCGCGCATGTAGTAGTAGTGAAACGCTGCGATTCCCGTGATTAACGAAGAAACGAGCAATGATGTTTTCCATTTATTGTCAACGGCTCCGCGTTCGACCATAAAGAAAACCGAGGCTGCCAACATGGACATATAGCCTGTGAAAAACGTGAAAGCGACGGGGTCGTCTTTCGGGATTTTGAGTACATCAAGAAATGTAAGCATAACTCAAATTTAATTTGTTTAATGAATAAAGTAGTTTTGTTAAACAAAGCAACGTGCTTTTTTCTTTGCCATTTTCGAAATGAAATTTTATGAAAATGGATTTTATGTTTATTTATTCGTGATTCCCCTTAATTAATGAACAGATGTTCCGTTGTTCTCTTTGTTGACGCAATATTAACATCAATAAGTTTAAAGTTGTTTAAAAAAAATGAAAATAATTTTCATTTTTTTTTGAAAGTTTAGACCATTAACTGATTCTTTAAAGAAGACCTCTCAGTATAAATCTTTAAATTTACGTACAATCATTGCTAAATGTGTAATTTAACGCAATTATAGTAGGAAATTTTGTTTTGTACCTAATTTTTAGAATTTATTTTTGAAAAAATATTTTTTGAAAAAATATTCTTGTTGCATTGAAATAAGTCAAGCAGCGTGATAATTATTCACGGCAAATAAGACTTTTTTGTAGTTTTACAGCATGAAAAAAAAAATACAACCTATGCATCAAGGCCGCGCTATGTGCCGCCTCCGTCCGTTGCTCATCGGACTATTTATGGTGTTTTCCTTAAATCTTCAAGCGCAACAAGATTTTCGAGAAGAGACGATTTACTTCTTAATGACGACCCGTTTTTTTGACGGCGACGCCAACAATACGCGTCCGACTGAATGGTCGTCGTATGGCGCAAATAGTCCAAGCATTACCGACCCGAACGACGTGACTTGGCGCGGCGATTTCAAAGGTCTGATGTCAAAATTGGATTATATCAAAGATTTGGGATTTACGGCGATTTGGATAACGCCCGTTGTTCAGAATCGCGGTCCGCTGGATTATCACGGCTACCACGCGTGGGATTTTACGAAAGTGGACCCGCGTTTGGAGTCGGTGGGTGCCACTTTTCAAGATTTAATCAACGCCGTTCACGCTAAAGGCATGAAGATTATTTTGGATATTGTCACCAACCACACGGGGCGACACGGCATTAAGGGCTTGGCGGAAATAAAATACAATACCGACCCGACAAAACCGTGGGCGGCAGTGCTAAATCCGAACTGGTCTTACGATGGTTTGACGCCAAATCCCGTCGATAATAAGATTTGGAGCCGCGCCAATTTGGCACCGATGCCCGCGCCTTACAACAGCAATTTGGCTAATTTCAACTTCCCTTCGACCGAATCTTACGTCAGAACGACCGACCCGAATTGGTTTCATCAGTCCGGAAACGGCTTTGCGCAAGGCTACGACGACACGACAAATTTGTACCAACGCGCTCTCGCGGGAGACACGCCCGACCTCAATACTGAGGGGTCTGTTGTCGAGAATTATATGTTCAATGCCTATAAGACTTTTATCGATATGGGCGTCGATGGTTTTCGTTGGGACACGTGGAAACATATGGCTAAAGCGGACGTTTTTCGCCTTTTAGACCGTTTTCGCACGGTAAAACCCGATTTGTTCGTGGTGGGTGAAGTGGCTCAAAAACGGCACGAACTGCACCAAGTTCAGGAGACAAACCCGCATTGGTACACGTGGCGCGGCAACGTTAATAGTTCGGCTTCTGCTAATGTGTCGGTCTTGGATTTTTACGCGGAAGCGACTTTTCACGGCGTTTTTCAAGAAGGCGGCAATTTTTCAGGCGTTCAGGCGGCGGCGCGTTACGATAATCTGTACAGCGACCCGTCTCAACTCGTCACTTGGCTCGACAATCACGATTTTGGTCCCAACAACGATTGGAATCAGCGCTACGGCGGCAGCGATGAAAACTTGGCGGCTTGCATGAATTTTATGTTCACTTGGCGCGGCATTCCTTGCGTATATTACGGTACCGAAAACCGTTTTAAGGCGGGTGCTTACACCGATATTCACGATGCGTCGGGCATTGCGAAGAGCATTGATCTAACGGGGCGTGCCTATTTTGGCGGTCAATTTGCGAACGCGCCGAATCATCGAATTTATAAACACATTAAAAAATTGAATGCCATTCGGCGCGCCATTCCTGCGCTCCAAAAAGGCTCGTGGACGTGGGCGGGCAATGCGCCGAACAACGGCGTCGGCTATTGGCGGGAGTATCAAATGAGCAAAGTTGCGGTTGGTTTGGCGAAAGATGGCGCGGCATCTTTCACGTTCAATAATGTGCCAAATGGTGTGTATCGCGACGCGGTGACGGGACGGGCGGTGACGGTTGCGAACGGCAATTTGAGTTTTACGGTGCAGAGCAATTCGGCGGGAATTTACGTTCTCAACGGCACGGGTATGATTGGCGAAAGCGGCGGTGGTTTTTTTGAAACGGCGGCAAGCACGACGGTGAAAGACATAACGATTTATTTTAAAAAGCCGCCAACTTGGGGAACGACCGTAAAAATTCACTATTGGAACGTGTCGCCGAACGCGAATTATCCCGAAACGAGCTGGCCAGGCGTGGCCATGACGCTCGAAAACGGTTGGTATAAATTCACGTTTAACCAAATTATCAGCACCAATTTCGTCATAAATGGCAACAGTACGCCACAAACTGCGGATTTGTCGCGCAGCGAAACGGGTTGGTACGATTACTCCGTTTCGCCCGCCGTTTGGTACAACACAGACCCGCGCGTGATTCCGATTGAGTTGGTGGATTTCAAGGGAAATTATAATAAAAACAAACGCCAAGTCGAGCTGAATTGGCGAACGGCGAGTGAATTCAACAACGCGGGATTCACGATTGAGCGCAGTTTTGATGGCTTTAGCTTTAATAAAATTGGCACAATCAAAGGATTTGGCACAACGAGGACCCCTCAGTATTATAGCTTTTTTGACATTTATTTTTCGGAAAATAAGGTGAATTATTACCGTTTGAAACAAATAGACAACGATGGAAAAGAGGCGGTTTTTAAGACAGTTTCGGTAGCAATTGACGGAGAAAAAACCTTGAAAATTTACCCAAATATCGTCAATAATGGCATTTTGCACGTGGTAAATTCCGAAAATGAGTTTTATACTGAGGGGTCCTATTTTTCGATTTTCAACTTGATGGGGCAGGCAATAAAGCGCGGAAAAGCCGTTAATTCAATTGATGTGTCCGATTTGCCGCAAGGTATTTTTATCCTTAAAATGGGCGAACGGCAGGCGAAATTTGTTAAGCAATAAGTGGTCAATACTGAGTTAACGAGTTCAACGTCGTCGAGGTTTAAACTTCGACGACGTTTTAAATTCAACAACGCGTAACCAAAATGAAATTATTTTGTTATGATGAATACTAATGAAAATTCGACACATCAATTACGTGCTATTTTCTATTTGTTCACATCATTTTATCATTTAATTTCAATGAAAAACGTATTTATTACGCTCATTTCCGTGTTTTTAACGGCTTGCCACTCTCCAAAAAATGCGGCGCAATTCCCGCGTTCTGATGGCGAAAATGCGCCTTTAGTCCTTGCTTTTGGCTCTTGTAACAACCATCGGTTAGAAAATTTTTTGTGGAAAGAAATTGTTAAACATCAACCGACGGCTTGGATTTGGGGCGGCGACAATGTGTATTCAGATACCGATAATATGGATACGTTAAGGCTTGATTATCAACTTGTTTTGCAGAATAAAGACTACCAAGCCTTGCAGAAAAACACGAAAATATTGGGGACTTGGGACGACCACGATTATGGTGTAAATGACGGGGGTTTTGAGTTCGCCGCAAAGCGAGAAAGTCAAGGCGCTTTTCTGGATTTTATGGGCGTTTCAAAGACCGATAAACGCCGCGAACAAGCGGGTGTTTACCACGCCGAAACCATCAAAACATTGAGTGGAAGTGTGCGCATTATCAGTTTGGACACGCGTTATTTCAGAAGTCCTTTAACGAAAAATCCAAGCGTCAGAAAACGGTTTGTTCCCAATAAATATGGTGAAGGGACGATGCTCGGCGATGCGCAATGGCAATGGTTGGAAAAAGAATTACATACATCAACCGCTGATTTCAACGTCGTTATGAGCAGTGTTCAAGTATTATCGAGCGAACACGGCTTTGAAACGTGGGGAAATATGCCGCACGAGGTTGATAAATTTAAGCGGCTCGTTCAGTCTTCAAAAGCCAAAGGCGTTGTGGTTTTGTCGGGTGATAGACACATTTCGGAGTTTTCAAAAACGGCAATTGACGGCGTTAATTATCCACTGATTGATTTTACGAGTAGCGGTTTGACGCATGCTTACACGTCGTATGTTTTTGAAGCGAATAAGTTTAGAATCGGTGAAGTGGTGCCAAAAATTAGCTACGGTTTGTTGTCGATTGATTTTAAAAACAAAGAAATCACGATGCAAATTCGGGGAAAAGAAGATGCTTTGTTGGGCGAGCTGAAACAGGTTTATTGACCAAATTTTGGGTTTTATACTGAGGGGGCCTAAAAATTTGAATTAGAAATTAATGCTTATGCGTAACGCGCCCTTACAAGTTGCGGAATGTATGAAAAATGATTTTTTTGCATAATTTGAACGATCTAAAGGTTCTTCTACGTCGCCGTCAAAATCCAAAGCGGAAATTGCTGATTAGTAAAATTAAAAAGGTGCAAATAGTTGAGAGTCAACCATTTGCACCTTTTTAATTTAAGATTTAAAATATTTTAGTTATGCTCTAAAACCATTTCAGAATCAATCGTTTCGTCGTGCTGACTGATGTCGAGACCTTCTTCTTCTTCCTCTTCGTCAACGCGCAAAGGCGTGATGAATGCCGTGATTTTGAACATCAAATAAGAGCCAAAGAAGGCAAACGGTGCAACGATTGCAAGAGCAATCATGTGTTGTATGAACAAATTCCATTCACCCGCGACAATACCTTTACCAGCTGAACCAACGTTTTCAGTTGCAAAAACTGCCGTTAAAATCATACCCGTGATGCCGCCGATGCCGTGGCAAGGGAACACGTCAAGTGTGTCGTCTAAGTTGGTTTTTTTGAAGAAAACACACGCATAATTGCTGATAACTGCTGCCGCAAAACCGATGAATAAACTCGGTCCGTAGCCAACGTAACCCGCGGCGGGCGTGATGGCCACCAAGCCGACAACCGCGCCGATGCAAGCACCCAAAGCCGATGGTTTTTTACCTTTCACGGTATCCATCATAATCCACGCGATACCCGCAACCGCCGACGCTAAATTCGTATTAACGAACGCTTTCACCGCCAAACCGTTCGCTGCAAGCGCCGAGCCCGCGTTGAAACCGAACCAACCGAACCACAACAAACCCGTTCCAAGGATAACGAAAGGAATGTTAACGGGCATCGTTTCGCCCGCATTTTTGCGCTTTCCGAACACCATTGCACCCGCCAAAGCCGCGCAACCCGCCGAAATGTGGACAACCGTACCACCCGCGAAGTCAAGAACGCCTTTTTTGAACAACAAACCTTCTGGATGCCATGCCATGTGCGCCAATGGGCAATAAATGAAAATGACAAACAGGTTTATAAACACCACATAACCCCAAAAACGCACGCGTTCTGCGAAAGAACCCGTGATGAGGGCAGGCGTGATAATCGCAAATTTCAATTGGAAAGCGGCGAATAAAACCAGAGGCAAACCACCACCAAGCGACGGATGTGGCGCCGTACCTACGTTGTTGAACATGAAAAACGTCATTGGATTGCCGATGATGCCCATGCCGCCAACGTCTTCGCCAAAAGCAAGGCTAAAACCGACCACAAACCACAACATACTCACGATGCCAAGCGCAATAAAACTTTGCAACATCGTTGAAATAATGCTTTTCTTTGATACCATGCCGCCGTAGAAGAACGCAAGACCGGGCGTCATTAGGAGAACTAAACTCGACGCAACTATCATCCAAGCAATATTGCCCGTCATAACGCCGTCGAAAGGGCTTTCATTGACGGGATTAACCGTCGGGTAAATCGCCGCCACGCAGCAAATGAGCATCAATGCGCCAAAGGCGACAAAGGACATTTTTTGATTGTTGAGTAATGCTTTCATGCAAGGAAACTGTTTAAATTTTAAAAAATAGGCTGGTTCTTAGTTTAATGTTAATAGTGTATTGATTAATTTTAATGTTTGATGAATTATAAGAGATATAGTGCTTTGTTAGTGGTGGTGATTGATAAAACGTAATTGATAATTAACTGGTTTTTAGCTTGTTGTTTATTCGAGTGAATGGTTTTAATCTATTTAATTTTTAAAGATTGATTTAGTTTGATTTGATGGGGCAAAGGTAGAACGGACTTCGTAGCAACAAAATTTTTAGCGTAGGTAAACGTGAGTTTGAAATTTATGTTCGTAATTCATCGTATTTAAAAATATAAATTGGTTCCAAGCGTGAACACCCGTTAATTATTCTTCAGTTTTTGAGAGGCTTATTTTAAAGTCCAAACTAAGTCTATACTGAGGGGGCCTTTGAAAAGGGGAAATGATAAATGAAAAATGAAAAATGAAAAATGGGAAATGAAAAATGATGCGGGGAAAGTGGGAAATGAACAGTAAAAAAGCCCAATGAAAGACTATTCATTGGGCAACAAAGTATATGAAATCCATTTTGGTAAATGGCAATTTGAGGATGTACTTTTTTATGTACACCATATATATGCACCACATATGCAGCATTTTAAAACACCAACTCCATCTGAATATTCGCCCTTTCGTAGGGCGATTGTCCGCCAATTATTTTTTGAAAACCCAATTTATTGTACAAATTAATGGCGGGTTTTAGAATGGTATTACTTTCCAAAAATATGCGGGTTGCCTTCATTTTTTTCGCTTTTTTGATGGCGTGTTTCCCCAACAAATAGCCGATGCTTTTGCCTTGTGCGGCGGGCGAAACAGCCATTTTGCCGAGTTCAAAACCACCATCTTTCATCTTCAAAAGGGCGACGACGCCGACCGTTTCGTCTTTATATTTGGCGATAAAAATGCGCCCGCCTTTGTCCAAAATATAGCCTTGCGGATTGTCGAGAACGAGGTTGTCGGCGGCTTCCAATTTAAAATATTTTGTAATCCATTCGTGATTCAAACGCCTAAAATCGTCGGCATACTCAGGGGTGTAATCGATGATTTCGACGGCGGCACTTTCGCGCATTTTGCGCTGTTCGGCCACGCGGTCGAATAGGCTTTTTTGTTCCAAACTGTATTCAAATTCGCTCAAAGCCTTCCACAAATCGTAGGTCATGCCCGAGAAAATCTGCCCAACGGCCGCGTCGCAATCCATCAGCACTTCTTGTATCTGAGGCTGAATCGCCAAACCTGCTTCGGTTAACGAAATGCGGTTTTTACGCCCATCATCCACGCATTTTGCGTCAGAAACGTAGTTTTTTTGCTTCATTTCTTTTACAATTTGGCTAATTGAAGCGTGGGTTTGCCCAATGATTTGGCTTATTTCGGTGACCGAAAGGGCGTCATTTTCCGACAAAACGATGTAAACGGGCGCCCAACGCGGCTGAAAATCGGTGCCGTAGAGCGCGTGCATTTTGGTGGCTTCGGTCGTCATCATTTCGCTGATTTGCCGAAGGCGGCTGCCCAACATTTTTTTACCCAATTGCTCGTAAAAATTCATCGTTAAGGTTTTATTGTTAGTTATAGAATAACATCCGTAAGTGCTTACGCAAATGTATGGATAGTTTTTAATTCTCCAATTTTTTTTTATTATTCCTTCGTTATTTAGTCGATTTTTTTAGTGAAACTGCCGATAAAATGTTTTCTAACAATGCTCGATTTCTTACTTTTGAAGCATTAAAAATGGGTAAAAAAACTCAATATACTGAGGGGTCCTAAAAATCCTAAAAATCCTAAACCCTAAATTTAAACGCTTTAAATCAACTACTTATTAATTAAGAAATGACCATAAATTACATCAACAAAGAGTTCCAATTGGCCGATTCTGACGGTCGTTTTCTCGGTAAATTGGCTTATGAAAAATGGGGGTCTTACACAGCCAGCGCGACGACGCAATACGCCGAGTTTTTTGATTTTAAATCGAAAGGATTTTGGCAACAATACATCGCCGTTGAGCGCGACGGGAAGGAAATAGCGGCTTTGAAAATGAATTGGAAAGGGAACGTTATCATCGACATTAAAGGCAACGACGTTGAGCAGGATTATTTGTTCAAATCGGTCGGTCTTTGGCAAACGCATTTCACGCTTCAAGACCGTTTTGGCAACGATGTCGTCGCCTTGCGTCCGCATTTGAAATGGAAAACGGGGCATTACGATTACACGGTTGAGATGAATCCCGATTTTCAAAATGAAGTGGATGAAACGTTGATTCTAATCGCCACTTATTGCGCCAATTACGTCATGATGATGTACGCGGCGGTGTAATAAAATTAGCATAAAACGTCAAAAAGCCTTGCAAAACGCGTGTTTGCAAGGCTTTTTAGGGTTTTATACTGAGGGGTCCTATTTTTTTGAAAACGCGTTTATTTTATTTCGTTCGTTTGAAATCCAAGTCCTGAAAATCGAAACTGAAATCGGTCAAAGGCGAAATCGCGTTCATTTTAATACCATCCGCTTTGCCCGACGTATCTAAACTAAACTGCACATAAGCGTCGGCATCCATGCTTCTATCGTTCCATTTCACGACAAACGTATTGGCTTTGTAAAACAACATTTCGCCCGTCAATTTGGGCGAACGCTTGGAATTAAACACCATTTTGCCGTTATTCATCGAAATCACCACGTCGCCAAACCACTGGTCGGTGTAGGTGCCAACGTAATTATTAACGTCGGGACGCGCCGTCAATTGCTTCTGTTGTTTGTCAATGTCCGCCCAAATATCCGACGTAATTTTAGCGGCTTCGGCGTTGCTTTTCTGCACGCGGTCGCTCATTTGTTTGATTCTATCCATGCCCGTCACGCCGAGATATGAATCCTTAATGGTATTCGTAATGGCGCTAAATGCCGCACCAACTTGCTGATTTGTCAAGACAATAATGCCCAATTTCAACTCGGGCAACAACGTGATTTGCGTCACAACGCCCGCCAAACCGCCCGTGTGCGTCGCCTGTTTGTAGCCTTTCACGTCCGACAAAAACCAACCTAAACCGTAGCTCGCAAAGTGCGTATTGTACGGTGGCGTGGCGCGGGCGCTGATAATTGTCTGCGGTGTCCACATATCTTCGTGGATTTGCTCGCTGAACATCCGCTGATTGTCGCCGTATTTTCCGTTGTTCATCTGCATAATCAGCCACTTTGACAAGTCGGTAATATTGCTGCAAATGCCGCCCGCCGCGTTCGCCGTTTCGCTCCAATCGATGTCAATTGCTTCAACTTTTCCGTTCACGGGTGCGTGCGGTGAAATCAAATTTGAACGATTTTTCAAGCGAAAAATGGACGCCGCACTTTGCGTCATATTCAAAGGTTTCATCATTCGTGTTTCGATAAAATTCTCCCAAGTCAAGCCTGAAACGCGCTCAATAACTTCACCCGCCACGATGTACAAATTGTTGTCATAATCGTATTTTGTCCTAAAACTCGACACGGGTTTTAAATATCTCAAATTGTGGATAATATCCTTTTTAGTAAAATTATTACCATCGGGAAACATCATCAAATCGCCCGCGCCGAGTCCCAAGCCGCTGCGGTGCGTAAGCAAGTCTCTTATCGTAAACTCCTCGGTTACGAAGGGATTATACATTTTAAATTCTGGAATATAATCAGTTACCTTGTCGTCCCACGTCAATTTTTTTTCATCAATCAGCATCCCCAAAGCCGCCGCCGTGAAGGCTTTACTGTTGGAGGCGATGCCAAATAAGGTGTTTTCGTCCACCTTTTGATTGGTCTTCAACGACCGCACGCCGTAGCCTTTGGCGTGAATCAGTTTATCATCTTTTATAATACCAACGGCAATCCCTGGCACGTCAAAAGTGGTCAAAACGCGTTCGACTAAGCTGTCAATTTGCGCCGCCGTGAGGGTTTGTCCGCCAATGGAATTGAGGGTAATGAGGAGTAAAAGCAGCGAAACGAATAAGGGTTTTTTCATCTTTAAAATTTGATTGAATTTTGATTAAGCAATAAAAAAACGGCAATGTACTGAGGGGTCCCCTTTCTACAAAACTTGGTCAATCCAATCGTCAATTTCGCGTCTTTCGCCGTTAAAATTGACGCCGATGCCCGTTATTGTTTTACCCGACGCTTGGTATTTTTGAGCGTATTTGGTATTGACTATTTGGTCAAAAGCAGCTTGTGCCGTTTTGTTAAATTTGAATTCAAAAATAAACACATCCGTCAACGTCTGCACCACGGCATCGGCACGTCCTTGCGAAGAATGCACTTCACTGTTGACAAACATTCCGAGGTAGCTAAAAATGATGTGAATCAAGCCGTGATACAAGCCTTCACGCTGTTTTTCAAACGTTTCGCTCGGCAAATCAGCCAAAATAGCGTTGAGAATCTGTTTTACTTTCGGTAAATCTTTCGACAGAAAAGCGCGATTAAGGTCTTGCATCGCGTGTCCCGCGTTCAAACGGTGGGGATTTTTTGCCAAATTGTGTATCAAAAATTGGTACATACTTTCGCGCACTTCCTTATTCGGATAATCCAAAATCATTTCACCCGTCATCACATCCATCGTTTTGATGGTCAAATAACCCGTTTGAAAAAGTAACGGCACCAAGGCAATGTTCTCAATGTCGTATTGTTCCAGTATCGTACTGTCAACCACCGAATTTTCGACGTCAAACTGCGTGTGTTTGCGCATTTGTTCAATCAAAAAGTTGGGACTACCCGTTGAAAACCAAAAATTTCGAAACATTCGATTCGTCAAAAAGCTGAGCGTACCGAAAGGATTATAAACCCGCGTCACACCGTCCCAACTGTAGCCATTGTACCATATTTTCATGTGGTTTAGTAATTCCTCACGGCTTAATTCAAGTTCATTCTCACAGCGTTTTAAGTAATCATTGAAGTAAAGTTCTAATTCTGTTTGAGTGTAACCAGTAATAGCAGCGTATTCCTTAGAAATTGTTATATCATCTAAATTGTTCAAGTGTGAAAAAAGCGAGACCTTCGCAAACTTAGAAATCCCCGTTATAAAAACCAACTCCAACGACGCATCGGCATTCTTCAAAACGCCGTAGAAATCGCGTAAAACGAAGCGATGTGCCTGCGCTTTCGCCATTTCGTTACTTTCTAAGAAGTCAATTATCGGCTTATCGTACTCGTCAATCAACAAAACAACTTTACCAAATTGAGCCGACAATGCGGCTATAAGTTCCTTAAATTTAGATTTCAACGTCTCTTCTTCTAAGACAATACCATACAATTTGGCACAACGGTCTAACTCTTTGAGTATTGCTTTTTCCAATCCATGTCCTTGATAATCAACATCGTCGAACGAGATGTGAATGACGGGATTCGTCTTCGACCAATCCCATTTGTCTTCAATCCAAAGTCCTTCAAACACGGCTTTGTTGCCCAAAAAGAGTTCTTTGAGCGTGGAAACGGTGAGTGATTTGCCAAACCGACGGGGGCGCGACAAAAAATAAGACTTCCCGCTCGTCACGATTTTGTGAACAAGCTCCGTTTTATCCACGTAAATACCGTTTTTTCGACGGATTTCAGGTAAGCTTTGAATGCCAATTGGTAAGTTTTTCATAAAGCAAAGATAATTTAATTCTTCTAAATGACAACAAAAGGCTCCCTCAGTATAAACGCCGTTTTTTGCTTAAAATATGCAAAAAAGGGCGTTTATACTGAGGGGTCCCTTTTTTCTATTTATGCCGCTTCCGCAAAACAGCCAACACATCTTCGAGCATAAAATCCTTCGCGGCGAGCAAAATCAAGTAGTGGAACATCAAATCCGCCGCTTCACCGAGGAACAAATCGCGGTCGTTGTCCTTGGCTTCAATCACCAATTCGACGGCTTCTTCACCGACCTTTTGAGCGATTTTATTGATGCCTTTTTGGAACAAAGAATTGGTATAACTCTTTGATACTGAGGGGTCTTCATTTTTTCTTTTTTGAATAATACTTTCCAAATGCAACAGAAAATCAGTGCCTTGCAGCCCATTTTCCTCTTGCCAACACGTCGCCGCGCCCGTATGACACGTTGCGCCCGCGGGTTCAGCGCGAATCAAGAGCGCATCGCCGTCGCAATCGGCTTTTATGGACACGAGTTTTAGGACATTGCCCGACGTTTCGCCCTTCGTCCAGAGGCGATTTTTGGAACGGCTGAAAAACGTCACGACGCCTTCATCTAAGGTTTTACGGAGTGCATCAGCGTTCATATAGCCAAGCATGAGGACTTGACGCGTCGTGGCGTCTTGGATAATTGCGGCAGCAAGACCGTCGATTTTCGAGAAATTGACCGCCGATGGGTCGAAATTTTGATTGTTCATAATTAGAAAACGAATGAAAAGCAACTTTCCAAAAGTTTTTAACTTTTGGAAAGTTTTTGTTTGATGAATGCATTAATTGGCAACGCGGCGCAAAGTTCTATTTTTATCAAAACACCTACGCCAGTTTTCTGTTTTATTATTGACTTTAATTTTTTTTGAAAAAT
>JAYUKJ010000711.1:0-2847 GCA_043764555.1 Saprospiraceae bacterium
TCACGGATTAGAAAGCCTTAAAACGTCCGTTTTAAGGCTTTTTTTGCTTTTATACTGAGGGGTCTTTTTTTTGCGGTAGCAAAATATGTTTACCAAAAAACACCTTTTTTTACATAAAAGGCATATTTTTGTACAAAAATAACTCGTTATGATTATTGCAAATCCATTATATGACGTCGTTTTCAAATATCTTTTAGAAGATATTGACATTGCACGTGAATTGCTTTCAGCAATTTTGGGCGAAGACATCACGCATCTTGAAGTGAAACCTCAGGAAACGGTGACGACTTCAACCGATGGTAATATCCGTATTCTCCGTTTTGATTTCAAAGCGACGATTGAATTGCCAGACGGCGAAATCAAGAAAGTATTAATTGAGCTACAAAAACTCAAACAATCGCTTGATGTGATGCGATTTAGGCGGTATTTGGGCGATAATTACGGCAAAGAAGATGATGTTATCTTGGGAGACGGCACAAGTTTTAAAACGCCTTTGCCGATTGTAACGATTTATATTTTGGGTTTTCCGTTGACTAAATTGAAAAAAGCGGCAGTAAAAATCAATCGAGAATACATTGATATTTTCACTGGGCAAGTCATTGAGAACGTGCATGAGGACTTTGTAGAGTTGCTAACACATGACAGTTATGTTATTCAAACGCGCCTTTTACCGCCAGAAACGAAGACAAAACTTGAACGGGTTTTGCAAATTTTCAACCCTAAATTTAGAACGAAAGACACCCATAAAGTTGATTTTACCGATGAAGTGAACGAACCGATTGTGCAAAAAATGGTCAATCGTTTACAAAAAGCAATTGTTGACGACGAAATGCGCCATCAAATGGACGTCGAAGATGAATTTGAGCGACTTTTAGCCCGTGAAGCGCAGCGCGTTGCTACTGAAAAAGATGAAATTATTGCAGAGAAATTGCAAGTAATTGCTGAAAAAGTTCAGGTGATTACTGAACAAGCGCAAGCACTTTCAGAAAAAGACCAAGCACTTTCAGAAAAAGACCAAGCGATTTCAGAGCAGGCACAAGCACTGGAAGCTGAAAGGCAAAAAAATGATTTTCTAACGCAACAATTAGCGGCGTTTCAGAAACAAATTAAAAAATAATCTCAGCCGGGTAAAAATACACAATGCTTTTTATATTAATGCGTCATTAAAAAAAGCAGCTACTAATCGTTTGATTAATAGCTGCTTTTTAGTTAAATCTATCTTAGTGAAATAAATAAAAAACGACATTTTATTTGGTGTCAAGCGTGCAAAATAGGACTCCTCAGTATAAAATGCTTTTTTCACTCTTTTATCCAATTTTTTATACTGTTTTTCTTATCCGCAAATTGCGCAGATTAACACCGATTTCAATTGTATTTAATCCGTGACAATCTGCGCAATCAGTGGTTGAAAACCCTACGCGTAACTTTCAATCGGCGGACAGGTGCAGACCAAATTCCTATCACCCGCCGCGCTGTTGACGCGTCCGACGGTTGCCCAAAACTTGTAACCTTCCCGCAAATACGGCAACGGATACGCGGCTTTTTGACGGCTGTAAGGATATGTCCAATCATTCGCAGTAATAATATCCGCAATATGTGGCGCATTCGACAAGACGTTGTTGTCCGTCGGATATTCGCCGCGCGCGATTTCGTCAATCTCTTCTTTTATCGCCAAAAGCGCGTCGCAAAAACGGTCGAGTTCATCTTTTGATTCCGATTCCGTCGGCTCAATCATAATTGTTCCAGCAACGGGGAAACTCAAAGTCGGCGCGTGAAAACCGTAATCCATAAACCGTTTAGCGACATCCTCAGCCGAACAAATCGCTTTGAACGGGCGCAAATCAATAATCATTTCGTGCGCGCAACGTCCGTTTTCGCCCGTGTAAAGCACTGAAAATGCGGATTCTAAACGTGATTTCATGTAATTCGCGTTCAAAATCGCAAATTTTGTCGAATCCGTTACCCCCTCAGTACCGAGCATTTTTATGTAGCCATAACTAATTAACAATATACTTGCGGAACCAAACGGCGCGCTTGACACCGCCGAAGTTGCCTGTTTGCCGCCCGTTTTGACGAACGTATGTCCCGCCAAAAACGGCGCGAGCGATTTATTCACGCAAATCGGTCCCATGCCCGGACCGCCGCCGCCGTGCGGAATCGCGAACGTTTTATGAAGATTCAAATGGCAAACATCAGCGCCAATCATGCCCGGACTCGTCAAGCCGACTTGTGCGTTCATATTAGCGCCATCCATATATACTTTGCCGCCGTGTTGGTGAATCAAATCACACATTTGTCTAATTTCAACTTCAAAAACCCCGTGCGTTGAGGGATAAGTAACCATCAAAGCCGCCAAATTAGCTGAATGCAATTCCGCCTTCGCCGTCAAATCAGCCATGTCAATATTGCCGCTTTCGTCGCACGCCACGACGACGACTTCCATGCCCGTCATGACCGCCGAAGCGGGGTTCGTACCGTGCGCCGACTGCGGAATTAAAGCAATTTTACGGTGCGCACCGCCGCGCGATAAATGGTAAGCGCGAATGGCCAAAAGTCCCGCGTACTCGCCTTGCGCACCCGAATTTGGTTGCAAAGAACACGCGTCAAAACCCGTCACGTCGCACAACCAAGTCGATAAATCGGTCAAAATTTTCTGATAGCCTTTTGTCTGATTTGTCGGCGCAAACGGGTGGATATTCGCGAATTCTTCCCAAGAAACGGGAATTAATTCGCTCGCCGCGTTCAATTTCATCGTGCAGCTGCCCAAAGAAATCATTGAATGCGTCAACGATAAATCCTTATTTTCAAGACGTTTGATATAACGCATCATCTTGGATTCCGTATGAT
>JAYUKJ010000712.1:0-35927 GCA_043764555.1 Saprospiraceae bacterium
GAAGTTTGAACTTTAAAGTTTCAAGTTGTGCCAAATTCAGCATTTGTGCTTTGATTTTTGAGATTTTTATGTCAAAAATGCCTTTCATACTGAGGGGTCCTTTTCTTCAAACTTCAAACTTCAAACTTCAAACTTCAAACTTCAAACTTCAAAGAAATGTTCATCATTCCAGCGATTGACCTCATCGAAGGCAAAGCCGTTCGCCTCACGCAAGGCGATTACAACCAAAAAACCGTTTACAACGAAGACCCGCTTGAAGTCGCTAAATCGTTTGAAGGCGCGGGTTTGCAACGTTTGCACCTCGTCGATTTAGACGGTGCCAAAGCGGGACGCATCATTAATCACCGCGTTTTGGAGCGTATTTCTTCAAAAACGAACCTGATTATTGACTTTGGTGGCGGGTTGAAATCGAACGAAGACCTCAAAATTGCCTTCGAATCGGGCGCAAATCAAGTGACGGGTGGCACGGTGGCGGTTAAAAATCAGGAGCTGTTCCTAACGTGGTTAGCCGATTTTGGCGCCGATAAAATCATATTGGGAGCGGATGTTAAAAACGAAAAAATCGCCGTGTCAGGTTGGACGGAAACGAGCGATATTTGGTTGAAAGATTTCTTACAAATGTTTGTCAATCAAGGTATTACGCACGTTATTTGTACCGATATTTCAAAAGACGGCTTGCTCGCAGGCTCGGCAAATGAACTCTACGAAAGCGTTCTAACCGACTTGCCCGACTTGAAACTTATTGCCTCGGGCGGTGTTTCTACTCTGTCGGATTTAGAAAAATTGAAAGAAATTGGTTGCTTCGGCGCGATTGTCGGTAAGGCAATTTATGAAGGTCGAATCAGTTTGAAAGAATTGGAACGGTTTAATTGAAGAACTATAATTATATAAAATGAAAGCTCTAATTCCCGTTGCCGGGGCAGGGACGCGCTTACGTCCCCACACTTATACGCAACCTAAACCCTTGATTCCAGTCGCTGGAAAACCCATTTTGGCGCACATTATTGACGAATTAATTAAGGCAGATTTCAAAGAATTTGTTTTTGTGATTGGTTATTTGGGCGAAAAAGTGCGCGATTTTGTTACCAAAAGGTACAAAAATATTCACTGCGAATTCGTCGTGCAAGACGAGCGCGAAGGCTTGGGTCATGCCGTTTGGACGGCGCGCGAATTTCTGAAAGATGAGAAAGAATTGCTCATTGTTTTGGGCGATACGGTCTTCGATATGGACATGACTTTGATGCTCAAAACGCCCACAACGTCGCTCGGTGTTCAGGCAGTTGCCGACCCGCGCGAGTTCGGTATTGTCGATTTGGACGACAAGGGTTTTGTCAAAAAAGTAACCGAAAAACCCCGCATTCCGCATTCCAATTTGGCCTTGGTCGGCTTGTATAAAATATTGGAAGTCAACGAATTATTGAGAGGAATTGAATACAATATGAAAAATGACATCCGAACAAACGGTGAATTTCAGCTCGCCGACGGACTGCAACGGATGATTGAAAATGGCGTGAAAATGACGACCGTTCAAGTCAATAATTGGTTCGATTGTGGCAAAAAAGAAATCCTTTTGGAGACCAACGCGAGCCTCCTACAAAAGCACAATATCTTCGACGTTGACCTTCCCGTTTTTGACAATACCATCATCATTCACCCCGTTAGTATTGGCGATAATTGTGATATTAGCGACTCCATAATTGGTCCTTATGTGACGATTGCTTCTAATACCAAAATCGAAGCGTCCATCATTCGCGATTCCATCATCGGCAGCTATTCGACGCTGCGCGAAATCATTTTAAACCACTCTGTCATCGGCAGCGACACGTCAATCCGCGGCATCCGTCGAAGCCTAAATATTGGCGATAATACGGAAATTGATTTTTCATAACAAAAATAGGACCCCTCAGTATAAAGCCGTTTTTTACTTAAAATTAAGTAAAAAACGGCTTTATACTGAGGGGTCCTTTATCTCGAAATATCTTTCACAAATCCTCTAAATCCAACTGTTCTTTCTTTGAAAGAATTGCTTTGAGCGCGATATTGGGGTCGATTTTAGCTATCATATTCCAAATACGTAACATTTCTTCATCGCTTGTTTCAGAAATATATTCACGCATTGAAGCGGCTAATTCCTGCTTGCTAATTTTGTCTTGATAGCCATCTTTAAGTTTAGACGTGTCTTTTTTATTTATTGATAATTTCGGCTTTTTCGATGTTTGAAATAAATGTTTGATTCAATTCATGCTTAGTGTTTTCTTCCTCTTCAACGTATGAATACAATAATTCCAGCAAAGCATCTTTACTGAAAAGTTTATACATATCGTTTTTGGTAAAACCTTCTCGACGATATTTTTTAAAACGTTCTAATGATTCAGACGTGAATGACTGTTTTATATCTCCCATTTCTATTTTTTTGACAAAAATACACATTTAATCTGATTGACAAAATTTCAAAATAGGACCCCTCAGTATAAAGCCGTTTTTTACCTAAAAAAGCATTAAAAAAGCCGACTAAACCCCTTTGGTTCAATCGGCTTTTTAATGTGCATTGTTTTGATTAGTCTAAAACCTTTTATCTCATAATCTGTAAATACCCATTGAACGTGTCGCCATTTTCCAAACGCACCAAGTAGAAATATGTGCCATCTGGAACAATGCCGCCTTTGAACGTGCCATTCCAATCATTTTTGTAATCTTTTGACGTGAAAACACTGTTGCCCAAACGGTCGTAAATCGTGACCGATGTTTTAGGGAAAAAATCAATGCCTTCGATGAAAAAGACGTCATTTTGACTGTCGCCATTTGGCGAAAACCCGTTATATACTTTCAAGCCGTCGCACAAGACGCGTACCCGAACAAAAGCGCGTCCGCAACCACCGATTGTACACAATTCGTAGTAGAATTCTTCTTTAAGTTTTGATGAACAGAAACTGCTGTCGGGTTCAAAATGAATCATGAACTCACCCGCTTTTTCCCGTACTTCGGCGCGACCAAAACGTGGTTGCAGCATCATCGACAACGACTGAACCGTGGCTCCCGCCAAAGTGTCATTACGCGTAATCATAATATCAACGGGCGCACCGCGATGTATCTCAACTTCATCATCAACGGCAATCGGTTTGACCCGACGCGCGAGTAAATTACTGTTGAGTGCTAAAACCGTCGTATCGCAAACACCCGTAATGTCACAGACTTGGAAACACGCCGTCGAGCGCCCCGTTTGCGCCGCCGTAACAACGATGCACGTGTCACCGCTCAGTATTTCAAAGATGCCCGCCCGCGTGGTTGAGTCGGGACAGATGTTGCGAATTGTGTAGCCACTGCTGTTTGGTCGCTTCCGCAAACAGATTGTATCGAATTGATTGACAACCAGTTGCAAATTTATGGTGTCGCTTTTCGGTGTCCAAACCGTGCTGCTGCCGTTGTTGCTTCTCCCGATTTTTAGCACCGATTGTTGCGCCGTTGTTGCGTTTCCGCAAACGTCGGTTGCCGTCCACGTGCGGACAAAAACGGTGTCGATACCACGTATTAATTGCGTTATTGTTGAATCCAACAAGAGGCTCGAACAATTATCAGCCGCTGAAATCGAGGCAATTGGCACGTTTTCAGTCGCTGCAATCGTAACGTTTGCGGGGACATTGTTGATAGTCGGCGGCACGTCGTCAATGAATTTGAGCCACATTTTGAGCGTCGAACGGTTCCCCGCTGCGTCGGTTGCCGTCCATGTGTAGCTTTTCAAAATTTTGAAATCATTCGTTGGACAAGCGCCGTTTATCACCGTAGAATCGAGTCGTACTGAGGGGGCCGTGTCCCGATTGTCGGTGACGCGTACGCTGCTCAATTGCATCGTTTTTGAATCCAAACAACTGCTAAATGTCAAGGTATCGCCGCGCCGCGCGAGCGGTGCAATTGGGTCGAGGATAACAATATTTGGCCCGATTGTATCGATTTGGAAGCGTCCTTTCGTCAAGATTTGGCGCGCCGTTGTGCGGTTGCCGCAGGCGTCGGTTGCCGTCCAAGTGCGCGTGAAAATGGAGTCTGCAATCGTTGCCGTTACTTGAAAATCGAGCGTAATTGTCGCCGTTGAACAGTTATCGGTTGCCGTTGGATTGACTGCCGTTGGCAAATCGGTCGCGAAGGCTGTGTCGCGTGGGACGTTCAGAATTATCGGTGCCGTCGTGTCGCTTATTTTTATATTAAGCACAAACGTTGCACTGTTGCCCGAAGAATCCCGCGCCGTCCACGTGTATTTTTTCAATAAAACAAAGCCATTAACGTTGCAAACGCCCGTCGTTGCCACTGAATCGAGGCGAAGGCTTGGCGCCACATCTTGATTATCGACAATGCGCACATCATTGATTGTCAACGAATTATTGACATTGCAATCATAAACTGTCAAGGTATCACCGTTCCGACGACCCGAAAAAGCCAAATTTTGGATAAAATACTGAGGGGGTATCGTGTCCGTCGTTCTGACAACGGGAATGAGTCGAATGGTGATTTTTTGAGAATCCAAACCGATGTTTCCGCAATCATCCACGGCGCGCCAAATGCGGTACGTCAAACTGTCATTGATGCGTTTTTCTTCAAACGTTACGGTCACATCGTCGTCGCAACCGTCGCGTCCGAAGATGTTTTGAGGGACAATTGGCACGTCTAAAACTGAATTAACCGTAATATCATTGGGCGCATTTGCCACCGTCGGCGGTGTATTGTCGATAATTTTGACGAAAATTTTGAAAATCGCCGTGTTGCCGCAAGCATCCGTCGCGCGCCAATCGCATTCCATCAAAGCAATGTAACCGTCGCGGGTACAAACACCTCGATTCACGGCTACGTCGACGAATGATTTTGGTACAGAATCCGCGCAATTATCCGTTACGCGCACGTCGTTGACGTTGAAAGTTGGCGCGGTTAAGCAATTATAAGTCAACGTATCGCCACTTCGCACACCCGCCAAAAGTGGATTTATGGTCGTAATAACGGGTTTAACGGTGTCGGTTTGCGTAATAATTTGAACGGCTGTTGCCGATTTTCCCGAAGAATCACGCGCCGTCCACGTTCTAAACAAGCGTCTTCCGCACGTCAAATTTATTAAACTGTCCGTGAAAGTGGCAACGATTGCCGTGTCTGTGTCGTCCGTAATCGTCGGTAGAATGAGCGGAAACGGGTCTTTGCAACCGATTGTCGTGTCGCGAACGCGGATTGTTGGCGGCGCCGTATCGCGGTCGGTCAAAATCCGAATGAGTGTTGGTGCAAGGCAAGTTGAAGACGCCGTTGCTTCGACGCGGATGAAGGTTTCGGTCTTCGTCGGCGTGTAATTGAACGTCAAAGCCGTTGAAAGTACGGTATTTGCGGGCAATTCTACCCAACGTACCGTCGTTGCACCCGTTGCGGTCAAGGTCAAAGGTTCGTTGCGAATGGCTTTAATCGTTCCGTTTGTAATCACCAAACTCGACGTAATCCGCACGCTGTCGGTGCTAAAAGGCGTTTGGAAATACTGTTCGCCATCGCTCGTCGTAATCGTTTCGACGCGGCAAATCGTGTTGCGAATCGTACACGCCAATTGGTATTCGGCAAGCGTAACGACGGCAATATCGACCGCACCCGCCGTGCAAGGAAACGTGTCGGCCGTAATGACGGAAAACCGCAACCGCGCAATTTGGTCTTTCGCCAAACGAACGGGCATTTTCCATTCCACAACGTCGAAACCACTCGCCACGCGAACAGTCGGCTCCGAAGGCGTCCATCCCGCGGGCGTAACGCCGACGGACGAATTAAGTTTATATCGAATGCCAGTTGGCAATTTTACGCTAATATTATCCGTGCTATCGGTCAAACGCGTTGTCAAATTTTTTGCAAAAATCTCTAAAACGGACTCACCGCCAGGAACCAATTTGTTGTTTGGACCAACGCCAACATCAAACAGTTTTGTCGTGTCAATCTCGGCGCCGAGAATTTGAATCGGCAATGATTCACCTGATTCGTTATTTGTATTTGTATTACACGCCGTTTTGCCCAAAAAAGAGAAATACGACAACGAACCGCTCCTGAATTCACACTCATTCGTAAAGCGGAAACGGAGTTTAAATTGGTTAGAATCGTTCGGTGTTGTTGGATTGAAACCTTGTAATCCGTTGGCAGTCAAATAGTTATTAAATAAAGAAAAATCAATAAATTCATAAATCTTACCGCGTAAGTTGGCACCAATCAAAGTCGGTGGCAACAAAACGGGTTGATAAGGTGCGCTCGGCGGATAGGCAATTTCCACGCGGGCGAGTGCCAAATCAGCACCTTCAAGCGGGACGGTTATACGCGTCCGAACGTCAAAAGTCTTACCTAAATCGGTATTTTTCAAGAGAATTTCGAGCGTCGTGGTATCGCAAATCTCGGGACGCGCGAGTAATTGATTGACGTAATTGGCGTCCAAAAATGGCGCGGCAACCGAAACCGTCACGGGAATCGTTAAATCCGTACACGGCAGATACGACAAAGGCGACCAATCAAGCTCCGTCGGACGCGCGCAATTCCAGCCAGAATTGATATTGGCTTTGACAATGCCGCAATCATTAACGAGCGCTTTGATTTCAACAATATTACAAACGTCGTCGAGCGTATTTACCGCTGTCGCAATTGTCAAACCATTTGCGAAAGCGAAAGCCTTCAACGAATCGGGCGAATAGTAGTTGATATTCATCGCAATATGATTGGCAGGATTTGTAATATCCGTCATTTTGACCACTTTAAAACGCCGCACCAACGAGTCGGCCTCCACGGCAAACCACGTTGAACCCGCGCTGCCTTTGTCGGACGTATTACACAATTTTACCGTCCAAGTTGCCGTATCGTTGTCCGTCGGTGACGTCGGATTTGAAACGGGCGTCATGGACAAAATCGGCGGGTCGCTGTAAACAATATTGTTCACAGCCGAGTCGCGGCGATAAGGCGAACACGAGCCGTCGCCAATTTCTTGGGCGTAGTAACGGTCGCGGAAAAATATTTTAGGTTTGAACCCAAAGACATTGTTATTCAAGCTACTGCCGACCAGAGAACGGCAATTTGGCAACGCCTTAATCCGTAAATCGAAGGCATAACTCGACGCTTTGAGGAGGGACGGAACGATGGATAGTGTATCAAATTTGGCGACATAATACCCCGTGGAGTCCAAATTACTGAGGGGGTAAAATGCGCTGCCCGCAAACGGATGGTCGGGAATGGAAACCGAGACACTCGTCTTAAATGCCTTCAAAAACGCCGTATCGAAGGCAAAAACGATTGAATCCACGCCAATTGACTTGCGGTGTTCGTAGCCAAATTGGTCGAAATAACCGTTGTTGAGAATCAAAATTTTGTAATCCAAAGTCGCTTCCGTACAGCCTTTTGGAAAATTGGAACTGTTCGGAATCGCGAAAACTGCTGCGGGACGACCGACGCGGTAAGTCTCGCCAAAGTCGTCGCAAGCAAACTCCACTGCGTTGTCAATGTGGTAGCCGTAAGCGCGGAAACGGGGAATTTTCTCAAACGTATTTTTAAACGGTCCGTCGTCTTGTACCGTAAAATTGCCGATAAAATTGACCGAATCGCCTTTGGTTAAGCTCGAAAGACCTGTTTCGGCGAAGCAATGATTGAGGTCAATATAGATGTATTTTGCGGAATCGGTGCGGACATAACGCACTTTCGACGAGTCAACATTGCAATTAAACACTTGTCCGCCTTGCACAATGCGCACGATGCCTTTGCCAAATTTGAAAATATCTTTGAAACGCGAAGCCGCCAAAAACGTGATGTTTTCGTAAGCAATCCGAATGCCCAAACTGTCGGAAAGCGGCGCCGAACCCACAACGTTGTTCACCGTCATTTGAACTGAATCGCACGACATAGCAGCTTTCACATTCGCATTGTCGGGATTTATTTTAGTTGTATATTTTTCAGTCGTATAGCCCAAAGTCGTCCGAACGGCCGTGAAAGACGTGGTTTTTAAGCCCTTTGGACACTCGTAAGCGACATTTGGCACGCAAGGTGGCTCCAAATAGTGAATTTTAGGACCTTGAAGCGTATCGCAATACCAGACGTGTTGACAGTCGCAAGGCGGGCAAACGAAGGACAATTCCATCGGAAAACTCGACAATCCAGGTTGCGCCGCGCAGGTTGCCCTGAAGCCAAAATTGACTTTATAATCGCCATTAATGAACTGTTGACCCGCCATATTGAACCGCATAAACACGGTATCATTCGATTGCGTCATGCTTTTGAAAGCCAAAGTGTCCGTGTAACGATACAAACGCATGGAATCTTTAATCGGCAAAACGCCCACGGGGAGCTTCACTTTTACGAGAATTTCTTCTTGTCCACCGCAATCGCGCTGAAAATTGAAGATATTTCGGCGTTCCAAATGCTGAATGTTGAACGGTTTTGAGTCCGTTCCGCAATCGGGGTCACTGCAATTTTCAATCAAATCATTCACGTTTAACGGCGCGAAGAAACGCAGCCGAACGACCGAATTTCTTTTGTTACAACCGTCCGTGTAGTCAATTTGCGCGTTGAAAGCAGATTCAAAATCGTTGACGCATTTGCTTGCTGTATTTGTCAGCGACACGCCGCATTCAACGGTGTATTCTACTCTAATTTCAATTTTTTGTCCGCGGGGCAAGTCGTCAAAAAAACCATCGCCATCCGTGTCTGCCAAACCGACGCCCGCACCATCGGGGTCGGTCGTCAAAAGCGGACTGTTGGTCAAATCTTGAATCGATACTGAGGGGTTGTTGAAAACGATGCCCGCAATGGTCATTTTCGTTATTTTAAAGCCTTTATCTTGCAAACTCATGTTGTTACCAAGACCAATGCCTGTCGCAACATTGAACATTGTGGCGGTGCCAGGGTCAACTTCTACGCCGTTATTGCTGAAAACAACGCCCGTATTACCGATTCGACAGTAACCTCCAACAACAGCAGGCGCCGAACCTGTCGGTTGAAAAGCAACGTTGACCATGCCTTCGGCGAGTCTAATATTCGTTTGACGCGTGACAGAACTACAATAACGCGCGTCGCAACCCCAATTCATAGCGCTCACACCAACGCGTGATTTGACGCAATTGGCAACGCACACGTTCTCAATAATCGTCACCGTTTCGTTTGGTTCAAACAACAAATTGCCGTTTGAAGGCGCCGTCGGTCCAATTGTATTGGCGGCAAAAATCGAGGCTGGCACGTCAACTTTCACCAAAGTGTCGCCTAAAGCGTTGAAAGTTGCCGTTTTAGTGAGCGGCAAAGTCGTTCCGTTTACCGTAATTGAGGATATGGTCACACCCGCGCCTTGCGTATTGGTATAAACAAAATCCTTAATAAATCCGTCTAAACCAGAGTTGTTTATCACAATTTTACGCTGAAAACACTGTCCCGCGCGCACGGCACCCGTGCTGTTGTCAGTGACGGTCATCGTGAAAAACGGGACTTTGATTTGGTCGCGGTAGCCCGTGTTGAGGTCGGTTTCCGACAGCGGTTGCGCATTCATGGTGTAATTGTACGTCCATCTGTCGCGCGCATCGAGCAAATCGTTGCGGGTCAAAGTGTCCGTGTAGGAACAATTGACGCGCACGACGTAGCTGATGTTAACCGACGCCGCACCAACGGGCGACAAAGTCGGCAAGTTGAAAACGGCTTGCGAAGGATTTGACGCCGCCGCGTAAGTTACGCCCGCACTCGAACCCGCCGCATTGAAACGCACAATCTGCACGCCTTTGAAGAGGTTCAACGTTGCCGAAATGTTTTGACGCGCCGACGACAGCACCCCCTCAGTAGAGACGGTCACCGTGACGGTTGCTTCATCTCCGCAAACAATGAGATTACGTGGTGCGCTTGCAGCATCCTTAAATGCTACTTTTAAGTTATTCGTTTGCGCCGAAAGACGCGAAGTGAAGGCGAGGCTCAAAAGAACGAGCATCGGCAAGAGTAAAGTAGTGTATTTTCCCATAGGAGAAATGGTTATGATATGTTGTAAAGTGTTGAAAATCAGTAATATATAAAATCTATTGTTAGGCGTTTATCAAATATACTTCGTGCCAAATTCATGCCACGCTGAATTTAGAGATTGGAACATTGAAATATTGTTATATGGGAATATTAGATATTACAACACGTAGCTTAACGCGTTTCAATAGCCAAATATCTAAATATAACAATATTTTAAATACGTGCTTGTTTTTTGAAAAGGGAGGAAAAAAGGGGGAAAATACTGAGGGGTCTTATTTTGGAATGTACGCATTAAAACGGCGGGAGGATTTTTAACGTAACGCTTTTAGTTAGTTCGATTATTTAGCTCAAACTACTTAGGCTAACAACAGGACAAAGGTATAGGGAAATTAGGTAGTTTTCAAATAGTAGTTTTTATCATGAATGATGAATGATACAATTCATTAAAGGTCATTTTTTCATAAAAATACTGAGGGGTCCTATTTTTCATCGTTCATCGTTCATCGTTCATCGTTCATCGTTCATCGTTCATCGTTCATCGTTCATCGTTCATCGTTATCCACTAATTTTCGCAATCACTTGAATAATTTTCTCTAATTCTAATCCACTGTTTTTCAGCTGTTTAGTTGTTTTTTCAAAAGTTGTGGCGAGTGCTTTAAGGCGCGTTTTGTTTTTCTCGATTTTACCTTGCATCAATGTCCATTCTTTCCCTATTTTATCAACCGATTCACGCGCTTTACCCAATTCTTTAACGTTTAATTGCTGCACCCGCAGTTTGAAATCCTTACTTTTAGGCATAAATTTATTGACCAACAACAAGTTTTGGCGGACTTCTTTTATCACTTGTTCGACCTCATTGAGCTTAGATTCAAGCGGATTTTTGCTTAAAAGCTCAAATTGTGCTTTATCAAAACTGAGCGAAAGCGCCAAACTCACGTTGTTAACGATGCTTTGCAAGCTATCCATGTCTCTTTCCACTTTAATGCGGTCTCCTTTATTTTTCAAACGTCCGTAATTTTGATTGACTTTTGCAAGGATGTTTGTTGCCAATTCCGACGTTTTAGTCAGGCTGTTTTCACTCTCCGAAGCCTGTGTTTCAATCGATTTTAATTGGTTTTGCAAACCCTTAATTAAGTCAAAAATGCTCGCTGATTTAGCCGTAATGCTCATTGCAAAATTTTCGGCAACGGCCAATGAATCGCGGGATTGTTCGACGCGTTTCAATTCTTTGTTCGTCAAAAAAGGTTTGAGTAAAGAAAAATTCAGGAGCAAAAAATCGTCTTTTGACGTTTTAGCGTAGCCTTTGGGACCAGTTTGGTCCAAATAATCGTAAAAAGCCCACGTAAAACTCAAATTTGTCTGCCAATACCAATCATTGCCCAAACGATGCCGCGTGCCAATACCCGCCACGAGACAGTTAAAAGGGTCGATAACGGTGTTGTTCCAACCCATCTTATAACCCGCTTCGACGAAGAAATTCGTCTTTTTATTTTCATCAATTTTAATCGGAAAATACAGAAAGCTCGCGCCCAAAGTGGCCACGGAATTGTTTTTTTCTGCCGAAATATTGAACTGATTAAAAATGATTTGTCCGCGCAATTGCAGATGCTGATTTGAGAAAATGGGGTTGTAAATACGCTTTAAAAAAGGGTTAGAAATCTCCCTCGGAAAGTTGTAATCAATGTTCAAACTCAGGCTCGGTTGACCAATAAATGCGTAATTTTTTGTGGTCGTTTTTGCATTAACCGACGGCGTTACAAGGTCGTCACTGTGCAAAATATTTAGTCCCAAACCACTGCCAAAAGAAGCATATTGCGCGCTAATTGGCGGGGAAAACGCGCTAAAAACAACAAAAAGTGTCAAAAAATAGAGGCGCTTGAAATAAATAAATGAGCTTTTCATTTAGAAATAAATTAAAAAAAAAGGAAATAAAATTGAGCATTAAAATTTTAAAAATAAGCCTTTGCTTCCATTATCAATTCAATAATTTCGTCTATTTGTTTCTAACCATTTATCAAAAATAAATCCATCTTTTAAAAGCCTTGAAAAAGTGAATTAATTGAATAAAAAAAAGTCCTTTAATTCCAACGAATTAAAGGACTTTTAGATTTTTGAGGACCCCTCAGTATAAAACCGTTTTTAGCTATAAAATATAACGACTGCACCTGTGAAAAGAATACTACTTTTTCTGCAATAGCGCTACTTGCCGCATCAAATCTTCAATTTTTTGGTCTTTTTCCACAAGTGCTTGGTCTTTTTCCACAAGTGCTTGGTCTTTTTCTACAAGTGCTTGGTCTTTTTCTGCGATAATCAAATCCTTCTCAGCAGCCGTTTCTGCTGCCGCTTTTTTTGCTTCGCGCTCTAAAATTCGATAAACTTCGTCCTCGACATCCATGTTATGTCTCACTTCGTCACTCACAATCGCTCTTTGGAGCCGGTTGACCATTTTTTGAACAATGGGATCATCGGTGTTGCCCGTAAAATCTAATTTATGACGGTCATTTGTCTTAAATTTAGGATTAAATATCTGCAAAACGCGTTCAAGTTTTGTCTTCGTATCAGGTGGTAATCGGCGCGCCTGTATCACAAAGCTGTCATGTGTGAGTAATTCGATAAACTCTTCTTTTATGCCATCAATGGTTTTGCCCGTCAACATATCCTTATACTCACGGTTAATTTTTACGACAGGATTGGTTAGCTTCATCAAATCAAAACCCAAAATATAGATGGTCACAATCGGCAAAGGCATTTTAATAAGACTGCCATCTCCCAAAATAATATCATCTTCTTTGCTATAATTATCGCCCAAATAGCGTCTAAAGCGCATGACATCGAACGCTTGTTTGAGTTTTTGCAACTCAATAAGCACTTTTTTCAGCTCGCCTGTCGCTAATTCAATAGTAGCTTTAAAATCGAAACGAATAATTCTGATACTACCGTCGTGCGATACTTCTGTCACCGTTTCCTGAGGTTTCACTTCAAGAAAGAGAATGTCTTCCCCCAAGATTGTCGAAAGAAGCTCGCGGGCGATGTCAATATCTTCCAAAAGATATTTAAAAACGACGTCATATAATGGATTGGCAATTATCATTTGCTATTAATTTTGAACAAAAATAAGGTTTTTATGGAGAATGATTAGTTTTTTCGGGGTTTATCAAAAAAACTAATCATTTTTTAAAATTTTTGATTGACAATAGAACTCCCTCAGTATAAAAGTGTTTTTAAAACAGAAACCCGTTAATTACAATTCAAAATTGAATCCTTCCGAAATTAATTGTTCATATTTTGACTGATTGAACTCGTACAAACGAGCGGGACGATGCGCAACATTTGCTTGTGATTCATGCAAATCAACGACGAATTCCATCGCCAATATTTTCTTTCTAAAATTGCGTTTGTCCAATTTTCCATCAAGCGAATTTGGTTGCAAAATCGCTTCGTATAAATGCTGCAATTCGGTCAACGTGAACTTAGGCGGCAACAATTCAAAACCAATTGGACGAACCCGAACACGCCGTTTTAGTGCGTTAAAACATTCTTCCAATATGGTATTGTGGTCAAAAGCCAACTCGCGAATGTCGGCAACGGAGTGCCAAGTCGCTTTTTGGGCAAACGACGCGGGCATCAAATTGTATCGGTCAATTTTGACGAGCGAAAAATAAGCGACCGTCGCCACACGACCAAGCGGATGTCGATTGACGGCACCAAAAGTGCGGACTTGCTCCAAATAAACGCGTTCAAGACCCGTTAATTCCTGCAAAACGCGCTCGGCGGCGTTGTCCAAATCTTCATCGGGATACATAAAATCGCCGGGCAAAGCCCAAAGGTCACGGTAAGGCTCGGTGCCGCGTTTGATGAGTAAGACTTTCAAATCGGCTTCGTCGAAACCGAAAATAACGTTGTCAACGGTGAGGGCAGTGCGGAAAAATTCCTTAGAAAATTCAGCCATTGTTTAATTGAAAAATTTTTATAAAAACTCAATAAAGTTGGTTTATACATTCTTAGAGGGTCAAAACTAAGCACTAAAAACGGTTAGACAAAATTTTTGAATGGGTTTATCGTTGTTTTTACAATAAGTCGTTTTCGTTTTTTTTAAGTTAAAAAAAATACTTTCACGCTCACTGCTTACTTTTGCGCCCGAAGAAAGACCCCTCAGTATTTTCTCAAAAACAAAAGAAAAAATCATGTTAAAAGTGACTGATAATCAATTAGTTAAGATTCACGACAAATGTTTTGCGCCCTTTATTTCTGCCGAAGACATTGCCCGCTGCGTTACCAAAATGGGGCAACAAATCACGGAAGATTACCGCGGCAAACGACCGCTTTTCCTAAGCGTCCTGAACGGTGCGTTTATTTTCGCCGCCGACCTCGTGCGCGCGGTTGATACGGATTGTGAAATGACTTTCGTCAAATTGACGTCCTACAAAGGCACATCAACGACGGGCAATGTGCAAACGGTTCTCGGACTTGACACGGATTTGCGCGGGCGCCACATTGTTATTGTCGAAGATATTGTTGATACGGGTAATACATTGCACAATTTCATGAAGGAATTGACAAAAAATGAACCCGCTTCGATTGCCATCGCCGCGTGTTTTTTCAAACCTGATGCCCTGCAACATCCGCTCAGTATTGACTATTTAGGCTTCGAGATTCCGAACAAATTTATAGTAGGCTACGGCTTGGATTACGACGGTTTAGGGCGTAATTTGCCTTCGGTTTTGCAATTAGCAGAATAAAAATCGTTACTAAAAATTGAATACGATGGAATTTAAAAAGAAAGCATTTGCCAAGCCTATCACGCCCTCGATTGCGCTCCAAAAATTGCAAAGTTTTTGTGGCTATCAAGAGCGGTCGTTGTCCGAAGTGACCCAAAAACTGAAAGATTTGGGCATTTATGGCGAAGCCTTAGAGACGGTTATTGCTAAATTAATGGAAGATAACTTCTTGAATGAAGAGCGTTTTGCACTTGCTTACGCACGGGGTAAATTTCGCATTAAATCGTGGGGAAAAATCCGCATTCGGTTGGAACTGCAAATGCGTAAAGTGCCTGATAATTTGATTAAAAAAGCCTTGAAGGAAGTGGATGATGAAGGCACTTATTTTGACACATTAAAACGATTACTTACGTATAAACTTCGAGAAAGCGACGGAGATAGAGTAAAAGCGGCAAATTACGCCTTGCGGCGCGGCTTTGAATCGGAGTTCGTTTTTGCGCAATTAAATCAATTGGTAAAAGAAAAAGAAGACACGTTTTAATGGTTGATAATGGGGCGAAACGCGCTGATTTACAGCCATAAAAAAGCCTTGAAAACGACGTTTTCAAGGCTTTTTTATGCTTTATACTGAGGGGTCCTATTGTCGATTTTATTCAATAATAATTTTGTATTTATCCAATAATCCAACAATATTTTGAGTAGAAAAACGCGCTTTTTTAAGTTGATTTATTTCAGGATTAATGGAAAAATTAACCGCTGTTTTGAAATCAGCGCCTTCCAAATTTGTACTGTCGAACAAGGCTTTGTACAGTTCACAATAACTAAAAACGGCGTTTGTCAAATCCGTTTTTTCAAACGACACATCTTCCATTTTGCAATTAATAAACTGTGTATTTTTTAATTTTAATTGATAAAAAGACGCATAATTTAATAGACAATTATCGAAATTGAAAGACAATAAAAACGGTTTACAATCATCGAAATGCAAACCAATTAACTTACAATTAGTGAAATTCACGTCTTGAAACGCCGTATTTTTTAGTTTTGCATTGCTCAAATCACAATTATCGAAAGTACATTCAACAAAACTTATTTCTTTCAAATCAACATTTAAAAACGTGCAATTAATAAACGCACAATTGTTGTATTCACCTTGCGTTAATGGCTGAATTGTGTAATTTTCGCCTTTGAAATTTTGGTCTTCGATGTATTCTTTTTTCATTATTTTAGTTGATAATCTATTTGCGAAAATATGTTAAAAACGCTTACAAACAAGTGCGTTTGTAAGCGTTTTTAGTGATTTATACTGAGGGGTGTAATTAGCGAAGTTAATCATTAAAAATAGCCTCAATTAAGCCTTTTCGTGCATAAAAAGCACGTGATGTAGAGCCATGGCCAGCACCTTTTGTGCGTGCTTGAATCCATTTTCCATCTTTGCCCGTCAATGATGCAAAACCTTTATCCGTTAATTTTTTCCTGATAAACTCATAATCTTCTTCTATTTCTTTTATCAACGTATCGGATTGGACAAAATCAAACGACTTAATGCCTAAAAGCTCTGATTTTACATTCGATTTACCGTTCCAAAGGCAAGCACAAAAAACAATTGATTTTAATTTTTCCCAACAATGGCTTTCAAAAAAAGGTGTATCAATTAATTTTTGAGGATTAATCATTGTAATCGCCATCGTTTCTTTAGGTTTTAGCACCTTATTTTTAGTGAAATAATAAGCAACTGATTTTAATTCAAATCCTAAACCATTTGGTGCTTGTTTATTGTCATTTGTAAGACCTGCAAGTATTTCAAGGGTTAATCCTTTCCAACCTTTATTTTGCTTTCCATCAACATAAGTTGTTATTCCAAAAGCATTTGCGTGGCTTTCTAATTCTTGCCCAACATACTTTTCTAAATTTTGCATTGCAACGATGCGCGTAATCATATTTTTAAAAATTTAATTGTAATAGTGCTGATTCAACTTTATAATTAGTAATTATTATTTCATTTATTTCTCCGCGTTTTTCCGCATTAGAATTAATAGCACGGTTTGCTTTTACCCGATGAATATCAAAATTTGAATAAATATTCTCAAAGAAATCATCATTAATATTTTCATTCTTTGGGTCAGAATTACTCAACATCACTTTAGCATTTTTCTCTTTGTGTAAGCGTTGAAAAAATGTGGCTAATTGTTTTTGCTCTTTATCACCAAATTCATTCCCTGCATAAGACGTAAAATTCGCCGTTTTACTGAGGGGTCTATAAGGCGGGTCAAAGTAAACCAACGTATTACTATCCACTTTATCAAAACAAGCGTCATAATTAGCTGCTTTTATTTCTACATTTTGTAAGACATTAGAAACAAGCCGCAAATTAGCTTCTTGTAAAATCGCGGGATTTGCATATTTACCAAAAGGTACATTAAAACCTCCTTTCGAATTAAGCCTAAATAAGCCATTAAAACAGGTTTTATTTAAAAATATTAATTGTGTAGCAATTTCAACGGATGGTTTATTTAACACTTTTCGTTGATTAAATTGCTCACGAATATTTAGAAATAATTCTAATCGCTTTTCTTCATTTAATTGATTATAATTATTTTGATATTCTTTTAAGCTACTAATTAATTGCTCTACTTTATTCTGAACGACTTGATAAGTTAAAATCAAATCTACATTTATATCAGAAATGTAGGCATTTTTAAAATTGAAACGTTGCATTAAATCAAAAAAAACGGCACCGCCGCCAATGAACGGTTCAACATAATTAGTGATTTTTCTATTGTGTAATCCACGCGGATATAATTGCTCAAATTGAGTCAATAATTGGTTTTTTCCACCCGCCCATTTTAAAAAAGGTTTCGCTCTCATAGTATTTGATGTTTGTAAATTGTTGTTAATAGTTCCCATTATTTTAAAATTTTATCGAAGGTAAACTAAAAGTTAAAGTAACCCAACAATAGGTTATTTTTAGTTTGAAAAGTATATTTTATCAAGATTCCTTACAAAAATCGCCTTTATACTGAGGGGGCCTATTTTTCAAAAACTTTCTAATTCTTTCCGAATAAAAGCGCCAAAACCTTCTTTTCTTACGTTAAAATGTTTCTCAATTGCCTTATAAAAATCCGCGTCCGTATCACCCGATTTAAGTAAATCAATTATACCATTCATGCCCTCTTTTTCATAGACGCGTTGGCAAATTAAACCACCAATTTCGTACATAAAATTAGAATTAAATTCATTATTCACGTTAAAATAGAAGGTCGAAATATCATTTAACGGTTCTTCGGGATGTTTATCCAAATACGTTTTCATTACTTTTAAATGATGTGCCAAAGGCTGTCCCAAATAGCCACCTAAATAGACCGCTAAACCTTCATCAATCCATTGGTGATAATAGAAATTGTCTTTTCCCCAAAATTCGCGGGTGTATAGATGCACCATTTCGTGCGGATAATATTCTGTATTGTTGCCCGCAAAAATAACGTTATTTTCGGGTTGCGTTAATGCCCCGATTTGATGCTTCGTTGCTTGTTCGGGACTAAAATCATAACCCATTATTTGTTGGGCTTCAAATATGTTTTTGCCAATAAAATAAACGGGAGATTGCTTATTCGTTTTAAATAATTGACTCATAGCAACGTTAAAACTATCCATTTTCAGGGCTAATTTATCATTAAAAACCCGCGATTTATTATAGCAATAAGTAACATTTCCCACCGTCTTTTTATCCCAATTTTGATAATAGTATTGTGGTAAACTTTGGAACTTAAAACCTTGATTTGTCTTGACAACGTGAACCGAATAAATGTATTCCAATTGTGTTTTATTATCGGTATCGTAAGTTGAATTAAACATTGTTTTAAGCATAAATGTGTCATTTTCAAGGGGGAATAACGCAATAATCGTTGCTTGGCAACCCCTTTTAAGCGTTTTGACACCATTCAAAAAAGACATAAATCTTTTGGGGAAAGGGAATTGTTCGGAGGCTGTCCAATACTTTAAATCGCTGTCCGTCACTTGTCTTAAATCGGTATTCAAGACTTCTTCCCACAACTTAATGATGTCTTTTTCATCCTTTGAATAAGCCCAAACGTTGAAATTATTCACCAACTTAATTTGCAGTATTTCTGTTTTATTTTGCGTTTGCGCTTTGACATCTATGTTTTGTCGACACCCATTAAATAAGAGAAAAATAGTGATGAGTGACAGTAATTTTTGCATGATTAAAGTTGATTTTAATTGTGAATTTAATAAGGTAAATATACGTAGCGCGACTTTAAAATCGCATTACATTTTCGAGCAAAAGTAAAGGCACAATGAGGTGTAACAAAATATTTTAACCTTAAATAAGGATTCATAAAGGTCAAAATACTGAGGGACATCTTTTCAATTAATAATCTTATTTTTGAAATAAATATTGCCACAAATAAGCATTGAAATCGTAAAAATGAATGCCCAAAACCAGATACTATTAGCAGTCATTTTTGTAAGCATCGCTGCGTGTGTCGCAATAGGATACATTGCCGCAATACTGTACACAGTAGGGCGGTATTTAAAATTGATTAAAATAGCTGCCCAGCACATTAAATAAGCGACAATGTGTAGATAATTCATCGTCGCATCGGGTGCATTGCCGCGCATCAATATTTGGACATTGACGGCGATGCAAATGGTAAAAAACACGGTAAACAGAATTTTATAAAGCATACATAGTAAATTTAAGATTGCGTAAAAGTAAGTTTGCGGTTCTTATCTCCAAGTATTTCCTTTAAAGAAATTAGAAATTAAAAATTAAGAATTAAGAATTTAAAATTTTGCAAGCAATTGACTATCAATTGACTATCAATTGATTGCAAAATTAAGTTGATTTCTAACAAAATAAAATAAAAAAGACAATGGGCAAATTTTTCAACGCTATTCAACCCGCACACGTTGATTTTATCAAAAAACAACACATTTTCTTCGTCGGTTCAGCACCTTTGAGTGGCGAGGGACGGATTAATATCTCGCCAAAAGGATTGGATGCTTTCAAGGTTTTGAATGACAAACAAGTTGCCTACATGGACATCATCGGCAGTGGCAACGAGACTTCGGCGCATACTTTGGAAAATGGGCGCATCACGTTTATGTTTACGTCGTTCGATAAAGTACCCAATATTCTGCGATTATACGGCAAAGGCTTCACCGTTTTGCGCGATTCCGAAGATTGGGACACCTATGCCGCTTCTTTTGAGATTTTCCCAAGCACCCGTCAAATCATTGTTGCGGACATTGATTTGGTGCAAACGTCCTGCGGTTTCGGGATTCCATTCTACGAATACATCGGCGAACGAACCACGCATTTTGATTGGGCTGCCAAGAAAAATGAAGATGAATTGCGCGGTTATGAGCAAGAGAAAAACTTGGTGAGTATTGATGGTTTATTGAGCGATTTGGGCAAAAGTCATTGAAAAATGGGCTTTATACTGAGGGGTCCTATTTTCTGAAATTTTAACCAAAAAGCCTTGCAAATCAATGATTTACAAGGCTTTTGACGTTTTATACTGAGGGGTCTTATTTTTATTTGACACGCTCCGCAACAATCGTTTTTAGAACTTTAAGCGCTTGAAAAATATCAAAAATTTCGGAAGTCAATGCCGAATAATCGCGACTCATGGCATATTCCTTACCTTTTAAAGCCATAAAATACCAATCAGAACCAATGACGTGGCAGCCGTAAATGGGCAATTCATTGTCATTTAATGCCTCTCCTGCCAACATCGCTGCGAGTGCTTGTCCTGCGGGATCGCCGTCAGGGTCGGTCATTTTTTATACTCTTGAAAAGCAAAAAACGGAATTTTAGGTTCACGACGTCCCGATGCCAAAAAACTATCAGGTTTGCCATAAAGGCGCCAACCCTCGAAAGTACCGTCCACAATTCGGTCAGAAAATAGATTTGATTTTTTATTTGAGAAATTCACAAGCGACATTACTGGTCCAATGAAGAAACTATCCAATTCACCTTCGTACCAATCACGAAAATTGAATTCCAAATGCGTTTGTAAGCGCAAAAGTGTCTCTTTTTCATAAAGTGGTATATCCGCTTTTTCGGATAGCCAATTATTAAGAATAGGGAAATTTTCCACTTGGTCTAAACCAAATGTGTCTTCAAGCCAAGTAAGCCTGCACTCTCTAAAAGTTTTTTCTTGTTTCATTACCTTTCAAACTTCGGGCAAAATTAGTCTATTTTTTAAAAATTGGCAAGAAATAGGGCATTTTTTGGCATTTATACTGAGGGGTCCCCAAAAATAAAAAAAGCCACCTCCGCAGAAGTGGCTTAGTCCATGAAAAACCAAACTTTAACCCTAAAATCTTTATTAAGTGAAAAGTGAATAACGAATAGTGAAAAGTTGCGCTCCACACTTATCACTATTCACTTATCACTTTTTGTTTACTTCACTTCTTCGTAAGTCGCATCTTCAACAGGAGCGCCTTTGCTGTCGTTGCCGCCGTCGTTTGTTGGCTCGCCTGCTGCTGCACCGCCGCCGTCTTGGGCTGCTGCGTACATATCTTGCGAAGCCGCTTGCCAAGCCGTGTTGAGGGCTTCCATTGCCGTATCAATTGCCGCTTCATCTTGCGATGCATTAGCCGCTTTCAAGTCAGCCAAAGCCGTTTCGATAGCGCCTTTTTTGTCCGCCGGAATTTTGTCAGCGTATTCCTTCAATTGTTTGTCCGTTTGGAAAACAAGGCTTTCTGCCTGATTCAATTTCTCCGCTTTTTCGCGCGTTTTGCGGTCAGATTCAGCGTTCATCTCAGCGTCTTGCTTCATACGAGCAACTTCTTCTTTCGACAAACCAGTGCCTGCTTCAATCCGTACCGTTTGTTGCTTGCCCGTGCCTTTGTCCATCGCCGAAACGCTCAACATACCGTTCGAATCAATGTCAAATGTGACTTCAACTTGCGGTACACCACGCGGTGCAGGTGGGATACCATCGAGAACGAAACGACCGATTGGACGGTTGTCGCGTGCCATTGGGCGTTCGCCTTGCAATACGTGAATTTCGCAACTTGGTTGGTTGTCGGCTGCCGTTGAATAAACCTTCGATTTCTTAGTCGGAATCGTCGTATTTGCTTCAATCACAACGTCATACATACCACCCATAACTTCAATACCAAGCGATAATGGTGTTACGTCGAGCAACAAAACATCCTTCACTTCACCCGTCAAAACGCCGCCTTGAATGGCTGCACCAATTGCCACAACTTCATCAGGATTCACGCCTTTATTCGGTTTTTTGCCGAAAAATGCCTCAACAACTTCTTGGATTTTAGGAATCCGCGTTGAACCACCGACCAAAATCACTTCGTCAATATCAGATGCTTTCACACCCGCATCTTTCATTGCCAAACGGCAAGGCTCGAGGGTGCGTTGCACGAGTTGGTCGGCAATTTGCTCAAATTTTGCGCGGGTCAATTTCGTTACCAAGTGCTTTGGCACACCGTCAACTGCGGTGATATACGGCAAATTAATTTCCGTTTCTTGACCGCTTGACAACTCAATTTTCGCTTTTTCCGACGCATCTTTCAAGCGTTGCAAAGCCATTGGGTCTTTGCGAAGGTCAATATTTTCCTGTGATTTGAATTCGTTCGCCAACCAATCCATGATAACATAGTCAAAATCGTCACCACCTAAATGCGTATCACCGTTTGTTGATTTTACTTCAAAAACGCCGTCGCCGAGTTCCATGATTGAGACGTCGAAAGTACCACCGCCGAGGTCATAAACCGCTATTTTCATGTCTTTGTTGCGCTTGTCCATGCCGTAAGCAAGGGCAGCCGCCGTCGGCTCGTTGATGATACGACGGACTGTTAAGCCCGCAATTTCGCCCGCTTCTTTCGTCGCTTGGCGCTGAGAATCATTGAAATACGCAGGAACCGTGATAACTGCTTCCACAACGCCTTGACCCAAAAAGTCTTCGGCAACTTTCTTCATTTTCTGCAAAATCATCGCCGACAATTCCTGAGCTGTATAGCTGCGGTCGTCAATTTTGACGCGCACCGTGTCATTATCGCCGCGTTCAACTTTGTAAGCCGAGCGTTCGATTTCTTTTGAGTTTTGTACTTCCGAATACCGCATACCCATAAAACGCTTGATGGATGCCACCGTTTTTGTCGGATTCGTAATTGCTTGACGCTTGGCAGGGTCGCCAATTTTGCGTTCTCCATTGGGCATAAACGCCACAATAGATGGGGTGGTGCGACGCCCTTCGTCGTTCGCAATGACAACGGGTTCGTTGCCTTCCATAACTGCTACGCAAGAGTTCGTAGTGCCTAAGTCGATGCCAATAATTTTAGCCATGATAATTTTATATCGTTTTTATTTCTGTTTTGAAATAACGTTGAATACTCGTTTTTTAGCTCAAAAACACTGGTTCTCTTCAAACCAAATGCCATGCGTTTTTTTCTGCCATAATTGCTGATTGGGCGGTTGTTCTGTCAGAAAACGCACGTTTGTGACTGACAAAAAGTCAGTTCGAGGGTTAAAATGGCGTTTATACTGAGGGGTCCTTTTTTTGTCGTAATTTTGTCGGATTGCTTCATTTCAAACTAAAAAAATATGAAAAAACAAATATTCCAATTAATAACAGTTTTATTACTCATGCTAATTGGTACCAATTGCACGCAAAATAAAGTCATTGAAACAATCAAAATGTCTTTGAATGACCCGTTTAAATCAACGATGGTGGAAAGCCAATTTTTTGATATAAAAGGCAATCAAGACCATGTGATTGAGGGCGAAAAAGGGACGATTATTATCATGCCTAAAGGCTGTTTTAAAAACGAAAATGGCGACGTCGTTACGACGGATATTAAACTTGAATTGGCGGAAGCGTTGTCTCAATCGGATATGCTTTTGTCGAACTTAAACACGACGTCGAGTGGCAAATTGATGGAGACGGATGGAATGTTGTATTTTAATGCGACTTCAAACGGTAAACAATTGATTATCAATGATAAAAACCCGATTCAGATACAAATGCCGACCGAAAAAAAGAAGCCAAATATGCAGGTTTTCGCGGGAACGCGGGACGAAAAAGGCAATATGAATTGGTCAGAACCTCAACCAATTATCAATTATTTGACAACGGTGGACATGAAATCGCTCGATTTTTTGCCCGAAGATTTCCAGTCAATTGTGGATAGAAATATGCCTTATAAATCGTACAAAGTTGCGACGCAAAACCTTGTGGATAGCTTGTATTATAGCTTTAGTGGCAATGGAAATAGGAATTATCTGGATAAATATTGGGAAGAAACTTATCAATACAATGAGCCTTATTACAATCAAAACAGTGAAGTAATTAATGGGAAATACACGTCTAAATCCTATGAAGTTCGTGGTGCTGAACACATTACAGATACAGCGAAAATTACTAAAGGAGATACCGCAATCTGTGGTATAGACCCCGCCATTATTAAAGTCATTAAATCCGAAAAATATCAAAATACACTCATTGCAACGCGCGAATTTGAAACCCGTTTGCAAACAATTTTTAAAACGTGTCGCAATGCCGTTTTAGAATTGTACATCAATAATTTGGATAAAAATCTGTACGAAATTGACGCATTGGCGGCTAAAACATTGGGTTTGGAAGATGCTAATGCTACCAAGGAATTCACCCGTTTTGCGGAACAAAAGTTAACAAAAGTGCGCGATGCGGATAAATATGCTGAACTACTGAAAGGGTATTATCAAACGCAATTGGCGAAGGTAAAAGCGGAATTAGAGGCAAAACAATTGCCTTTCAAAAAGGCTTTATTGAAAGAAAAAAAGGAGCGCGATAAAATCGTCAAAGCGTACGAAAAATTGCTTTGGAAAAGAGAAAAATACCGCATGGAAACCTATGGTTTTGAGTGGTCAAAAACGGGTTGGATTAACGTGGACAATGGCGATTTGCCTAAAAATTGGGATGCACAACCGCTTGAAGTAACGGTTTCAAATGGTTTGCAACTTGATAGGGTTTACACCTACGTGGTTTATGCGTCTATCAAAAGTTTGTATCACTTAAATGCAAATAGTAATCAATCGTTTTACGTTGGTAATCAACAAGATAGAGAAATATTGATGCCCAAAAAGGAACAAGGTTTTATCATCGGCATTGGCTACAAAGGTGAGACGCCGTGGTTGGCAACCAAAGAATTTATCACGGGTTCGGAGCCAAAAATGACCATAAATCTGAGTGTTTCAACTCCAAAAGATGTTAAATTAGCGATTGCCCAATTTGAAAAATATAAGAAAGAAAACCGCATCAGCGAAGATTTAAAATACATGGAAAAATTGTATAAAAATCAACAAAAAAACAAGGTAAATGAGCGTGAATATTGGTTTTTAAGAGAGTTATTAGTGTGCATTGAACCGTGTTGTTGGAAAGGAGTACCAGAGTAAAAAGTAAAAATAGGACCCCTCAGTATAAAGCCGTTTTTTACTCGAAAATCAAGTAAAAAAACGCCTTTCTCATTTGTAAAAAACATTGTGTAAGTGCGCGCATTCGGTCAATTAATTTTGGCTTTATTAGGGTTTCAAGTTGCCGACTACTTAGTTTATCTTCAAGGCGGCGTAGCTGCCCAACCTCGGTAATATTTGAGCCAATTAGCAGTTTTTTTATGCGGTGTAACCGCGACACCACTTGTTTTGCGGTTACACCGCATGGGAAGTGTATTTTGTTGGTCAAAATATTACCGAGGTTAGGCAGCTACGCCGCCGCTTACCTAAAAATCAATGCCAGCAACCCCGAAAAAGAATCGGGATAGGCTTTGAAACCCTAATTGAGCCTTTAAAAAAAGCCTTTAAAACGTTACGTTTTAAAGGCTTTTTGGTAATCAATTCTAATGGATTCAATCCGTGAAAATCCGTGAAAATCCGTGAAAATCCGTGAAAATCCGTGAAAATCCGTGAAAATCCGTGAAAATCCGTGGAAATCCTATTCTTTTACAAATTTAATCCGCGAAATGGACCCCTCAGTATTTTCGACTTCTAAGAGGTAAATGCCCGCTGAAAATGCCGAAATATCGACGTTATTTGCCGCTGAATTTACCACTGATTTTTTAATTAAAACGCCTTGTAAATTGTAAATATTAATGGATTTAATTAGAATAGAATTGTCAATTGAAATCGTATTTTTTGCGGGATTTGGATAGACTCTTAAAGGCGTATTTTTGCTAATTTCGTTATAAACAGCAATCGTTTTTGTGTATTTAAAAGTGCCATTAGTATCCATCGTTTTTATACGATAATATAGGATTTTATCGCTTTCTAAAACCGCATTATCGTTGAAAAAATAACGCGTTTTTTCAATAGAATTGCCCGCTGCTTTGACGCGCCCAATCGCTTTAAAATCGGTTCCATCAGTGCTTTTTTCAACCTCAAAATAATTGGAATTTATTTCGGAAGCCGTCGCCCAATTCAGTTTAATTATTTGTTTATCAATGAGTTGTCCATTGAAAGACGTGAGTTCTACGGGAATGGGAACGACGTTGGTCACGTTGCTCAAATTAAATTTTGTCATCACGGGATAATGGTCGGTTGCCCGCGTTCCGTAGCTCGTAATGTACGTTTGAGGCGTGCCAACGCGCGCCGTTGTGAAGGCATTGTTCATATCGTTTGAACCGATAATATGGTCAATCATATTCGTGAATCCGACCGTACTTTTTGCACCCGCTTTGCTCAATGCAAGCGTAAATAAATTGTAGTTAGCGGCGTCATTTATGTAGCTGTCGTAAGTGCTGGTATTTGTTGAAACAAAAGCGACTGTTTCGTCCAAATCATCGTTGAAATCGCCCGCAATAATGAAAGGTAAATTGGGGTAAGTGAGGTCTAAATATTCCTTCAATTTATCGACGTCATATTTGCGCATATCATATATTTCTTGGGCAGGCGACGCATTTGTATTTGCACGCCCGTGAATCGCCACAAAACCCATATAACGCGTTGTGCCATTGATGGTAACGTTGGCAGTCATTAGAAAAGGCAAGCGACCTGATGCCCAAAAACGCGACCTAAAACTCGGATAATTATTCACCAAAGTCGTGTCATATTTGAAATTAGTTAAAAGTGGCTTCGTTACAACATTACTAAAAATCGCCGTCTTATAGACAAAGCAAAGCCGTTGCCCAAAACCATCATTTGTCGTTGAATTGCTGAAACTGTATTCGCTTGAACATTTGCAAGAATAGCCATTCAGACCCGCCACCAAAGCCTTAAAACCGACTGAATCCGAGACTTCTTCAACCTGAAAAATATCGGCATTGATGGTGCTTAAAACCGTCGCAATGTTCGTTGCTTGCAACGCATTATCGGTTGGTCCCAAAGTCGGATGCCCAAACCATTCTAAGTTCCAAGAGACCACTTCCAACAAATTGTTGTCTTGAAAAGTCGCGTCCGTAATGGCGGCACCCGTCGGACTAAAATCAGCCGTAAAGCGCGGATATAGTTGAACGTTAGCGCCATACACACCAGAAATTCCCGTAATACTTCCCGTTGCGGCTTGAATTGGAGAGCCGACAATCGTATTTGAACCACTCGCACTCAGGATTCTAACGGGCAAAAGACCGAAGGCATAATTGGTGTTTGCGGCGTAATTTCCGCCCGTTCCCGGGAACGAAACGTTTTGAATCGTCACCAATTCACCTTCGTGCGCCGCCATTTCGGCGGCATTTATGACCAACGGAACGGGGTTATACTGAGGGGTCCCAATTTTTGTCAAAGACAATAAAGTGATTTGGTCCAAGGCGTTAAAAGTGGATTTGAAGCCGAATATTTCGACCGAATCGCCGAGTTGCAAACCGTATTCTGCGGCAATATTTTTGGCACTGTTGTAAACCGAAATGCCGCCCGAATTGTCTTGGATAAAAATTTGAGTTGGTGCAAATTCCGTCGCAACCGTTACGCGTCCGCCCGTGAAAATGTTCGTATTCGTGCTTCGACTGCGCACTGTTGCAATATTTGTCCGCGCGGGTTGTGTGATAGCATTACCCGTTAATGCGATTGTTTTTGTTGTAATTCCTGCACTCGTCAACGTGATGTTTCCGTTGAAAGAACCCGCGTTGACGCCCGTCAATCGAACGTAAATAATTTTGGAAGTGACGAGACCGCTTGTTTGCGGAAAGAATAAAGACGATGCATAACCAATTGGTTCTGAAAGACTTATCTCGTAGCCTGTCGGTGCTGTAACCATTAAATCGCTCGTCAAACCGAATCCTGCGGCAATAAATGACTTTGCTACTGAGGGGTTGCCCGTTTGAATTGTCGAGAAAGAAATTGCTGATTTTGAGGCGCTAATAATGGGCGTCGAGATGTTAAACAAGCTGCCGTCGAGCGTCAAATCATCGACGCGCCACGCGCCCGAACCACTCGTTGCGCCGTAAGCGTAGATGCGAAAAGTGACGCCAACGCTGATGTTTTGAAAATTAATGCCCAGTTCGACCAAATTAGGGTCGGCGCCAAAAGGCGTATTTGTGGTCGTTACGGTGTTGAGATTAGCGGCGTAGTTGTCCAAACTTGACCTTAAAACCCAAGTCGTCGGTCCTGTTCCCGATTTTTGGTCATAAAAACTCACGTTGTTCAAAACCATCGCGTAGTTCGCGTTTGGTGTAATCGAAAACTGCAAATATTTGGCAGTATTAATCGCCGCTACGTTGAATCCTGTCGTTGACAAGGCGTTATCGGTCGCAGCGGTTGTGTGTCCTGCTGGAAAAGTCATCGTTCCAAGCGACCAAGCGGCTGCTGAAACTACACCGTTTGTGGGCGTTGTCGTGGCGGTCGTGTTGACGTCAAAATTCCATTGCGCCAAGGTTTGAGCAAATGATTTTGACGATAAAGAAATGTTAAATAGGAGGGCAATCAAAAGTAGTTTGTTAAAATTAATCATGCTTTTTTTTAATTGTAATAAATTGAAAATCAAAGAAATACGTTACGAACACAGATTTGGCAGCTGCCGAAAAGTTGTCAAATCTGTACATCTGTACTTTTTTTCTGTCGAATTCATTGGAAATTTCAGAGGCGCGCGTTTGTTTTTTATCGTTGCAGAGGCGGCAAAGGTAAGCGAAGTATTTAGAAACTATTCACAACAATTAAAACTTTACAAAGCCTTAACGTCTCAAAAGAAGCCAAAATACTGAGGGGTCGTGTTTTTCATTATTTTCGGTTTCCTTAACGTGAGTTCCTTAAAAATCACTAAAATTGCGCCCTCAAAATAATACATCTCACTTTTTCTATTTAATTCAAGATCCTTTTTAGTCATTTTTAGTCATTTTTAGTCATTAATTTAAAGTAAATTCACCCATTTTATTTTCCAAGCTGCTGATAATCAACTTATTACGGTTTGGAATTTGGAATTTTAAATTTGGAATTTTTCTTATGAAAGATAATTTATTGATGAAAACCCTTGCCGTAGGGATTGTTTATTTTTTGCTCCGTTTTATGGGCGGTACGCTTGGCGCAAAATTGTTATATCCGATTACTTTACTCGTTACGTTTTTGCACGAATTTGGACACGCCGTTGGCGCGGCAATCACGGGCGGCAGCGTGAAAGGTATTCAAATAAATTTGGATGGGAGCGGGGTGACAACGTCGCTCGGCGGCAACGCGGCGATTACGCTTTTGGGCGGTTATCTCGGCTCGGCTTTGTTCGGAAATATCTTGTTTTACATTGGTGCCAAATTGGAACGTTACCACCGAATCACGCTTATGTTTCTCGGCGGCATGATGGTTTTTACGGGCATCTTTTTGTTTGAAAGTTGGATAACTACCGCAGTGTTAGTTGTTTATGCAGCATTGTTATACGTTATAGCACGCCACGCGGAGTGGCCAGGCTGGGCGTTGATGTTCTTCGGCATGGCGTCAACGTTGTACATTATTCAAGATTTCAACTACGGTCCAAGTTCCGATTTGATGCAATTTGAAAACGTCGTCGGCATTTTCCCCGCCGATATTTGGAAGTATATTTGGCTCATTGCCGTCGTTTTGATGTTCATTTACAACATTCGTTTGATTTTAGGCCGTGGTGCTTTGCGGAATGTTACGTGGTAAATTTTCATTAACCGTCGTCTTCCATATCTATTAGCCGCGTTAATTTTAGTGGTAAATTAAGGTCTAAATAGATATCAGAAACCGACATTTGAAAGTCAAGTTTTGGAAAATCTATAATGTCGGTTATTTTAGTAAAACTTTGGTGTGACCAAAGATTTTCGGCTTCTGTTCGGCTGAATAATTCGATATACTGCCAACGTGATTCCACCAATAAATAATATTGAATGGAAGGAACGCCCTTATAATCTTGAAATTTATCAGTTCTATCATAAGTAGCCGTTGATTTTGATAAAACCTCAACTATAAGGCTTGGGTGGCGTTTTATAAACGTTGATGATTTATCGCTTTCATCACAAGTCAACATCACATCTGGATAGTTATATTTGCCATTTTTAATCAATTCAAGTTTAACACTTTCAGAATATACTTTACAGCCGCGTTGACGAAAAACGCTTTTGATTAGCTCATGAATGTCATGAACTATTTCATTATGAACATCTCCTGTTCCCGAAATAGGATATAATTTTCCAAAATGAAATTCATGGCGAACGTCATTTTCTTCGTCGAATTTAATGTATTCTTCGACCGTAAATAGTTTCTCAGACAGCGCGATAGCTTCCATATTTTATAAAATTTTAACAAAAATACACCATTAATTCACAACAAAAATACTCCCCTCAGTATTTTTAATTTTATTCTGTTTTTTCAACCAATTAATACGCTTCAAACAATGCAAGAATTCGATAATTTTGAAACAAACGCCGTCCGCACGCAAGCCGACCGCAGTGCCTTTCGGGAACATTCGGCGCCTATATATATGACGTCAAGTTTTGTTTTTGAAGACGCCGAACAAGCCCGCGCTTTGTTCGCCGACGAAGTTAAAGGCAATATTTACACGCGTTTTTCCAACCCAAATAATTCCGAATTTATTGAAAAAGTCTGCTTGATGGATGGTGCCGACGACGGTTTAGCGGTTGCTTCGGGTATGTCGGCGGTCTTCACGTCGGTTGCGGGATTGTTGCGCAGCGGCGACCACATTGTGGCGTGTCGCTCGGTTTTTGGTTCGACGCACCAATTGTTGACGCAAATTTTCCCGCGTTGGGGCATTACTTCGACGTATGCAGACATCAAAAATCCCGAAAGTTGGGAGGCGGCGATTCAGTCAAATACGAAAATGTTGTTGTTAGAATCGCCTTCAAACCCTGGATTGGATTTGGTGGATTTGGATTTTATTGGTAAATTAAAAACAAAGTATAATTTAATTTTAAACGTAGATAACTGTTTTGCAACGCCTTATCTCCAGCAGCCGATGAAATACGGTGCGGACTTAGTAACGTATTCAGCAACGAAATTTATGGACGGACAAGGGCGCACTATCGGCGGGGCAATCGTCGGACGTCAAGATTTGATTAAAGAAATTCGCTTCTTTGCGCGGCATTCTGGACCGAGTTTGTCGCCTTTCAACGCGTGGATTTTGTCAAAATCGTTGGAAACACTCGCCGTTCGGATGGACAGACACTGCAAAACGGCGTTGGAATTAGCGCATTTGTTGGAGGCACACTCCGCGGTAAATTGGGTAAAATATCCGCATTTACCGTCACATCCGCATTATGCATTAGCAAAAAAACAGATGCCAAAAGGCGGCGGCGGCGTGATTTGTTTCGACATCAAAGGCGGCGTAGAAGCGGGTCGTCGGTTTTTGAACAACTTGAAAATGCTCTCTCATTCCGCAAATCTCGGTGATACGCGCACAATTGCGACGCATCCGGCCTCCACAACGCATTCAAAATTGTCGCCCGCCGAGCGTGCTGCGGTTGATATTACGGACGGTTTGATTCGGATTTCTTGCGGTTTGGAACACATCGAAGACATTCAAAACGACATTTATCAAGCCTTGGAAGTGGCGGTTTTGGAGGAAGTTTATTAACCAAAACGCCGCTTAGATTTTCGGAATCTAAGCGACGTTTTAGGCTAAAAATGGCTTTTATACTGAGGGGTCCTAAAAAGGCATCCCGTCATAAATTTGTTTTAGGGGTAAACTATAAGGTATTGATAATAAAGGTAATACACCATTTTTATACACTTTACCTTTTATCCATTCGCCGTCTGAATTTCTATAACGATGTTCTACATAGCGCTCATATTGAGACACTAAAATATATTCTTGAAGGCTTTCGATTTGTTTATACGATTCAAATTTGTCCGTTCTATCAAAATTTTTAGTGCTGTCTGATAGCACTTCAAAAATGACGGTTGGATTGATTAAAACATCTTTTTGGTCGTCATCATAACGGGTTTTTCCCGCTACGAAAACAACATCAGGATAGAAATAATCCTTGTAATCTAAAAAACTAACCACACGCATATCACTTTGGAAAACGCGGTAGGGGTGTTCATTTTGCCAAATGTACATTTTGAACATTGCAAATATATTACCTGCAATATCGTTGTGAGCTTCCGATGCACCTGCCATAAATAGGAGAGTTTGGTTGAATAATTCGTATTTTCCTTCAAATTCACGGATGCCTTCACGCTCTCTTGAGAGATACGCTTCAGGCGTCATTTTATGACCGTTGAGTGCTTCTGGTGCGGCGAAAAGAGTTGCTGACATCATTTTTAATTTTTTTATAGGTCAAAAATAAGAATAAATTTTGAATTTGCAAATGAGTAAAAATAAAAATCAACGCGTCGGTGTTGTCTATTCCACGAATCCCGATTTTAGCTACGAAAACGCCGAAGATACTGAGGGGGGTGAAGATTTGCCAAAAGGCGAACAAAAATTGCGTATTCACCTCGAAAGGCTGAAAGGTAATAAAGAAGCGACGCTTATTCGTGGTTTTATTGGCACCGAAACAACGCTTGAAGCATTGGGAAAACTGCTAAAAACCAAATGCGGCGGCGGCGGTTCTGTAAAAGATAACGAAATATTGATTCAAGGCAATCATCGAGATAAAATTCTGCAATTGCTTGTTAATGAGGGTTTTACAAATACTAAAAAAGCGGGTGGTTAAGCTATTTTAAGCTAAAAAGCAAAAAGTAGAATTATTGATGCAGCAGTTAGCTGATTCTCAAAAGCTGAATGATAAATAGTATTGTCTGAGTGCACAACAAATTGTCCTTTAAGGTTGCAACTTTCCGAAAGTTTTTAACTTTCGGAAAGTTATTTCACGATGAAAAAGACAATTTGTTATACACTCTATTGTCTCCATAAAGAACGTAAATAGCCTTCTCAGTCATTGGTACTGAGGGGGCTGTTTTTGTTAAACTATTTTTCAAGTTTTTTAACTTATAAATACGTTGTGATAATTTTAGTCTTATCTTTGTCAAAAAATAGAACTAAAGAATGATGCATTATTTCCGAATCTTAATCACTATCAGCCTTATTTATGGCTGCCTTTCTTGTCAATCGACGCGGTTGCGAGATGCTAAAATTCAACGTGAACCAAGCCCACAGTTGCAGTATCGTTATGTAAATCAGGCGAAAGGTTTTTCGTTTGATTATCCGTATCATGGCTTGCGTTTTTTTAATAAAATGGATGAGAAAGCGGCAATTTTGGTGCGTAATTTAGGCATTAAAAATCGAAACATTCAATTTTATGATGCTGCGTATATCTCTCATCAAGAGCGCTTAATGGTTATTTTGTATGATAAACCAGCTAAATCGGCTGCGACAATTGTTGCGGCGAGTGTGAAGCGTTTACAAAGCAAAAAAGTATTTTCAAATGTCGCTTTAATCGAAAAACCAGAAGTTAGAATTGACCCAAAAGAAACAATCATTATCAATAACTACGAAATAAAATTGGATTCTAATATCGCACTTGCGCAAATAAAATACCACGCGCAATTGGATAATTCAGATTTTTTATGCTCAGAGTTTTATGTTGAACTCCGCGATAAATCACTTTTGCGTTTCGTTAATTTCGTCAACATTGACACGGCTTTATTTGACGAAACCGACCGCGCGATTGATTCATCGACGTTTTATAGCCATTCAATTAAATACAATTTGGCTTGTTTTAAACAGCCGATTCCGCCGCTTGATTTCAGTTTATACCTCGAATTCCCATCAAAATTAGCGCGCAATGCGGCTAAAAATTCAGCGCAAAATAAATATTTAGGACCCCTCAGTATTTTGCACCGCGACAGCCTTTTGTACGACACTTTAAGACCTGACTTTAAGAGCAATTATTACCAAACTTTAAGGGATTATTGTTCCTTCGCGGGTTTCAATCCAGAGGCTTTTGCGATGCGGGATTCAGCGCTTGGTGTTTATCAGAAAGACACGTGTAATGCACTGATTTTCAATGATTTGAAATTAGAAAATGCGGTTGATTTTATTACTAAAAACGTTGAAAATCGGCGCATTTTAATGCTGAATGAACGACCACATTTACCGATTTGTCGCCTTTTTGCGATTCACTTATTAGACAGTTTGAAGAAAAAAGGTTTCAATTATTTAGCTTTGGAAACGCTTTATTATGACCATAAAATCAATAAAAATGGTTTCCCAATTGACGAAGACGGTTTTCTGAATCAAGAACCCATGTTTGCGGAATTAATTCGACAAGCGGTGTTAAAAGGCTTTAAAATTATTGGGTATAAAGACACGACAGAATGTTTGCCGCCGCCCGATGCACACCGTTTTTATTGCAGCAATGTGAAAGAAGAAAAAGCGGCAGAACGGATTGCAAAAATTCTCAAAAGAGACCCTAAATCGAAGGTTTTTATCTACATCGAAGAAGACCAAAATTACAAGGATTATTTCGTTGCGCAGCGTGGAAGAAGGGACGGTCATAAATTCAAATTTATGGCAATGTATTTAGCCGATAAGTTGGGTGAAGGACCCCTCAGTATCAATCAGTCGGACATGGTTGAAAGGTCAATTCGGGACTATGAAAATCCATTATATCGTTGCCTTTGGCGGACGTTTGCGCCCGACGAAAGCGTGGTTTTAGTCAAAAAAGACGGCAAATCGTGGCTCAAACCTGATTTTGAAACGATGCTTGATGGCTATGTTTTTCATCCCAGAACAAGCCAAGAAATTCCTTACGAATGGTTAGAAAAAGTGGGTTTTAAGAAGCACATTTTAGACGTTAAAGACTTTGCAAAAGAAGGTTATTTGACGCAAGTTTTTTATAAAAATGAATTGAATGTGGTTGGTATAAAAGCCATTCCTGCGCTCAATTTACCGATGCACGACGCTGCTAATTTAGAGCTTTGGTTGCGTCCAAATACGGCGTATATGGTTCGGATTTATGCAAAAGATAGTCGGTTCTTGAAGGAAATACCACTTAATTTTTTGCCTTAAATTTCAAAAAGGGACCCCTCAGTATAAAGCCGTTTTTTTTAGTAATTTCATTAAGAAAAAGTATTTTTACGTACAAAAGCCTTATTTTTGTTAAAAATTAGGAATAAATGATAATAGCTAATCCATTATATGACGTCGTTTTCAAATATCTTTTGGAAGATATTGACATCGCGCGTGAATTGCTTTCAACGATTTTGAGCGAGAACATTACGCATCTTGAAGTAAAACCTCAGGAAACGGTGACGGCTGTATCGCAAGATGGTAGCCTTCGACTTATCCGTTTTGACTTCAAAGCAACGATTGAAATGCCGACTGGCGAGCTAAAAAAAGTGTTGATTGAGTTGCAAAAGATGAAACAATCTTATGATGTGATGCGATTCAGGCGTTATTTAGGCGATAATTACAGTAAAGAAGATAGTGTGATTTTAGGCGACGGCACCTTCGTCAAAATGCCTTTGCCCATCGTGACCATTTATATTTTAGGTTTTAAATTGCCTAATTTGGTGAATGCGGCGGTAAAAATCAATCGGGAATATAAAGATATTTTAACGGGTAACATTATCGTTGGCGTTAAAGAAGATTTTGTTGAATTATTGACTCACGACTGTTATGTCATTCAAGTACGTCGTTTACCACCCGCTACCAAATCAAAACTTGAACAGGTTTTGCAGATTTTTAACCCTCAATATATAACGAGTGACGAACATAAGTTAGATTTCACGGGGGACACAAATGAAGCGTTGGTGCAAAAAATGGTCAATCGTCTGCAACGCGCTATTGTTAGCGAAGAAGTGCGCCATAATATGGACGTTGAGGATGAAGTATATCGAATGTTAGAACGAGAAAGAAAAAAAGGCGCTGACGA
>JAYUKJ010000713.1:0-2838 GCA_043764555.1 Saprospiraceae bacterium
GCCGAAAGATACCGTTTTCTGCGCACCTATAATCGACTTGAAAATGACCGCTACCACGCCTAATCAAAATGTTACAGGCTATAAATGGACGGTTAATGGGAAAGACGACCCCGCAGGAAAGGATAAAACAACGCTCTTCCCGCAATTGGTCACGGGCGTTAATAATATCGTGGTTAAAGCGCAAATTGGCGATTGCCCAGCTTCTACTTCCACGACTGTCACCATAAATCCAGCGCCAACCACGGGTTTTTTCCCAATACCACAAGTGTGTCAGAATGGCTCAACCATATTAAATACCGCGCCTAACGCTGCTTTGTACAATTATTCGTGGACAGGTCCAGGTCTTGCGGTGCCAACAACAGCGGCGGCACCGAGCGTTTCGCCAACGGCTGACAACAGTAAATACGTTGTGAAAGTAACGAATAAGATAACGGGCTGTACAGCAACAGATTCTACTGTCATCCGCGTGATAACGGTTATGCTTGCGGACATTGCAGAAACAAAGATATGCGCGGGCAATCCGAATCCGACGATTACAGCCGTAGGCACCAATAATTTTGGCGGAACGGGTCTGTATCTTTGGTCACCTGGCGGACAAACAACCGCGAGTATCACCCCGCCTTCGTCAGTTAGCGCAACTTACACGGTCGTTTACACATTTGGTCCTAATTGCAGCAAAACGACGACGGCAAGAGTGAATTCTATTGCTGGTTTCTCCCTACGAATTACGCCTGATTCGTTTAGCAAAACCCGATTGATTGACCAAGGAACACCCGTTACGTTGACGGCAAATGGAACGGGCAACACAGGTAATTTGACCTATAAATGGACGGCTGGCGGCAACGACGCGGGTACAACCCAAGCAATTACAGTCAAAGCCAACGGCGATGTCACGTATAAAGTCGTCGCAACTTCGTCAACGACGACCTGCACAAAAGATACATCTGTAACGTTATCAATTCGCTATCCGAACTATCAATTACCGAACGCCTTTACGCCAAACGGCGATACGATTAACGGCAACTTTGGACTGATTTTCAATGGTTTATTCCCGCCTGCGGCAACCGAACCACGTCCCGCTTTTTGGAAAGGACGGATTGAAGTCACGTCTTTCCAAGTTTTCAATCGTTGGGGTCAAGAAGTGTATAGCGAAACCACTTCGGCGGTTTTGAATGGCGCAACTTACAAAGGTTGGAACGGTAAAAAAGGCGGAAAAGAAGACGGAACCGAACAGGCTTCCGACGTGTACGTCTATCTCATCAAACTCAAAATGCCCGACGATTCCATCAAAGTGGAAAGCGGAGAATTGAATTTGATTCGTTAAGATATTTAGACTTGGATATTAAGGCAAACGCCCGTCCTCAGCTCGCTGATTGATGGGCGTTTTGCATTTTAAGATATTGATAATCAGATATTTAGGAAGATTGGGCAACTTTTGAAAAGTTGCCCAATCTGAAAAATCTAAAATTTAGGACCCCTCAGTATAAACGTGCTTTTCGAGTAAAAAATGTTCTAAATCGCCTAAATCCCAACGTCGTCGAGGTTTTAAACCTCGACGACGTTAAACAACCAAAAACAATCACTCGTTGTGGTATTTTTCACCTTTAATAATCGTGAAAGCACGGTACAATTGTTCCACAAAAAACAAGCGAATCATCTGATGCGAAAACGTCATTTTGGACAACGACAGCTTCGTATTTGCCCGATGATACACAGCATCCGAGAAACCAAACGCGCCGCCAATTTGAAAAACAAGCCGTTTTGTCGCGTTAACTTGTTGATTTTCAATGTATTTTGAAAACTCAATCGACGTTTGATGCTTGCCGTTTTCATCCAACAAAACCAATACATCATCCTTCGTCAATCGGTTCAGAATCAACGCGCCTTCCTTCGTTTTTAGAGCGTCTATACTGAGGGGTCCTTTTGCATCGGGCAGAATGACCAATTCAAACGACGTGTAATGTTTCAACCGTTTTTCATAAAGGGCAATGCCTTCATCCAAATATTTAAACGCCGTTTTGCCAACGACCCAGAGTTCAATTTTCATACATTTTTTTATTGTGGCGCAGACGCCATTTTGTAATTCTGAATTACGTTAATTGTTTCGATTTTTTGCAAAATTACCGTTCAGCAAGAATGGTCTAAACATTGTTCCCGTTGAATGAGAATCTTGCAAAGGAAAATATTTTTTTTCGCAAAAAACGGGAAAACAACTTTTTACTTTCTCATTCTGAGCTAAAAATTTGCTTGCAAAGGGCAGGATTTTGATAGACTTTTGTGGCAGAGAAACACTGGATTTCAAGCGTGTTTAAAAATCTTTTTCCTAAATATTAAAACCTATACATCATGAAAAGTAATCTTTAATCCTATTTATCGCTGCCATCAGCGTAAACACAGCAAGCGGGCAGAAAATCAATATTCAAATGAAAGGAGTGCATGGCTTTGGCTGTATTTAAAGTTATCAATGCCATACTACAGTGAAAATCAATGGCGTTTTCTTGTCTACTCGGTGAGTCTTCTAATCCAAGATGTCCTTTAGCATCTCTAAATAGGAACTCAATTTGATAGCGCAAGCGATAATATTGATAGGCTTTCAAACCCCCTACTTCCTTGTCTGAACAATAATATATGCCTACATTTCTCACTGTTCCGTCTTCTTTTAAATAATGAACGGTGACTATTTTACCCCATCTTTTTAGGCAACGAACATGGGCAATAATCGCCATGGCGTGCTAAATTAAGGTAAGTGCGACGAACCCGCATACTTAAAAATAAACGCATAACATGCGGTATAAATTTGAATTGACATTTCGTAATGCCAGACATTTTGCTCAATAT
>JAYUKJ010000714.1:0-35874 GCA_043764555.1 Saprospiraceae bacterium
GTCGAAAAATTGATGCGCGAGATGGAAATGCCGCTCGTGGAGGTGTTGACGCAGTTGGAATTCAACGGCATTCGCGTAGATGGCGACTATTTGAATGTGTATTCCGTTGAATTAGAGAAGAAAATACGGGATATTGAAGAAAATATTTACGCGCAAGCGGGCAGTCGTTTCAATATTGGCTCGCCAAAACAAGTCGGTGATTTGCTTTTTGACACCTTGAAAATTCCGTATCGGTGGAAAAAAACGGGCAAATCTGAGCAGTACCGAACGGACGAAGAAGCAATGTCGGAACTCGCTTTGACCTACCCGATTTGTCAAATTATTCTCGATTATCGCGGTTTGGCGAAGCTAAAATCAACCTACGTCGATGCTTTGCCGAAGTTGATTAATCCAAAAACGCAGCGCATACACTCGTCATTTAATCAAGCACTCGCGGCAACGGGACGGCTTTCGAGCAACAATCCGAACCTTCAAAATATTCCGATTCGGACGGAAGACGGGCGAAAAGTGCGCAATGCGTTCATTCCGAGGGACGAAAACCACGTGCTTTTGTCGGCCGATTACAGCCAAATTGAGCTGCGCTTGATTGCCGAGATTGCCAACGAAACAGCGATGTTGGAGGCATTCCAACAAGGTATTGACATTCACTTGGCGACGGCGGCGAAAGTCTATGGCGTCACGACCGAAGAAGTGACGAGTGAGCAACGCCGCGCGGCAAAAACGGTCAATTTCTCGATTTTATACGGCGCGGGCGCGCAAAATTTGTCGCAACAATTGGGCATTCCGCGCACTGAAGCGAAGCAAATTATTGAGGCGTATTTCACGCAATATAAGGATTTAAAAAAATATATGGAAACCGTCGTGCAGGACGCTCAAAAGGTCGGCTACGTCACAACCTTGATGGGCAGAAAACGGTATCTCCGCGACATCAACAGCCGCAATCAGTTGGCAAAATCGAACGCCGAACGCGTGGCGGTCAACACGCCGATTCAAGGCTCGGCGGCGGATTTGATTAAGATGGCAATGATTTTAATTCATAACGAGTTGAAAACCAAGAACTTAAAAACTAAAATGGTTTTACAAGTCCATGACGAATTGGTTTTTGACGTGCCAAAAGACGAATTAGACATCGTGCGTCCGATGATTGAGCATTGCATGAAAACGGCGATTCCGAATCTGAAAGTGCCAATTGAAGTAGGCATCGGCGTGGGCAACACGTGGTTGGAAGCGCATTAAAACGCGGTGCGGCGGGTAAAATAGGCCCCCTCAGTATAAAATCGAAAAACGCCTTGCAAATCGACTTTGCAAGGCGTTTTCTTTGTAAAACGCGTTAGAAATTGACCAAAAGTGCGCCCCGAACGCCAAATAAATCATACGTTTTTCGCGGACGGTTCATATCCACGTTATAAAAGGCTTCGCTTTGAGCGACAAAACGGCGGTTGAAACGGTATTCTACGCCACCGTTTAGAAGCAACAAATTGGCAATATTGACGCCCGTTGATGCCTCTTTTAGCGTCCAAATAGCGCCGCTCATCAGGTTTTGCACTTCATATTCGGTGTCAAAAGGCAGAATTTTCATCGCCGTGTAAGCCGCACCTACGTAAGGACGCCACCGATTTTTGCCGTCCGTCAATAAATATTTTGCGCCGATTGCGCCTTGCCCGAGTTGCTGCACGGCTTTGCTGCTCTTTATTCTTTCGGTTGATGGATAGTAGCGCATCGGCGGCGGGAGATTGTAGCGGCTGTCTTGCCAAAAAATTTGAAACGCGAAAGGACAATAATCCGCACCCGCCGTTAAGCGCAAGCGGTCGGTCAAAGCGTATTCTAATTTCAAACCGATTTGATAGCTTTTTTCGTTCCTAAAAACATCAATACCTTGCCCCGTTTTCCAACTCGTTTTATAATTAATCAGTCCACCATTTGCGCCAACAAACAAGCGTGAAGTCAACGGTTTTTTGTTGATTTTTATCGTGTTTTTGTCGTTTACACTGAGGGGTCCTTTTTCTTTTAATTCCGTCATTAATTTAATGGAATCAATTGTTTTTTTAGTGGTCAAATCCCCATTTAATTCTTTGTTTAATTGAGCAATTAAAGCGTCTTTATCCGCTATAATTAAATTAAAACTGTCGCTTTTATTTGTTGAATTATTTCTTGAATTATCAACTGTTTTATCCATTGTTTTATCCATTGATTTACCCGCTAATTCACGCGTTAATCTCGTTGAATCTAATACCGTTTTTAAAGACGTTTTATTTATTTTTTCTCTCAAATTCATCAATTCGTCACCCATTGTAAGTCGTTGATTTTCATATACTTGCAATTTATTTTCTAATTCATTTATTCTATTTTCTAATTCATTTTTGTTGGCATTAATTGACTCATTTTTATTAGCATTCATTAATTCATTTTTATTAAAATTAATTAATGCTTTTGAGTTAGAATTAGCGTTAAAATTAGGGTTAATTAATGCCAAATTATTGGGATTAATGCTTGAATTAGAGTTAATTAATTCAGCATTATTTGATTTAATTAATTCAGCATTATTAAGGTTATTTAATCCAGCATTATTGGTCTTATTTAACGCCCTAAAACCCTTTGTTTTTGATGTTAAATAGGTCGTTTTAAGCGTTTTTTCTGTCGCATTATTATTAATAAAAACAGTGTCAATTTGAGTGATAAAAACGGTGTCAATTTGGGTTTTCAAGGGCGTATTTAAGGGCGTATTTAATTGCGTTTCGACCGTTTTCATTTGTTCAATAAGTGCCGCGTTTGTTTTGTCCAAATGACTCAATTTACCAAACAAAAGTCCCGTTGTGAGCAACAGAAACAGCGCAATCAACGGCAAAATCCACCGCCGAAAGCCGTCGGGTTCGCCCGCAATCGCCGCCGAATCGCCCCTACGCACGCCCTCGAGACGCGCCGCAAGCCGTGTCCACTCCGTCTCGTCTTCCTTAAATTGTCGCGCTTCGCGGAGACGGTCGCCGAATATTTTGTCGAAATCTTTATCGTTCATCCTTGTATATTTTTTGAGATGTGACAACTTTTAAAAAGTTATCACATCTGGAGTCAATTCTAAATAGTTATCCAATCTGAAAGTGTTTCTAAAAAGCGCGTTGCCCTTGATTTTCGTTCGTTTGCAACATTCGTTTCAAGTGTTGCCGCGCTTTTGAGAGGTTCGATTTTGAGGCACCCTCCGTAATTCCGAGCATTTCGGCAATTTCAGCGTGCGTAAATTGATCCACGACGAATAAATTAAAAGCCGTTCGATAGGCGGGCGACAGGTGTTGCACCATGCTAAAAATCTCTTCGCGCGTCAATTTTTCCACCACTTCCAGCTCAATTTCAACGCTTGCCGCGTGGTGCAATTCCTCGTGTCGCGGCTGATTGATGCGCGTTCGATAGCGGTCAATCGCCGTGTTGACCACAATGCGGTGCAACCAACCTTTAAACGACATTGCGGAATTATAGCGGTCAATCTTCGTGAAAATCTTAAAAAAAGCGTCATTTACGACTTCTTTTGCCTCTTCTTGCGTTGCCGCATAGCGAAAACAGACGGTTAGCGCGTAGTTGCGAAACTGTCTAAAAATGCGTTCTTGACTTTGTCGGTTGCCCGAACGACAATTTTCGATGTGTTGATGAAGCTCTTTTTCCGTCATTTGGGCGGTGTCTGTACGTGATTTTGGCAGTGTTTGCCCGTATGCATCAAAACTACGAAAAAGGTGGGACGCGGGTTGCTTTTCTCCGATTTTTGATAAAAATACTGAGGGGTCCTTAAATTGTAGTCGGCAACTTTAGTTACCGCGAAAGTTATTGCAGCGACTAAAATTATCGACTACATTTGCCCGTAACCTTTTCCTAAAACGGCCTATCTTACGCTCAGAATTAGTTTTAAACAATAATAAAAAATCATATAAAAAATGAAAAAGTTAATCTTCTCTTTATTGGCAATCTCCCTTTTAATGACAAGCTGCGACGACGGCTGGGGCATTTTTGACGGCGGAAAACGCATCACGGGCAAAGGTGCCGTCGAGCGCACGACCCGCGACCTAAAGGATTTCAAAAGCATTGATTTATCGACATCAGCCGACGTTTTTGTGAAACAAGGAACGGCGTTTAAAGTCGAAGTAGAAGCGCAAAAAAACGTCGCCGAACTGTTTGAAACAGTCGTTGAAAACGGCGTTTTAATCCTAAAACTTAAAAGCGGCACGTGGAATTTGAGCTACGACAAACTTAACGTTTACGTCGAAATGCCATCAATTGAGGCACTAAACATCAGCAGTTCGGGCAATATTACGGCAGAAACTGCCATTTCGAGCGATAATATCACGTTGCGCGTATCGGGTTCGGGCAATATTTTGGCCGATAAAGGCGTGACTGCAAAGACCGTAAAAATAGGCGTAACAGGCTCGGGCGACATCCAAGCGAGCGGCATTTCGACGGGCGATTTGGCAACCGAAATCACGGGTTCGGGCGGTTTAGAACTCTCGGGAACGGCGGACAAAGCGGACTATTCGGTCACGGGTTCAGGCAATATTGCGGCAAAAAACGTTAAATCTAAGACCGTCAACGCAAATATTACAGGTTCGGGCGACATCAGTTGCCACGCTGATGAAGCCATAGATGCGCATTCGGGCGGCTCGGGAGACATTACCTATTCGGGCAATGCGACATCCGTTAAATCAAAAGCGTCGGGCAGCGGAAGTGTGTCGAAAGAATAATCTTAAACGGGGTTTTTAAACCTTGAAATACTGTAAAAAAGCCGATTCCGATTTTTCTTCGGAATCGGCTTTTTTGTTGAAAAAACGATTTTATACTGAGGGGTCCTATTTTTTTCAAAAAAACACTTACTTTTGCGTAAATTAAAAAACGAACATCGTGAGAATTATCGCCAAACGTACATTGAGAGAATTTTGGGAAAAACACGTAGATTGTGAAGAACCACTCAGAATTTGGTACAGTCAAGCCGAAGAAGCAGACTGGCAAACGCCTAATGATGTCAAAAAAGATTACGCCTCGGCGAGCATTTTACACGATAATCGCGTTGTTTTCAATATAAAAGGCAATCGTTATCGTTTAATTGCTAAAATCAATTATGATTACGGTATTCTATGGATTCGTTTCATTGGTACACACGCTGAATATGATAAAATAGATGCTACTAAAATTTAAAAATCATGAATTTAAAAGTCATAAAAACAGAAGCCGATTATCAGAATGCTTTAAGTCGGTTAGACACCATTTTTGATGCCCGTTTAGGGACTTCGGAAGGAGACGAATTAGATATTTTATCAATTTTGATTGATAAATATGAGAAAGAACATTTTCCAATTGAAGCGCCCGACCCGATTGCCGCCATTAAATTTAGAATGGAGGAATTGGGTGTTACCACCAATGATTTATCAAAAGTCATGGGCGACAAACCTTCATTGAGCGACGTTTTGCTAAAGAAAAAGAAATTGACTTTAACAATGGTTCGACAACTGCACGAAGCGTTGAAGATTCCAACAAATGTTTTAGTAAAAGAATATTGAATTCATGAAAAATGCCGTTCCCGAAGAATCGAGAACGGCATTTTTTGTAAAAAAAAGGCGTTTCCCGATTTTCGGGATGCCAAAAGGTGTCATATACTGAGGGGTCCTATTTTTTTGCCCTTCAGCAGGAATCTCAAAATTAATTATTTCTAAAAGCTGAAATCAACTTGTTAAACACCCTTTCGACAAATCTTTTATCTTCCGAAATAATCTCCGCCGAACCCAACATTTGTTGGTCAAATGTCAATGTTCTGCCATAACTTGTTACCAAACCATTTGTCAAATTCACGCGAACGGACAGCATTTTTTGTCCATTTGGCACCAAGGCTTTTGACCCCACAACGCCATTCACAACGCCCCAATCTTGATAGTTATAAGAATCAAACTTCATCACAACGCGTTGATTTTCAAGCACTTTCCCCGAAATCGCCAAAGGCACAGACGCCAATCCAACAATCCCTTTTCCGTCCGTCGGCACAATCGCCATCACGTTGTCCCCTTCTTTTATGTTCTGGCTTTGCGCCCAATAATCATTGAAAAAAGATACTTTTCCCGACATCGGTGCCGTCAAAAGATAGCTTTGTTTCCAACGGTTGATGCTCGTTTTGACTTGATAAATCGCCTCAATTAAGCTCGCATAATTCGTTGCACTGCTCGCTTGCGTCGTCTGTTGCACGTCCAAAATGCCGCGTTTTATTTGCAAAATCGAACCATTGAGTCGGTCAATTTCTGATTTGATGTTCGCAATATCCACGTTCACTTTCAGAATGTCTTTGCTCGCGTCTTCCAACTCATTTCTGGAAATAACGTTCTGCATATACAGTTTTTGTTTTTCCGTAAACCGTTGTTTAACAGCGCGTAAACTCGTCTCGGCAACGACATATTTATCTTTTTCACCTTGAATTTGGCGCTCCAAATTCCGAATTTGAGCATCCAATTGATTCACCGTTTTAGCGCTAAAATTGGCTTCTTTTTTAAACTGAAACTCTTTCAAAGTCTGAACAAAAGCCGAATAAGACGGCTGAATATCGCCCAAATTTAGCCCAACCGACGGCTGAAAACGGTCAATAACGGAAGGCGACAAACTGTCCAAAATGTGCAATCTTTCGTCCAATCCCAAGACATCAACGTAGTTTGCCGTGCTTTGCAAAATGACCAAAATCGTGTCTTTTGAGACAAAATCACCATCTTTCACGGCGAGTTTTGACAAATAACCCGTCGTTCGCGCCACCACAGGCACGGGCGGCGTTTCGGTCGTCACTTGCACTTGAGCGCGAATAATGTCGGGATATTTCACGACCCAACCGACCCAAAACAACACACCGACGCCCAAGAGAATCACCGTGATTCCCCAGCGCACAATCCACGAAGGCGGCGTGCCAAGTATCTCTTGCACGTCCTCATGGCGCAGTTCTATTTTGTCGTGTTCTTCCATCTTTAAGTGAAAAGTGGAAAGCGAAAAGTGAAAAGCGAGAAAGCGTCACACCACTTCTCACTTCTCACTTTTCACTTTTCGTTATTTAATTGCCTAATTCCAATTGATTTTTTACCAAATCGTAATACGCACCCCTCAGCAAAGTGAGCCATTGGTGCGTTCCTTGTTCAATAATTTGACCTTTGTCCAAAACAATAATTTGGTCGGCATTTTTGACCGTCGAAAGGCGATGCGCGACGACAACGACCGTTTTTCCTTTCAAAAATTCGTTCAAATTATTCATGATAATTGACTCGTTGTAAGCATCCAAAGCGTTTGTTGCTTCGTCGAAAAAGATGTACTCAGGATTTTTATAAACCGCTCGCGCAATCAGCAAACGCTGCTTTTGACCTTGCGATAAACCCACGCCGTCGCCACCAATTTTAGTGTTGTAACCCAACGGCATACTTTCGACATATTCTTGAATGTTTGCCACTTTTACGGCTTGAAGCAAGCGTTTTTTATCAATTTGCTCGTCGCCGAGCGCAATATTTTTGGCAATTGTGTCCGAAAAAATGTACCCTTCTTGCATCACAACACCGCATTTATCCCGCCAAACGCGGTGTTCGATATTGTCCAAAGAAATGTCGCCGAGCCGAACGCCCCCCTCTGTCGCTTGATAAAAATTGAGCAATAATTTCAAAATCGTCGTCTTTCCTGAGCCACTCGCGCCGACAATTGCAATCGTTTTACCGCGTGGAATTGTCAAATTCAAGTTCTTCAAAATCATCGGCGAATACTGTCCACCGTATTGAAAACTCACGTTTTGCATCGTCAAATCGCGACCTTCGGGCAGCACCGAAAGCCGTGCTTGTGCGCCGTCTTCGTCGTCTTTAGCGTGAATTTCGTTCAATCGTTCCAACGAAATTTTGGCGTCTTGCGCCATCTGAATAAAGTGAACGAGTTGCTCCAACGGCGCGTTGAGTTGTCCAATAATGTACTCAACTGCGACCATCGAACCGATTGACAATTGTCCTTCAACGACCGCTTTCGCCGCGACAAACGTAATGAGGATGTTCTTAAATTCGTTGAAAAAAAACGCGCCCGCCCGCTGATATTGCTCCAAAGCGAGGTAAGAAATCGAAACGCGGTACAATTTTGCTTGAATTCGCTCCCATTCCCACCGTTTTTGCTTTTCGGCGTTGTGCAGTTTTATTTCCTGCATTCCGTAAATCAACTGAATCAACGAACTCTGATTTTGACTCATTTGGTCAAAACGTTTGTAATCCAATTCCTTTCGTTTTTTCAAAAAAAGCGTAATCCAACCGATGTAAAAGACGGTAAAAAAAGCGTAAATAAAGAAAATCGTCGTGTTGAAAAATGCCAAAACGAAGCCAAAAACGACGAAATTTATCATCGAAAACAAGGTGGACAACACGCTCGACGTCAAAAATTGTTCAACCCGATGATTGTCGTTAATCCGTTGCAGCAAATCGCCCGTCAATTTGGAATCGAAAAATCGGACGGGTAACTTCATCAATTTTATCAAAAAATCGCTAATCAAGGCAATATTTACCCGCGTTCCAATGTGTAACATTATCCATCCGCGTAGGAATTCGACCGACATTTGCCCCGCAAACAAAGCAATTTGCGCCAAAAGGACGAGTTTTATGAAGCCAAGATTGCCCGTCGTGATGCCGACATCAACAATGGCTTGGGTCAAAAATGGAAAAACGAGTTGAAAAAACGAGCCAAGTAGTAAGCCTAAAACGAGTTGACGCAACAATTTTTTGTAGCGCAACAAATAGGAAAACATGAAACGAAAACTCGATTTATCGGTCTTTTCGCCTTCGTGTTGAAAGAATTCAGGCGTGGTTTCTAAAAGTAAAAGGATGCCGTGTGGCTCACCATTAATCGTATCGGACGCCCAACCATTGAGAAATTCTTCTTTTGTAATCTTAAATTTGCCCGAAGCGGGGTCTGCGACGCGGACATACTGAGGGGTCAATTCGTAAACGACGATAAAATGATTTTGCCGCCAATGCGCAATAAACGGCATCGGCAAACCTTCCGCCAACCTGTCCCAACTCACTTTTGCGGCGAGCGTACTCAAACCGACCTTTTCGGCAGCCGTCGCAATGTCAATCAACGCAACGCCATCTTTGCCGATAAACGTCAGGTCGCGCAGGTATTCGAGCGAATAGTAGCGCCCAAAATGCCGCGTCACCATGCGCAGGCACGTTGCCCCGCAATCCATCGCGTCGAGTTGTTTGTAAAATGGAAAATTCTTTGACATATCGGCTTTGCCTCCCTTCGTCGCCTTTTCGGTTTATTCTAAGTCGGTCGTTTTTTAATTGTAAATCAATGAGTTATACGGCTTTCTCTTACCGAAAATGGGCTATGAAACTAAAGTTCACGGAATCGTTTGATTGGAAATAAAAGGGCGATTTTGAAAACATCGCCCTTCATTTTTCCTAAAAATTCAGCCGAAAGAGTGGTCAAAAGGGACCCCTCAGTATTTTTTAATTAAAAATTGAAAATTAAGAATTAGACACGTTTATGAGCCGTGCTAACGCTTAATTCTAACTAAAAATCAAACGGGCGATTGACACCCCTTAATTTTTAATTCTTAATTTTTAATTTAAAAAATCGGCTGTAAAAGTTTTTCTCATAGTCTGCTTGTTGAGTCTTTCCTACGAATACGAATCGAACAAGATGACTTTCGCTTTACGAAAACCAAGAATGATACCACAAAGATTTCTATTATATAGAACGGTGCGAAGATTTACGGAACGGTATGTTACTCGAAGAATGTGGTTGTTTTTCATTAGGTGTGCCAAAATTGTGCCGCTTTGGCAAGCAAGTATAGAAAAGGCGACGGAAGGACGAAATGTGCGGGAAATTTACCACAATTGGGGTATGAAATAAAAGACTTTCGGTAAGAAGACTGTTTATTCTTGCATCCATTTACTTGGCATCAAGAAAAGGAAATCTCAATAAGTCACCAAGAGGACCCCTCAGTATAAAAGCCGATTTTCGCCTAAAAATGAGCAAAAACGGCTTTTATACTGAGGGGTCCTTTTTCTAATTTTTAGCATAAAAAAAAATCCGCTTCGACTAATCGAAACGGATTTTTTATGGCGTAATGCGGCGTTAACGTCGCGCTACTTATTTTTAAAGCGATGCAACCTGAACCGCCAAATCAGCCAAACGCGCTGAATAGCCTGATTCGTTGTCGTACCAACCCAAGATTTTGACGGTGTTGCCAATCGTCAAAGTCAAGTCAGAATCGAAAATACAAGAGTGCTTGTTGCCCACGATGTCAATCGAAACGATTGGGTCAGTTTCGTAGTACAAAATGCCTTTCAACTCGTTTTCCGACGCTTTTTTGAACGCTGCATTGATTTCTTCTTTCGTTGCGGCGCGCTTCAAAACGGCTGTGAAATCCGTAATCGAACCGTCTGGAATCGGCACGCGCATAGAGCTACCGTTCAATTTGCCCGCCAAATGTGGCATAACCAACGCTACTGCTTTCGCCGCACCCGTCGAAGTTGGCACAATGCTATAAGCCGCCGCCCGTGCGCGACGCAAATCACTGTGTGGCGCATCTTGAAGATTTTGGTCAGCCGTGTAAGCGTGGATTGTTTGCATAAAACCACTTTCCAAACCAAAAGCCTCATCCAAAACTTTCACCATCGGCGCAAGGCAGTTTGTTGTGCAAGACGCATTAGAATAAATCTTTGCATCGGCCGTCATTGCTTCGCTATTGACACCCAAAACGATGGTTTTCACGTCGCCCGTTGCTGGAGCCGAAATGATTACTTTTCCGCAACCCGCGTCGATGTGCGCTTGTGCTTTTGCCGAATCCGTAAAACGTCCCGTGCATTCAATCACGACGTCAACGTCCAATTTTTTCCACGGCAATAATTTAGGGTCGCGTTCCGCAAGGGAAAGGATTTTTTTGCCATTGACGTGAATATAAGTCTCGTCAAAGGTTACTTCGCCATCGAAACGACCGTGAATTGAGTCATATTTCAAAAGGTGAGCGAGGGTTTTGTTGTCCGTCAAGTCGTTAATCGCGACGACTTCAACGTTTTTCATTTTAACGAGATTGCGGAAAGTAATCCGTCCAATTCGCCCAAAGCCATTAATAGCAATCTTAATCTTAGCCATGATAACTGGTGTATGATTTTTTGTAAAATAATAATTGTACATTCGGAAAGGCGGTAGAAAGTCTTACTGGTCTAAATTATTAACACTTGATAATCAATGCATTAACGCCAAAATTCGATAAATCTTTTCGCCTTAGTTTGCTTTTAAAACTAAACTTAGTGTAAAAGTAACGCCTTTGTAGAAAAGGACACGGTGTTGCTGATGTTTTTTTTTCAAAATGGGTTAAAAACGTCGAAAACGATTTGCCTCTAAGAAGAATCAAGACGTCGTAAGAACGTCCTATACTGAGGGGTCCTTTGATTTCTGTTTCACACCGTTTTCGCCAAGGCGTTGATGTCTTTCACCTCGATTATCGGTTTAGAATAACCGCCTTTGGTAACGTTTATCATCGCCAAACCCAAATCGTTGAGCGTAGAAGCGTAATTGGGTGCCAACGTTTTTACAATCGGAAATATCCATGTAATGTATTTATAATACGATAATGTATTCTTCAAGCCTATTGTCGGGTGCAGATAGCCGGGTCGAAACATAAAGGCTTGCTTAAAACCCATTTTCAACAAATCGTTTTCGGTTTTCCCCTTCACTCTTGCCCACATCGTTTTCCCTTTTTCGGTGCTATCGGTTCCTACTCCCGATATGTACGTAAAAGTCATATTCGGATTAACATTTACCAGCGTTTTGGCAAAAGAAATGGTCAAATCGTGCGTTGTTTTGGTAAATTCAGCTTCATCTTTACCGACAGAAGTTGTGCCAAGACAGAAATAGCACGCGTCATAACCCGATAATTGCGCAGCAATTGGTGTTAAATCGTACAAATTAGCGTGAACTAATTCAACTAATTTTGGATGCTGCATACCGTAAGGTCGGCGTCCGATGATTAAAACTTTTGTGATGTCTGGATGATTGAGACAAGCGTTCATGACGCCTTCGCCAACCATACCCGTTACACCCGTTATGATTACTTTCATTGCTTTTTATTTTTGATAAAATGACGCATTTAAAGCAGCACTAAGGCACGAAACTACGTTTTTTCTCAAGTCCTTCAGTAGAAACGACAAAAAGTTCTGAAATCATGCATTTCATGGCGTTTTTGAGGCGTTATACTGAGGGGTCCCTAAAAATTAAAAATACAACTTTACCCAACCTCAATGCCGTTTGAAAATGTCTTTACAATAAAATAAAGTTATGAAAAAAATCATCTTTTTATGCCTACTTATTGCTTGTGTGTCTTGCCGAAAAGACCAATTCTGCCAAGACATCAACAACTTAAACACCCTTGATTTGCCACAAAATCTGATTGGAAAATGGCGTTGGATAACCTTAACGGGCGGCTTCGGCGGCGGCGGTCGAGCGATTGACAGCACCAAGCAATTCGTAATGACCATAAATGCCAACAAGACCTACAAATGGTGTGAAGACAAAGATTGCCAATCAGCAAAGTGGTTTTTCGGCTCAAAAACAAGCAACAATGGCAGAAATACGGACACTTTACTGGTTTTTGAATCGCTAAAAAGCCTAAAAACACCATTATCTTTACCAATCGATTTAAGGCAAGTTGTCAACGATACGCTTGTTTTGGGTCTATTTTGCAATGATTGTTTCAGTCCTGTTTTTGTTAAAACTAAATAAAAATTTGTTTGAAATTGAAAAAAGAGGACCCCTCAGTATAAAAGCCGTTTTCCACTCAAAAATGAGTGAAAAACGGCGTTTATACTGAGGGGTCTTCTTTTTTTGGAAATCACTCAAATTTTTCTTTCAAAAACTGCCCTGTGAACGACTCTTTTACCTCTGCCAAACCTTCGGGCGTGCCTTGAAAAACCAAATTACCGCCGAGCTTGCCGCCTTCTGCACCCAAATCAATGACCCAATCGGCAGATTTTATCACTTCCATATTGTGTTCTACGACCATTACCGTGTGTCCTTTTTCGACCAAAGCGTTGAGTGCTGTCAACAATTTGCGAATATCGTGAAAATGCAAACCCGTTGTTGGTTCGTCAAAAATGAAGAAAACGTGGTCTTTATTGTTCTCTTTTGTGAGAAAAGACGCCAATTTCACGCGCTGTGCTTCACCGCCCGACAAGGTTGAACTCGATTGTCCCAACTGAACGTAGCCCAAGCCGACGTTACTAAGCGGTCTGATTTTTTGCAAAATGCCTTTTTCGTCCTTGAAAAACTCGATGGATTCGTCAATGGACATTTGCAAAATCTCGTAGATATTTTTCCCTTTGTACAACACGTCGAGCGTTTCCGCCTTAAAACGCCGTCCGCGACATTCCTCACATTCCAAGTGAACATCCGCCAAAAACTGCATTTCTACGACAATTTCGCCCTCGCCTTTGCACGTATCGCAGCGTCCGCCGTCGGTGTTGAACGAAAATTGACCCGGTTTGTAGCCTCTGATTTTTGCCAATTGTTGCTTTGAAAACAAATCCCGAATCTCGTCATACGCCTTCACGTAGGTAACAGGATTTGAGCGCGACGACTTGCCAATCGGCGATTGACTAATCATTTCGACTGCCGTCAATTTTTTAATATCGCCAATCAATCCGTCGAAATTCCCGGGAGCGACCGCTACTGAGGGGTCGAGTTCGCGTTGCAAAGCGGGATATAAAATTTGCTTCACCAAAGTCGTTTTGCCCGAACCCGAAACGCCGCTTACGACAGTCAACGTATTCAAAGGAATCTTAATGGAAACGTTCTTCAAATTGTGTTGCCGCGCCCCTTTTAGTTCCAACCAATGCACACCGCGTCGGCGCACCGACGGCGTTTCGATTTGCATCGTGCCATTCATGTATTTCGTGGTGAGGCTCTCGGAAGCATCGGTGTAAATGTCTTGATAATTGCCCGAAAAGACGACGTGACCGCCATTTATGCCCGCTTCTGGACCCATATCTACGAGAAAATCGGCGTTTTTGATGATTTCTTCTTCGTGTTCCACAACGACGACGGTGTTGCCCATATCGCGCAGATTCTTCAAAACCGTCACCAATCGCGCCGTGTCGCGCGGGTGCAAACCGACGCTCGGCTCGTCCAAAATGTACATCGAACTTGTTAAATTTGACCCCAAAGTTCGGGTCAAATTGATGCGTTGCGTTTCGCCGCCCGACAACGTTGAACTCACGCGACTGAGCGTCAAATAGCCCAATCCGACGTTCATCATAAAGCCCAAACGGTTGCTCACTTCGAGCAAAAGCCGCCGCGCAATCTGTCCGTCGTTCTCATTTAATTCCAATTTTTGGAAAAATTCTTGGAGTTCGTCAATCGGCATTTCAATCAAATCAGCGATGTCTCGACCGCCCATTTTTACGTATAGAGCCTCTTGCCGCAGTCGTTTTCCTTCGCAAGTCGGGCAAGACGTTCGCCCCCGATAGCGCGCGAGCATGACGCGGTTTTGGATTTTATAGGTTTGTTCTTCCAATAATGAAAAAAACTTATTGATGCCGTGAAAATAGGCGTTGCCGTTCCAAATTATGCGTACTTCTGCTTTCGATAAATCTTTGTACGGACGATGAACGGGGAAGTCAAATTTGTGCGCTGCCCTCAGAAACGCATCCAACCATTCACTCGATTTTTCGCCTTTCCAACACGCAATCGCGCCTTCAAAAATGGATTTTGACGAATCGGGAATGACTTTATCGGCGTCGATGCCCATCGTTTTGCCATAACCTTCACAGGTCGGACACGCGCCGAATGAGTTATTATAGTTGAATAATTGCGGCGTCGGCTCAATGAAAATAATATCGTCGAGTTCAAAACGGTTGTTAAATCGCCGCGTTTCGCCGCCCATTATTTCCACAATTGCCTCGCCTTCCGACTCATAAAACGCGGTTTGCACGGAGTCACTCATCCGTTTTGTATTTTCTTCGTCTTCTTTTTTGACCACAAAACGGTCAATCAAAATTCGTAAATCCACGTCTTTAAACGCCGTAACGGGTTGCTTTAAAAATGGATTTTCAGCTTTTTCATCGCCTTCTTTTCCCTTAGTTTTTTTCGTTTTCGCCTCAGAATCGCCTTCTTGAAATTTGAAATTTGAAATTTGAAATTCAGAGGGACCCCTCAGTATATCGTCGATTTGGAGCAAATTCCCGTCATTCCAAAGCCGTGTGAAGCCTTTTTGGAGCAACAAATTCAGCTCTGTTTCAAGCGTTCGGTCGGCGTATTTTGTTGGCATCGGAATGAATAATTGCACGCGGTCGCCGTCATTTTTGCTTAAAATGAAGTCAATAACGTCCGAAACTTGGTGTTTTTTGACCAAAGCACCCGACACAGGCGAAATCGTCTGCCCGATACGGGCGAATAATAGACGCAGAAATTCAAAGACTTCGGTCATCGAACCGACGGTCGAACGGTTGTTGCCCGTCGTCGTTTTTTGCTCAATCGCAATCGCGGGGCAAATGCCTTTGATGTAATCCACATCGGGTTTTTTCATCCGCATCAAAAATTGGCGCGCATAACTCGACAAACTTTCTACGTAGCGGCGTTGCCCTTCGGCAAACAGCGTGTCCATCGTAATTGAGGATTTTCCACTACCCGAAACGCCCGTCACGACGACGAGTTTGTTTTTCGGAATCACCAAATCCACGTTGCGAAGGTTGTTGCCCCGCGCACCTTTTATCGTAATGAAATTATCGGGCATCACGACGCGCGGTTTTTCCACCAAAAGGGACCCCTCAGTATCGGAGGCATTTTTTATCTTTTTAGTTGCCATTTTCACATTTTAATTAACTCAAACATCTTCTCAAACAATTGTTTTATAATTGAGTTGCAAGAAAGCGCGAAGTTATAAAAATCTGCTTTCTGTAAAACAGTTTGTGGGGAAATTAAACGAAAAAAGCCGTTCTGAGGAATCGGAACGGCTTTTTTGGGGTTTTATACTGAGGGGTCTTAAAAATCAAATAATTCCCCCGTCGTCGTCGGAATTATCCAATAAACCTTTATCGCGGTTGTCTTTCTTTAAACCATATTGAATAAAAAAGCCGATTAACAAGCCTAAACCACCGCAAACGAAGGTCAAACCCGCTACGATGCCGCCCCGATTGAACATATTAATGTCCGTGGAACGGAGAACGTTACCAACAAATAAGCCCGTGCCGACACCAACGGCCGTGCAAGCAAGGCGAACACTGCGGTAAGGGTCGTTGCGACGGCGCATCCAAACTTTCAAATCGGCGGGATTCATACCGCGTTCAATCATCGCCATGCGCTCTTTATTTGAGTAGCTGCGCATCATAATGAGCATCGTAAATAAGCCGATTGAACCGACTATCGGCACACAAAGAGCGATTATACCTTCAAAATTATTCATTTTTTTATCGTTTAAAATCATGAAAGGATTGTTGTTTCAAACAAGCGTTTCAAGTTTTAGTTGCCATTTTGGATAAACGCGAATCCAAAGTTTGAACCGTAAAACTTGTATGGTAATAGGACAAGCGGTTTTGTAAAGAGGTTACAGTGAATGAGAGAAAAAATGAAAGAAAAAGACCCCTCAGTATAAAAGGCATTTTTTAGCGCTAAACACGTTAAAAATAATATTTATGCTAAATAAGCAAACAAGCGTTACTTTTCTTCGTTCCAAAGTCTCAAATGTTAAATTTTAAATATTCTAAAAGGTTAAATATTTAATTTATTTTAAATTTAATTCTTCAATTAGTAAAAAATGAAATCAATTGGCATTACTTTTGGTAATGTCATTTTGGAGAAATGCAAATTTTTATAAATTTGAATTTAACTCATTGATAACCAACTACTTAAAACCATACTGAAAACATACTTTGAAAAATAGCGGAAAATAAATTCTATCCTTCCCTTGTTTTTATCCCCTTAATACCCTTAATCTTGCGGCCGAATTAAACTTTTTTAAAAAGGCTGTGTTTTTCTTTTGTTAATTTTTTACGCAACCGATTTTTTACGATAACTTAACCAACATCATGAAAATAAGACGCCAAGCAACAGCAGTCGAACAACAATTTTTTCTCAGAACGCATAAAATATAATCCCGCATGCTTGGACAAAGACAAATTCAATCGTTGCAGCAAAAGTTATCGCCGCAACAAATCCAACTGATGAAATTGCTCCAATTGCCGACAATGGCCATTGAGCAACGCATCCAAGAAGAACTCGAAATCAACCCCGTTTTGGAGGCTGGTGACGATTTTGAAGAACAATTTTCGGCCGAGGGCGAAATCACCGCCGAAACGGGCGAAGACGACCCGAGCGAAGATGCCGACACCGATTTTAAAGAAGTCGAAGAGGTGCCTTTGCGCGAAGATGACTACGAACTCGACGAGTACCTATCAAAGTACGCCGAAGACGACCCCGCCGAATACATTCCTAAGGGCGAAGGACGCAACGCAGACGAGGAAGACAAAACGGTTCCAATTGCGGTAGAAAACAGTTTTCATGAGTATTTGGAGCAGCAGCTCGGCATGATTAACCTCAAAAGCGCGCGTGAAGTCTTGATTGCGAAGCAAATTATCGGCTCCATTGACGACGACGGCTACTTGCGCCATGAATTGTTTTCGATTGCCGACGACTTGATGTTTTCTCAAAATATCATGACCGACGAACACGAAATCGGTTTGATTTTGGAGAAAATTCACCGTTTTGACCCGCCCGGCATTGGCGCACGGACGTTGCAGGAATGCTTACTGATTCAAATTAAATTGAAATTGGAAGCGCTTAATTTGGACGACACCACGATTAAAAATCTACGTCTCGCGGCACGTCTTATCTTTGAACTATTCGATGAATTTACGAAAAAGCATTACACAAAAATGCAAAAACACCTAAATCTCACCGAAGACCAGCTCAAGGAGGCGATGACCGAAATTTTGAAACTCAACCCCAAGCCGTCGAGCGGACACGTGAACACCGCCGAGCGCAATATGCAATACATTGTTCCCGATTTTGTGGTCGAAAACCGCGACGGACGCATTGAACTCGTCGTTGACAGCCGCAATGTCCCCGATTTACGCATCAGCGAACACTACCGCGATATGTTGAAATCGTACAAAAACACGCGGATGAACAACCGCAGCGATAAGTTGCAAAAGGACGCCGTGATGTTTATCAAGCAGAAAATTGATTCCGCAAAATGGTTTATTGACGCGATTCGTCAACGCGAACAGACAATGTTCAAGACGATGTACGCGATTTTGACCTATCAACGCGACTTTTTTATGACGGGTGACGAAAAAACGATTCGTCCCATGATTTTGAAAGACATCGCAGACGTGACGGAATTGGACATTTCGACAATTTCGCGCGTGGCTAATTCTAAATACGTGCAAACTGAATTTGGAACAAAACGTTTGAAAGATTTTTTCTCCGAATCGCTCCAAACTGCCGAAGGAGAAGAAGTGTCAACGCTCGAAGTGAAGAAGATTTTGACGGATATTATTGGCTTGGAAAGTCGAAAAAAACCATTGTCGGATGAAAAGTTAAAATCAATGTTGACCGAGAAAGGCTACAACATCGCCCGCCGAACGGTTGCTAAATACCGCGAACAATTGAATATTCCCGTGGCACGACTGCGGAAATCGTTGTAAATTGCGAGATTATGATATTGAGATATTTGTAATATTTCATTGGTTCTTAAAATAATTAAAAGCCGCTCTGATTTGTCAGAGTGGTTTTTTTTATGGACAAAAACGTGGAAAAAGGCGTTTTATACTGAGGAGTCCTAAATTTCGCGATAAAATAAAATTTGGTTAATCATGTGAATCAACCGTACCCTATTTGGATTACGAAATAAAATTAAATATTAAAATTTATTATTGCTGAAACAATTGAACGCGTTTGTGCATTATGTTTGTCGTATGAAAAATGAAATTAATCGAAACTCAATTTCTAAACCTAAAAAAACGCGCCGTTAAAGGCGTTGAATTAAGCAAAGACCTTACATCCTTTATTTTTATGGCGATATAAAATGCGCCATTCCATTCCATTCCATTCCATTCCATTCCATTCCATTCCATTGTTGAGACATTGGAAAAATGGTGCTATTTTCTTTTGGTTTCACGTTGTTTTACCAACGTCAAGCACATAATCCCCGTATTTTTAACTTAATTTGAATTAATTAAAACACTTACACAATGATTAAAAAAACAATTAAAACGGGCTTTTTCTTTTCTTTTCTGATGTTGACACCGTTGGTTTTTGCTCAAAAAGCCAATGTCATAAGTGGTTACATCGAAGACGCGGCTTCGGGCGAACGACTGATTTCGGCGGCGGTTATTGACACTAAAACGCGCAACGGGACGGTGACAAACACTTACGGCTTTTTTAGCCTCTCAATTACTGGGGGGTCTTCCGATTTGATAATTTCTTACATTGGTTACGCACCACAAACGATTTCGGTGCTGGGCGACACGACTTTGACGGTAAAATTAACGCCGAGTAATGAATTAGCCGCCGTGGAAATCAACGCTAAAAAGCAAGACCGCATCGAAAATACGGTGCAGATGAGCCGACTTTCCGTGCCTATCGAGCAAATAAAGCGCGTTCCCGTAATCTTGGGTGAAACGGATATTTTGAAAGTTTTGCAATTAATGCCCGGCGTCAAGTTCGGTACTGAGGGGTCTTCTGGAATTTATGTTCGCGGCGGCGGCGTTGACCAAAATCTGATTCTTTTGGATGGCGTGCCTGTCTATAATGCAGCGCACGTAGGCGGTTTGTTTTCGGTTTTTAATGCTGATGCGATTAAAAACGTCACGTTAACAAAAGGTGGTTTTCCTGCGCGTTTTGGCGGTCGCTTGTCGTCAGTTTTGGAAATTGACATGAAAGAAGGCGATATGAATACATATCACACCGACGCCAGTATTGGTTTAATTTCTTCAAAAATCACGTTTCAAGGTCCAATTATCAAGGACAAAGCCTCTTTTATTGTGTCCGCTCGCCGCACTTATGCCGATTTGGTGGCGCGTCCACTATTAGCAAGTTCGTTTACGGACGCTACGGAGGAATTAGAAAAATTCAAACTCTATTTCTATGATTTGAACGTTAAAGCCAACTATAAAATCAGCGATAAACACCGCCTTTTTTTGAGCGCTTACAATGGTTTCGATGAATATCTGAACCGAGTCAAACGTTTATTTCCATCAAGTGCAGGCAGTTTCGACCGTACTGAAAATGGTTACAATTGGGGCAATCTAACGGGTGCTTTTCGTTGGAATTGGCTGATTAACAACAAGTTATTTGCCAATACAACTTTGACGTACAGCCAATATAAGTTCAATTTACTCAATCGCAATGAGTCGAAGTTTCCGACGCAATCGCAAACCGAAGTTAGCCAACAACGGTATCAATCGCAGATTTTTGATTGGGCGGGTCGAATAGATTTTGACTACGTTCCAAGCGTGCAGCATCACTTCAAGTTTGGCGGCGGCGGCACGTCTCATACTTTTATTCCGGGTGTTTTACAGGTCACAACCATTGATACAAAGCAGCGCGATACAACGCTTGGCGGTCAACGAACGCGGGCTTTTGAGCCATTTTTGTACGTGGAAGACGAATGGACAAGGGGTAGATTTAAAGCCAATATTGGTTTTCACGCCACATCTTTTTTTGTCAACCAAAAAATATACCCCTCAGTACAACCACGTTTAAGTGCCTTGTACAGTCTGCCAAATGATGCCGCTTTAAAAGCTTCTTTCTGCACAATGACGCAATTTATTAACCTATTGTCAAACGATGGACTGGGTTTGCCGACCGACTTATGGGTGCCGACAACCGACCGCGTTAAACCACAACAGGCGTGGCAAGCCGCGTTAGGTTTCTCAAAAACCATCGATGACACCTACGAATTGAGCGTTGAGGCGTATTACAAGAAAATGCAAAACGTGATTTCCTACAAAGAAGGCGCTGATTTTATTGGTCAAGAGAACAACTGGGAAGATAAAGTCACGCAAGGCAAAGGGGAAGCCTACGGATTAGAAGTGTTTTTGCAAAAGAAAGTTGGTAAAACAACGGGCTGGGTTGGCTACACTTTGGCGTGGAACAATCGGCAATTTGACGACATCAATCGGGGTAATCCTTTCCCGTTCAAATACGACCGCCGACATGATTTCTCCATCGTGGTATCGCACCAATTAACGCGCAAGATTAACCTTTCGGCGAATTGGATTTTTTCGACTAGCAATGCGGTGACGGTGCCTGTGCGGGTGTACCAAACACCTTTGTTGAATCCAGGCGGCGGTTCCACGCTTTCTGTTAGAACAATTTATGAATATGGTGATAGAAACGCATTACGGACATCGAATTTCCACCGCTTGGACATTGGTGCGGAATTTCTTAAAATCAAGAAAAAGTATGAGCGCAAACTGATGTTTGGTTTCTACAACACTTATAATCAGGCGAATCCTTTTTTCTTATTTGCCCGCTTTAAATCTGAAAATTCGGCTTCAGTAGTATCTCAAAAAATCATTAACCAACTTGCTGTTTTTCAAACGAGTATCATTCCAATTATCCCTTATATTTCTCTCGCGTACAAATTTTAAAGTGTTCTTTTCACGACGTAAAAAATCATAAAATGAAAAATATAATAGTTTACACCCTTAATTGGGCAACGACTGCCGTTTTATTCTTGCTTTTAGGCTGCGGCGTACAAGCGCAAAAAGAAATTTCAGTGCCTCAAGAGGCGCCCACTTTAGCTCTTTTTGCGAACCTTGAGCGCGGTTCAAAGAAAGTTGAAGCGTATTTGACGCGCACCCGCAGTGTGGGCGAGCGCATCGTTTGGGATTTTAATTTGAGCGATACCTTTTCATACGATCCGCGAACTCAATCGTTAGTCATTTCAAACGGCTCGGGCTACGTTTACGATACGGTTAAAAATGCACAAATGGGTTTGTATCGAAACGGACAACTCTTGAAGCCGCTGATTCGGGAAACAAAGTACAAACCAGGGTTTTATACCGCGACTTTGGACGCGCCGATAAATGATGAGGCGCTGTATCAAATCAAAGCGTCGGCGTCGGGTTTTCCTTCAATCGAAGCCGAACAGACTATGCCGTCGGAAGTGATACCCGATACCATTTTTTTTAAAAAAGGCTCGGCAAGCAAACCAAGTGAAATCGTCATTGACATTACAGATATTAAAGGTATCAATAATTACTATTCGGTTGATATTTATAAGATTGACACGAATTCGATGCCCAATATCAGTCAAGAAAAAGTCTTCCCCGTGAGCGATCCGAGTGCCGTAAATCCACGCTTCCTCAGTGACAAAACCTTTGACGGTCAAAAATACCGTTGGCGCGTGGGCGTTGATTTTGGCAAAGGCGACATTCCTAAATCCGTTATTTTACTTTTGGTCGTATTCAAATCCGTGACCAAGGATTATGATTTATTTGAGAAAAGTTACAGCTTAGTCCGAAAACAAGCGTCGGGCGAAAGTCCTTTTGCCGAACCTTTTTCGATTTATTCCAACGTGAAAAATGGCAATGGGATATTCATCATGAGTTCAAAAATCATATTTAAAGAAATAGAAAAATTTCAATAACACCTTAAAACAAAATTAAAATGGCGCAAGTAATGACCAGACAAGAAGCGGCAGTCATCATTGGAATCTGCCGTAAACAGTTGGGCGAGTGGATAAAACGCGACGAATTAGATATTCCAGCGCGCACTTTACTCACCCCAATACATCAAAAAATACTATTTGATAAGTACGGCATTAAGACCGTACAACCTGATGACTCAAATAGAAACAGGAAGTTACATTAGGTTCCAAATTCATATTTTAAAGCGGCGTAATTTTGCAACGTGGTGCAACACAGACTTACAATCATTGATTTGCGCAAATCAATGGGGCGATTCCTCGAAAAGCCTTAACAGAGTAGAGATTTAGTTTCTAAACGCTTTTAATATGAATTTACAATTTAAAAAAAATTGTTACTCTTACGTTGCCACCGTATTGTTGGTGTTGGTGACTGCAATTTCCATTAACGCACAGACTGGACTTACCAGTACGTGCAAAGATGGAAGCGTACCATATACCGCTAAAGAAGTCAATTTTCAGATTCGCTGGCGGTTATTCAAATTTATCACAGCAACCACATTGGCTGAAGTGACGGATCCTACTAACGTAGCGACAATCAATCTTGGTGGTGGATTTAACACTTGGATTAGAGCAGCTGATAAGGCCACTATTACTTTTCAGTTGGCTGGAAAGTACCGAATCCAATCTGAAAGACGTGGATGGTGGCACGAACGCTACGATTATGGAGACGAGTTTATAGATACTGATGTTCTCGTCACACAACCCACTATTGACTTTTTAGGCGTCAATAGTATCTGTTCAGGCGTGACCCTCGGCGTTAATCAACCACAAGTGGGTGCTACCTACACGTGGAATACGCTTCCTAACCCAACTGTGGGTACTACGGCGCTTTACAGTTTTTCAGGTGGTGTTACTCAGGCATTCGTCACCGCTACTGCGGCTGCGTGTCCAGGTCAAACTCGTATAAGCAACAGCGGAGATCCAAGACCGCCGTCACCTTTAGGCGGCTCTATAACTGGGGAAGACTTCATTTGCAGACGCACAGGACAAGTTACTCGAAGTTACTCACTAACAACAACCCAATGTTCAAATCCGATAACGTGGGGAAGTAGCAACTCTAATGTTGTCATTAACCAAGGAGCAACAAGTGGTACATCAAGCAACGCAACTTATACTTTCCCAACAAACGGCTCTTTTGGCATTTTTGCCGATATAACAGGGTTTGGTGGCGTTACACTGAGAATTCCTTTCAACGTTGAAGTAGTGAGCAAATCAGACCTACGTTGTAATGGAGAAGCATTCGGAGGTTCGTCAGACGATGGTGATAGTGAGAATAATTCAAAAACCTTAGACGTTGCTCAAATGAAGCAGCAACAAAAAGGCAGTGCAACGCTTTTCCCTAATCCTGTCAATCAAGTTCTTCAACTAAAAGGGCTTCAAGATTACAACAATCTGCGTGTTGTTGATCAATACGGCAAAGTGTTGAATATGCAGCCGATTGTGGAAGGCGAAACGGCAAAAAGTCTCAACGTCTCGCAATTTGCCAACGGCTTGTATTTGATTCAATTTACCAACAAAACGGGCGAATTGACGACGAAGAAATTCCAAGTGCTGCATTAGATTTTCATGCTTTTTTTTAGTCAAAACAAAAGGATATCCGCGCAAACGGATGTCCTTTTGTTGTAGGAAACAACGTTGAATGGAGATTTTAAGCATTTATACTGAGGGGTCTTAAATTTCGCGATAAAATAAAATTTGGTTAATCACCTGAATCAAACGTACCCTATTTGGATTGCGAAACAAAATTAAATATTAAAATTTATTATTTCTGAAACAATTGAACGCGTTTGTGCATTACGTTTGTGATATGAAAAATGAAATTAATCGAAACTCAATTCCTAAACCTAAAAAAACGCGCCGTTAAAAGCGTTGAACGAAGCAAAGACCTTACATCCTTTATTTTTATGGCGATATAAAATGCGCCATTCCATTCCATTCCATTCCATTCCATTCCATTCCATTCCATTCCATTGTCACGACAGTTGGAAGGGTGGAGATAAATTATTGATTTTCAGGCTGTTACGGCGTCTGAACTGTGATTTCTGTGATTTTTGTGATTGCTATGATTTATGCAGTAATCAGAACAAATCATGCAAATCATATAAATCAAAGAAATCATAGTTCAGACAATTTTCATAATTAAAACACTTACACAATGATTAAAAAAACAATTAAAACGGGCTTTTTCTTTTCTTTTCTGATGTTGACATCGTTGGTTTTTGCTCAAAAAGCCAATGTCATGAGTGGTTATATCGAAGACGCAGCTTCGGGTGAACGGCTGATTTCGGCGGCGGTTATTGACACTAAAACGCGCAACGGGACGGTGACAAACACTTACGGCTTTTTTAGCCTCTCAATTACTGAGGGGTCCTCCGATTTGATAATTTCTTACATCGGTTACACGCCGCAGACGATTTCGGTGCTTGGCGACACGACTTTGACGGTAAAACTAACGCCGAGCAATGAATTAGCTGCCGTGGAAATCAACGCTAAAAAGCAAGACCGCATTGAAAATACGGTGCAAATGAGCCGCAATTCCATTCCGATTGAACAAATCAAACGGATGCCGATGCTTTTAGGCGAAGCCGATGTCTTGAAATCTTTGCAGTTGCTGCCTGGCGTCAAAGGCGGGACGGAAGGCACGGCGGGCATTTACGTGCGTGGCGGCAGTCCCGACCAAAATTTGTTTCTTTTGGATGGTATTCCGATTTACAACGCGGCTCATTTTACGGGCATTTTCTCGGTTTTCAACGCCGATGCCATTAAGAATGTCACGTTGACGAAAGGCGGTTTTCCTGCGCGTTTTGGCGGGCGTTTGTCGTCGGTCGTGGAGATTGACACTAAAGAAGGCGATAAAAAAGGCTTTCATACTGAGGGGGCCATTGGCCTGTTGACTTCCAAGATTTTTGTCGAAGGGCCGCTTAAAAAAGACGTGGCGTCGTTCATGGTGTCGGTGCGGCGAACGTATTTTGATGTGTTGCTTTATCCCGTTTTCAACACAACATCAACGTTCACAAGCGATCAAGGCCAAACGACGTCGAAAAACAAGACGATTCTCTATTTTTATGATTTTAACGCCAAGGCGCATTACAAATTAAGCGACCGCGATAATCTGTTTTTGAGCATTTATAACAGCCGCGACGAGAATGGTTATCAATCAACTCAAACAGGTTTAAATCAAGGTTCATTCTACAATTCTATCCAATTTGGCAATTTTATCACGTCCTTGAAGTGGAATCGAGTTATCAATAATCGGCTTTTTGCGAATACGGTAATCGGTTTTTCTGATTATCGGTACGCCTACATCAGTTCGGCTACAAATAAATCCAAGCCGCAGAATATTGAGCGCAGCGACGCGGCAACTTTTGATTCAAAGGTATCGGACTGGTTGGCAAAAGTGAATTTTGAGTACAATCTGAACAACCACAATCAATTACGTTTCGGTGTCAACAGCACTTACCACACGTTTTTACCGAGTCGTGCAACCATTACAAGTGCGCCTCCTACCAAAAAAGAAGCTTTTGGTCAACAAATTATCAATTCTGTCGAAACGTCAATTTACGGCGAAGATGAATTTACCTACAAAAATTTGAGCGTCAACGTAGGTTTACACAACGCTTTTTACAACGTCGATGGTGCCAACTGTACGTCATTGCAACCACGTTTGGGCGTGAGTTACAAGATTAATAATGTCGCTTTTAAAGCTTCTTACGCCAAAATGACGCAATACGCACATTTATTGGTCAATGACGCGTTGGGCTTGCCGACCGATTCTTGGATTCCGACGACGCGCAATATTCTTCCCGAAAACGCCGAGCAAGTTGCCGTCGGCTTTGCTTCAACACTTAAAAATGGAATTGAACTAAGCGTAGAAGCCTACTACAAAACCATGGAAAACTTGGTTTTATACCGCGAAGGCAGCAGTTTTTTAATACCTGATTCCTTGATTGACAATAAAGTCACGCAAGGCAAAGGCACAGCTTACGGCTTTGAATTGCTCGCGCAAAAAAAAGAAGGGCGCTTAACGGGCTGGATTAGCTACACATTAGCTTGGAACGATAGACAATTTGACGACATCAACTTAGGTAAAGTTTTTCCTTTCAAATACGACCGCCGACACGAGTTAGCCGTTGTCGCAGCGTATCAATGGACAAAACGAAAACGGCTGTCGGCCAGCTGGACTTACTCAACGGGCAACGCGGTGACAATACCAACTCGGGTTTATGGCGGATTTTCATCTTTAGGGGACGGCGTTTTCAGAAGATATCAATACGGCGAGCGCAACGGTTTTCGAGCTGCGCCAATTCATCGATTAGACGTGAGTATTGATTTCATAAAAAAGAAACGGCGTTACGAAAGACGGTGGAGTTTTGGACTTTACAACGCGTACAATCGGGCAAATCCGTTCACTTACACACTTGACCAGAGTAGTTTTGAGGATGCTAAGCAGCAAAAAACATCTATTTTCACGGTTCGCAAGCAAAGTCTCATTCCGATTCTACCTTTTTTCTCCTACGGTTTCAAATTCTAAATTCTATTCTTCAACGCTCAAAATAATTAAAAAATGAAAGGCATTCAATTCTTTTTGACCCCCTCAGTATGCGTCCTCTTTTTGATGAGTGTGGCGTGTAAATTCAGTTTTGATGAACAAGTTGTCGTACCCGCTCAAAAATCAGTGTTGGCAATTGAAACCCAATTTGCCTTAGATGAAGAGCCGTTTTTGATTGTTACGCGGACTCGTAGCATCGGCGAGCCGATTAAATGGGACTTCAACTACAAGGCTATTCTCGACAAAACGCCCGACACGATTATCTACAATTATTCAGCTTATTTTGATACGGTTAAAAACGTAAGCGTACAACTTTACGAGGCAGACAGCCTCATTAGGACTTTTGACCAGTCAAGTCCCTACACAAAAGTTGGTTACGCGGCAAAAACAGTTAACTACAAAAAAAATGTGGAATACACGCTTAAAATTTTTGCACCAGGCTTTGATACCGTCATTGGAAAACAGAAACCACCGAGTCAAGTTGACCTTAAAAAAGCGGCTTTTACCTTTAATAGTGCCAGTGGTAGTAATGGTTCTCAGGTGAGTGAGTTGGCAATAGAATTTGAGGACATTTTAAACGAGGATAATTATTACGCAATAGATGTGTATTATGAATATTTGAATTTTCGTCAATACAAAATTTCGTACCCACTCAAAATCATTAAAATAGATAATGCATCTGCAGGCGCAAGCTACATAAGTGACAAAACTTTTGACGGTCAAAAGCATACTTGGCGGGTGGGTTTACAACTTGATGAACAGTACCAATCAAGCTATCAAAGAGATAGTGCTGAACTTAAAATCTATTTTCGGTCTGTTTCAAAAGATTATACACTCTATAAGCGCAACGCAGAAATCAACGCGGCCGTCGAACAGAGCGATTTTACTGAACCCGCAAGCACTTACACCAACTTGGCGGGTGGCATCGGCGTATTTACCATTTTCGGGCGTCTGCGTGCTTACACGATTAAACTCTATAAATAAATTTATAATCAATCAATCAACTAAAATTTAGACTAAAACCATTCCCACATGGCAAAATTAAAAACGCGCCAGCAAATGGCAGACGAATACGGTGTTTGCGTGAAAACGTTCATCAAAAAGCTCGCCCAAGTCGGCATTTTCCTACCCGAACGCGAATTAATCTCTCTTGATTTGCAGGACTTGATTTATGAAAAATTAGGTAATCCTGCGCGTTCGGCATAGTTACATTTACTAAGGGGAATCAATAGAAGAAGGACGTTCCTATCAATTCCTATGGATTCCCATCAATGCCAAATAATGACCATTCATTTTACATGAATAGCACAGACCTTTGTGACGTAATGCATTACATATAAAAATAAGCACTTATTCGTACAAATAAGTGGGCGATTCCCGAAAAGCCTATGAGTAGGGATTTTATTTTTAAATCATAAACGTTATGAAGAAAGTTATTTATTTGATTTTGGCAATTGGGTTTTGTACCTCATTGGAAGCACAAACAACAATCGTTTGCATTGGCGCTAAAACTTCTTTTTCAGTTAACGGTAGCAGTCGGACAAAATGGAACTTGCGGGACGCGACCAACACGAACAATAATACCAATATCGTTAATTCTTCTGCCGACTTGTTCTTTGCGGATGATTTCGGATATCCTTGGGATACAAGGCGTACTGGAGGTTACAATGTTAAGTTAAGAATTAACAGTACGGCTATTACTCGTTTCTTCAAGATTGAGTATTCCAACTACAACTTCTTTGGCGCTTACATTGGCGGTGGGGAGCGTTTTTTCACTGTTCCGTTAACGATACCAAATCCGATTATTGCGCCTATTGCGGGTAATCCGCTTACTGAGCAATGTGGAATTAACATTACTGTAACGAACCCTCAACCAGGCGCAACCTACAACTGGACCAATGGACAAACGGGCAATACGGTCGAATACACGAGCTTTATGACCGCCACGAGGTGTACCGCCACTTGCGCCGTTACGCCTGCTATCAGCAATGTAGGTACGCCGCCTCCGCCTCCGTTTCCAACTCCAGTAATCAGTTTGCCGAGTGATATAACAGTTTGTGAAGGAGAGTTTTTCTCCGTGTCGGCAAATGCTGTTGTTGGATGTTTGGCGTCAAGTTGGCAGTGGTCATCTAATGGATTGTCGTCTTTTTCAAATAACTTCGGGAGCAGTCCGGGCGGCAGTACAGCTCTTTACAGTTTCAACTCCTCTGGTAATTTTACTATTACAGCAAGCGGATCAAGCGGGCTACCTCCTTTCGCTCAAGCTGTACCAGTCACTACAAATGTTACTGTTGTATCAGGTGGTGGGGGATTTTGTGCTTTCTTAAAAGGTGGCGGCGGCAATACAGAATTGGCGGCATTAAAATCTCGTAGTAATACGACTAAAGGCGGTGCAACTCTTTTTCCAAATCCCGTCAGTGAAGTTCTACGTTTAAACCAACTTGGGGATTACAACAATCTCCGCATCATTGACCAATACGGCAAAGTGTTGAATATGCAGCCGATTGTGGAAGGCGAAACGGCAAAAAGTCTCAACGTCTCGCAATTTGCCGACGGCTTGTATTTGATTCAATTCTTCAACAAAACGGGCGAGGTGACGACGAAGAAGTTCCAAGTGCTGCATTAGATTTTCACGCTTTTTTTTAGTCAAACAAAAGGACATCCGCGCAAACGGATGTCCTTTTGTTGTAAAAAACAACGTTGAATGGAGATTTTAGGCATTTATATGATGCCTTCGGCTTCATCAAGCTGAAAGCATGACTGGGGGGTCTCTAAATTTCAAATAAGTGCGACTTTTAAAAAGAAAAAAGTAGCTTTGTCGACTCAATTTCTTAAAAAATAAAACGTCACGTTGAAAAATCAGACAACCCAACATTTTGATTCCATAGACTTGCTGCGCGGATTGGCGGCAATTGTGGTCGCTTTTTTCCATTTCACGGATTTTTTTCTACCAAAAACCAACTTGCTGAATTGGTCTTCCCACTATGGCTACTTGGGCGTCGAAGCGTTTTTTGTCATTTCGGGCATGGTCGTTCCGCTGTCTTTGGCGCAACGCGGTTACTCATTGCGGCAGTTTGGTGGCGTTTTTTTGAAACGTATTATTCGTATTGAACCTGCGTATTGGGCGAGTATTGCGCTCATGCTGTCAAAAGATACAATTATTAGCCTTTATTACACGGGACATTTCCCGGGACATTCCAATTGGAACATTTTTCTGCATATTTTTCACGTGAACGCCATCTGTTTTGAACCTTGGATTCGCGGTATTTATTGGACACTCGCCATCGATTGGCAGTTCTATTTACTCGTTTGCCTCACTTTTTCTATCCTCAATCGGCGTGAGGCGTGGATTCGCTACCCAATTTATGCCGCCTTTGCCTACGCGCATTTCTGCGGACCTTACGAATGGCTGTTTTATCACATCACGCCTTTTGGCGCTGGTTTTATCCTTTTCCACTACTATCGCGGCTACATCGACGACCGAGAATTAGCCATTGTTTTGCCCGCAATGCTCATCATGCACTACCGCGGATTCGACATTACGCATTGTTTGGCAACAACTTTATCGTGCGGCATTATTTTGTTTATCAAAAAAGTGCCTAATTGGGGCAAATTTTTAGGCAAAATGTCTTATTCGTTTTATTTAACACACATCCTAACGGGTTGGGCTTTGCTAAGTGGTTTATCGATGCTCACAAACAATGAATACATCATGACAATTGGCATTTTTGTCGCCATTGCTTTTAGCTTCTTTTGTGCGTATTTCTTCTACAATTTGGTGGAAGAACCCACGCTAAAATGGGCAAAAAAAGTAAAATCTTAAATTGGGTTTCACTAATTACATCCTTAGACCTGAAAAAGTAGCAAAATACTGAGGGGTCCTATTTAAGGCGTCATTCAAAAAATATTCAGAAATGACTACTTTGGGACAATTAAAAACTTTACAAAAATTGTGTTCAAGCACTTATTTTCAAACACTTAACTGGTCCGTTTTTAGCGACATTTTGAAGATTTTCCCACGTTATTTATCGGTAAAATCAGGAGAGTGCGAACTTTGAGGCTTACATTTGGCTTATTGCTGTATAAAATCGAGCAAAAGATTTAATTCAAAAAATAATTTGGTTTAACAATTTTAAAAATAAAAAATCATGGCTAATAACATCTTAACAGACATCGTAAAAGTATTGCGCGGCAAAAATGGCAACGCCTTTCTTATCATCATGGCAGTCGTCGGCGTCTTCTTTTTCTTGAAAGTATTAGGTCCACTCTTATGGCTTGCTATTGTCGGCGGCCTTATTTTCTTAGCGTTTCGGTTTATGCAATCGCGTAATTAACGCAGGGAAATGGCAAAAAATAGCCGCACAAACGAGCGTTTGTGCGGCTATTTCTATCTTTAAGCGTATATTTCGACCAATAAATCACAAAATACTGAGGGGTCCTATTTTTTATAAAATATTGGTTTCTAACTACTTACGCTCGCCCAAGCGGTTTGTATTTAAAACGTCAATCGTTTCAAAATCCGTCAAAATCCTGTGCAATCAATGTCTTGACAACCGAAACTGCCAAGGCTGTTCCCGCCTCTCCACGTATCCCTTTAGCTGCAAAATAATCTTCTAAATGCACGATTGTACGATAATAAGCAACCTTGTAAGCCGTTGCGATTTGGTCATTGTATTGTGCGGTTGCCGACCACGCATCCATTTTTTTCCAATGTGCCACGTGCCAATTCAATGACGCGTTTACGTCTATTGCGCTTAAAGGCGCGTCGGGTAAGTTGTTTAAAAGGTCAGGAACAATCGCCATTGCATTGTCTTTCACGCTCAATTCACGCGCAATAGTCATCAAAAGGCGAGCATCTGCCCAACCTTCAAAGCCTTCATGTTTTTGCGACAATTCGTTGAAGGTTTGCAAACGGCGGTTGTTTTGGATAGAACGCTCGAAAGTAGTCTGCGTACTTTTTCCAAAAATACCATCAGCCGTAGTTGTTGAAGCACCAATTTCGGTAAGTGCCTCTTGCAATTTAACAACTGATTTACGCTTCGTTAGCATGGAGTAACTAGGCGGCACACTTTTGGGTGAAGACGCGACCGCAACAGGTATAGGTTGAATCACCAATTTTTTATCGCCCGTATCAAAAACGCTCAACGGATTGATTTGAACGTCCTTGACGCCTTTCACAAAGGCATCGGCAAAACCCAAATCTTGGATTTCTTTAAGTTTCAAATTCGCTTCCGCTTTGTCTTCGTAATAGCCGTGAACGATTCGGACTTGTGCCAAATTGGGTATCGTAAACAAATTGCCAACGGCTGAGTACGCCTTCCAATTCATCGGTTCGCCCGCATTTTTAGTCGCAATTTGGATAACATATACCGTTTTCGCTTTTTTCAACGAGCGACTTGCAATAAAAGCATCGGTAAAACCTTTTACTTTTATTTTTTCCAAAACGGATTCAGCGGCGGTTTCGTCACTAAAATTACCCGCGAAAACCACGCCGTCACGCTGATAAACGTAAGCGAGTGCGCGAATAGCTTCAAAATCGGCTTGTTTTACTGAGGGGTCGAATGTGCCGAGTTGAACGGTATAGACATTCGTGGGTTGTTCTTTAGTGGCTGTTAACTGAGCAGTTGCCGTGTAAAAAAAGCTGCCGATGAGGCACACTGATAGCATGATTTGTTTCATTTCTGTCGAAAATTTTCTAATGAAAAATGGATTCAAAATGTGGGATGCGTCCTTGTTGTCCATTTGTTGGTTATTTTAAAACGTGGTCAAAACGCTAAAACCAATCAAAATGATGTACAAAGTTGTGTTTTTTTTTATCAATTGCAAATCTGAAAAAAAGGGGACCCCTCAGTATTGGACACCAAAATCTGTCAAATTTCACCTCAAATCTTTACCTGAAAACCGAACAAAATATTACCTTGCCAAAAGAAAAAATGTTGCGCTGCGCGGTCACTTGAAGATTCGGTTGTGCGGATGTCGGGCATATTGATAAATCCACCTTTTACATCGCTTTGAATGAAAAAGTAGCGGCCAAAAGTTACGTTCAAACCCACCTTTGCACCGATGCCGTAGCCCGCAAAATGGTATTCATCGTATCGCTTATTTTGCAACAATTTGGTATTAGTTTTCGGCATCATTGCGCCAAGGCTGATGCCTTCTGTAAGGTTAATTTCAACATTTTTGAGCCTAATTCTGCTCAAATCGGCAATTTTATCATAACGATTGACTTCAAAATTCAAATAGTTTAATCCATCTGTGTGTTCAAATGTCAAAAAATCTTCACTCAAAACAATATTTTGCCCCGTGTAATTACCATCGAAACGGCTACCTGTTTGTCGCAAATAACCATTTATTTTCACAATTTGATCTTGCTTCATGACGTATTTCATATGGTCAACACCGAATGAAATATCGTAATGGTTGTTTAAAAAATAACCAATGCGATAATTTACCTGCGGAATTGTTATCGTTTTTGGATTCAAATAGACTTTTACATCAAACGGCGTTTGGCGTTCCCGACCAATGACTTTTTCCAACGTGAAATCATAACTATTGCCGTAGAATCGGATGTTGGATCTTGTGTATTGTGCTTGATTCCACCCCCAATACATATAGAATTTTCCTTTTCGTGATGCTGTGTTTTGAGCATTCAATGCCACAGCAATTGTGCAAAAAGCAAGAGAAATAAATAGTTTTAGCGTACCGTGCATGATATATTTTTAAAAAGGGACTCCTCAGTATTTTAGATTAATTTACTCATTAACAGCTGTTAGAATGTACTGGTAATCCAATGAAGTGTCATCGGAAACGGTCACTTTAAAACCCGCTTGTTTTAATTCTTTTTCGACTAAAGCCAAAGGTACTTTTGCACTCACAGGCGGTCCAACAGGAATCGTTTTTTCTTTGTAATCGACAATCAAGACCAAGCCACCTTTGGACATTCCTTGCCGCAGACGTTGCATATACGCCACGCGATTTTCGATGTACATATATGTGTTGACAATAATGACAGCATCGGCTTCGCCCTTTTTCAATTTAGGATCGTCTGCATCAACGAGCCGCGCCTCGAAACGGCTCCGCAATTCCGAAGGTAATTCTCGTTTCGCACTATCCATGAGCGCCACAAAACGTTGGTCAATATCAAGTGCAATCGTTTTTTTAGCTCTTGGAATGACACGGAAGGCAAAAAAACCCGTTCCTGCCCCCAAGTCCACGACAGTTTTACTCGTCAAATCACCAAGACGATTGATAACCATATCTGGTTTTTGCCAAATAAGGCGGTCACGACTGTTATAATCTGCTACGAGGTCGTCAAAATTGCCGCTTTTTTTGCTACTATTTAGCGTCGCCGTTGTATCAGACGTTTGATAGCCGCCCGGTCGTTCGCGGTTTTGTTGACAAGCCGAAGTTGCCCAAATAAACGCGAGAAGAAAAAAGGTCTTTATTGTCTGTTTCATACTTCATATTCTAACTATTCGCTCAAAGATAAAGTAAGGACGTGAATTTTTTAACATTGTGACAAAACGTTTCGAGACAAATTTTAGTTTTTTATTTCATAAAGTTGTAATCAATTCAAACAATGTAGAACTAAATTCCTCATAATTAGGCTTTTCGAATAGTTGTGTAGAAATAATACGCCCTTTTTCAATAACATCAATTTTGATATTCTTATGATTATCGATTTTTTTTGTTCCCCAAGCAATATATAAAATCTTAGGTTTGTGTCCCGTTTTGCGGTGAAGATTATCCTGTAAATCAAAAAGAACATCATAGCGTCGCCAGTCTTGCTTACCATACTTGTCTATGGATTCATTTTCAATTGGTGTATTTACATTATGTGTTTTAAATTCAATGATGTGAGATGGCGCATTTAATTTGTTTGAATATATAACTGCATCAACATCACCAGGCCAAGGATTAAACGTATTATTAGCTAAAAAACACTCCACAAATGAAGTCCCAACTAAAAGTGGCTTCACACTACTAAAACTAAACCCTCTTAGTTGCTTTATCCCTTCAGAAAGTTGATTTAAAGTGATATTTGTTTTCTTCCGTAAAATTATTTCATTTTGCAAAGGTGAAATATCTAAGTGGAATGACTGAATATAGGCATCGGTTTTGGCATAACTTTTAGGAAAATCGAATGGCCATACAAATATTCGGTAGATGCTATCTACTTGTTTGGAAAAATTTATAGCAGAAATTAAATTTTGTTTCCCAAGAAAATCTGTGATTTCTTTTGTTTTAATATCTCGAATATCTCCTTGATACTCAAGTTTTTGAAAAATACTGGCAACTTTTTTTCCACCATTAACGATAAAACCGTCAATACAAAATGAAGAAAACTCGGTATTTCCCTTAGCAATCCAAAGAAATGGATTGTATGGGCAGACTGGGTAAGCTACTGATTGCTCAGGACAAATCCTCTTATTCGGTAATAGTAACATCTGGACTTCTAATTAATTTGAAAAAATATTCGAACATTTGGATGGAAATTATATCAGATTTCCATGTATCGTTTTTCATAATGGAGGAGTATAGGTAATCATACAACTTATCTAAGCTATCGGAGTCACATTTTTGCGGTACATGGTTTAGGACTTTCCATAAATTTTCTATTTGTTTGTACAGAGTGGTTTTTATTTTCAGA
>JAYUKJ010000715.1:0-2833 GCA_043764555.1 Saprospiraceae bacterium
GCGCGCAAAGCACCGCCGCAAATCGGTCAAGAATTGGGTGATTATTTAACCCAAAATGTGGCGTCAATTGCCAAATTCAACGTCATTCAAGGCTTCCTAAACTTAGTCGTTGACAATGCTTTCTGGACTGATTTCGTTGCGCAAAATGCTCTAAATCAATCATTTGGCTTATTGCCGAAAAAAGATATACGCGTCATGGTCGAGTTTTCTTCGCCCAATACGAACAAGCCTTTGCACTTGGGACACATTAGAAATATTTTGCTTGGCTGGTCATGTTCCAAAATTTTGGAAGCAGCTGGATATGATGTTGTTCGGACGAAAGTGGTGAACGACCGTGGCATTGCGATTTGTAAATCCATGCTCGCTTGGCAGCTTTTTGGCGACGAAAAAACGCCCGATACTGAGGGGTCCAAAGGCGACCATTTTGTGGGCGATTATTACGTGATGTTTGAAAATAAATTTAAAGAAGAATATAAAATATGGCAAGCGGAAGTGAGTTTGGATGAAGAAGTTTTGATGTCCATCAACACTAAAAATTTGCCAAAAGATGAGCTTTTCGTCGCCTTCAAAAATGACTATTTCAACAAACATTCCGCTCTCGGCGCCCAAGCCCGTGAGTTGCTTTTAAAGTGGGAATCGGGCGACACAGCGACGCTCGATTTGTGGAACACCATGAACGGTTGGGTCTATGCGGGTTTCAACGAAACGTACAAAAACCTCGGCGTCAAATTCGACAAAATCTATTATGAATCAAGCTCTTATCTATTAGGAAAAGATATTATCGAAAACGGTTTGAAACAAAATGTTTTTTATCAAAAACCCGATTCTTCGGTTTGGATTGACCTTTCGGAAGCAAAACTTGACCAAAAACTCGTGTTGCGTTCGGACGGAACTTCGGTCTATATCACGCAAGATATTGGCATGGCACGGCTTCGGGAAGCGGAATTTTCGGCGCGAAAAGTCGTTTATGTCGTCGCCGATGAGCAGAATTATCACTTTCAAGTTTTGTTTGAAATCCTCAAAAAACTCGGCGAACCGTACGCCGACGGCTTGCATCATTTGAGTTATGGGATGGTCGAATTGCCGACTGGACGGATGAAAAGCCGCGAAGGAACCGTCGTCGATGCCGACGATTTGATGGCCGAAGTGGTCAAAGAAGCGCATCGCGAAGTCTTAGAGCGCGGTGCTTTGGAAGGTGTTGAAAAGAGTTCAAAAGCCGAAATTGAGCGTAGAATTGGCGTTGGCGCCATGAAATACCACTTAATTAAGGTGAATCCAAAGAAAAAAATGATTTTCGACCCCAAAGAATCCGTCGATTTTGAAGGACACACGGGACCCTATATTCAGTACGCTTTTGTCCGTTCGTCGGGCGTTGTGCGCGACGCTTTGGCGAAAGGCATTGATTTATCCAACAAGTCACATTACGCAGATTTGAAATCCGAAGAAAAAGATTTGATTCAGCGGATGTATGAATTGCCCAAAAATATCGAAGAAGCGGCGGCGAGTTTCGACCCTTCTCTCATTGCAAATTTTTGTTATGAATTGGCAAAATCCTACAATCGTTTTTGGTATCATTGCTCGATTTTGAAGGAAAATGACGCCGAAATTCGCCTTTTCCGCTTGCAATTGAGCCAATTAGTGGCGACTTCTTTGCAACGAGCGATGGATTTGTTGGGGATTGAAATGCCTGAACGGATGTAAAATGAAAGACAAGTTTAAGACAATTGAAACACCCGCTTTCGGCGAATTCAAAGACAAAGGTTCCAAATTTTTAGCTTACGCAGGACCCCTCAGTATAGACGCCGATTTTCCGCTTTTTTTGGATAAAATCAAGAAAGAACACCCAAAAGCACGGCATTATTGCTTCGCTTGGCGCTTAGGAATGGACAAAAATCGGTACCGCTCAAACGACGACGGCGAGCCGAGTGGCACGGCGGGACGACCGATTTTGGGACAAATTGACAGCTTTGGTTTGACGAACGTTGGCGTCGTTGTGGTGCGTTACTTTGGTGGCACTTTACTCGGCACTTCGGGTCTGATTACGGCGTATAAAGCGGCGACTTTTGAGGCGTTAAAGGCGGCAATTATTGTCGAGAAAATCATTGAGATTAACTACGAAATCGCGTTCAATTACGACAAAATGCCTGATGTCATGAACGCCATTAAACGGTTGAACATTACGGTTTTGAAACAAGTTTTTGAAGAAACAGGAACCCTAATTATCGCCATTCGGCAAAGCGAATCAGAAGCTAAATTGTTGGAAATCAGGGCATTAATTATGAAAATAAGTTTAGAAGAAGCAAAAAGTCGAGAGGATACTGAGGGGGTCGAAATAAAAGATGTTGAAGTCTGGAGTCTGAAATTTTAAGTTTCAAGAGTACAACTTACAGCACAATTTACTGCATTATTTTCGATAAATGAAGACGTAGAACTTCTTGAAATGCTTAATGAATAAATCGCATATTAAAAAAAAGAAACAAAGATTACAAATTTTAATAATTAAGTTTTGTCGTTTAGGGGCGTCGTGTGGACGCGTTACATACCTTCAAACTTCAAACTTCAAACTTCAAACTAATGGCATATATTATCAGTGGAATTCAGCAAGTCGGCGTTGGCTGCAAAGACGTTTACGAAACATGGAAATGGTATCGGCAAGTTTTGGGCGCCGATGTCCCCGTTTTTGACGAAAAAGCGACGGCAAAATTGATGTTGCCTTACACGGGCGGACAACCGCGCGAGCGTCATGCGATTTTGGCGTTGAATATGCAAGGCGGCGGCGGTTTTGAAATTTGGCAACACACGCAACACGTCTCAAATTATCCCGCCGTTGAAC
>JAYUKJ010000716.1:0-2831 GCA_043764555.1 Saprospiraceae bacterium
AAAGGTTAAACACTTGTTTTAGCAAGTATTTGACCTTTGTTTTTTGACATAATAAACGTTTATTGCTTCACGAACTTCACTTGTTCCAATCCGACCCGCACGGTGTAACTCCCATTTGGCAACGCCGACACATCAACGCTTTGAGCCGCTAATGCACTCACATCAACAGTTAAGACAGATAGTGCGTGGTTTTTTGTTGAAATACCGTTTGCCCCGCAGCATTTGCGATAGCGACCCCCTCAGTATCATTTCTATATTTTGATAAAAAAAGCCTCGAAAACGGACATTTTCAAGGCTTTTCTTATCAGAATACAACAGTTAAGTACAAAACTATTGCTCGTTTTCAAGGCTGTTCAAAACCTTGATGCCGTCTTTTTCCGCCGTGTGATCGCCGTCTTCAAAGACAATGACGGTGAAGAAATTGGTGGCATTTTTAGGATTGATGAGGCCGCAAATCATCACCTGCAAACCGTCTTTGTAGCCCAAAACGTACTTGCCTTTGAAGCTGTTGAAGTCCACATTGTAGTCTTCGTCTTTTACCTCAAATTTGAGGTCATGCGCATTAAGCGTTGAAAGTGTCTTTTCAACGCTTAATTCGCATAAATTTTAACTAACTAACACTTGTAAAGAAATGCCTAATACGATTGGTCGTTTATTTTAAATCTTTTTTTGTGAAACTTCTTTCACTTCTTTTTCACATACCGATTCGTGTTGCCAGTGCCGCCAATTTGCGAAATTTCGAGCGATTTGCCGTCGGCTTTCACGATGGTGTAACAGATGTCGTCTTGCCCGATGATGATTAAACACGGCATTTTTGCAACAGGATTGCAGTCTTTCGGACACGCGGGGAAGTAGCGGTAATGCAGCGACGGCTCCATTTTTTGCCCCGCTTGAATGTCCCAATATTTGCCTTCTTTAAATTGGATACTGGTTTTAGCGTCCGTCACGGATTGCCATTCGCCTTGTAAATTGGCTTCCATTTTTTCAGCTTGCGGCGACATTATTTCCGGATAAGGATATTTAAAAGCCATTTCAGTTTCCATATCTCGAATGGTTTGAAAATCGGCGTCTATTTTGGCACAATCTACTTTTTTTAGCGCGTAACCCGCTTTCCAATCTTTCGGGTTTGTCATTACCATTTTACCGTTTTTGTCAAGAACCTCGCTCACAAGTTGCGTGAGAACATCGCCTTTTTTCGAAAAAACGAGCGTTTCGGTCGAAAAAATGCCCTCTTGATAATATTTATGAACGCACGAGAACGTGTCTTTTTTAAAGTTTTTACCCGTTAAAATCCCTTCCGTTCCATCTTTTCCTTGAATACCCCAGATGTAATAACCCGTAAAATCGCCGTTATCGCCGACATCAAAATGGCAAGTTACGGTCTCGCCTTCCTCCTTAAATTGGTAACAAAAAGCCGTTGCCGTTACGTCGTGTTCTCCCGCCATCGGGTCGTTGATTGTACCTGCTTTTACGTCCACCACGTTTAAGTAATCCATGACAGTTTTTGCCATTTCCTTGAGTTTTGAGTCGTTTTCATACGTTTTTGCTGCCGCAATTATCGCTTTTTGCATCGTCAAACGCTCCTCTATTGTCCCCATTTTGGGATTAATCAAAACGCTATCCCGCAATAGGAAGAGCCACCCGATTACATGGTCTTCGCCTTTTTCGTAAGTCGCTTGAAAGTTGGTCAAAAGACCTTTGGGGTCATTCAAAAAAGCATCTTTCACGGCGATAGCTTCTTTGACACAAGTATTATCTGCACATTGGGTGAAGGCTGCCCAAGTATCAATCTTAGGTGCGGAGGTGCTTTGACAAGCATAAAAAAATAAGAAAAGGAAAATAAAATTTTTCATTTTTGATAAATTTATACGTAAAATAAATAAGTGATATTCCGTTGATTAAGCAAAATACTGAGGGGGTATGTTTTCCGTTTCATGGTGCAAAATTAGTCCAATGATACGTAGGAGAAAATAGGTAGGATTACTCATTTTCAGGTCTTGTTAACGTCGGCGAGGTTTGAAACCTCGCCGACGTTAAACTCTATTGCTTAATAAACTTTACCATTTCACTTTGTCCATTGCTACCAGTTGTTTTGACAAAATAGGCACCCGCCGTGAAAGCACTCACGTCAATTGATAAGATAGATAAGCCTTTAGTTTTTTGTTGAAATACAGTTTGACCGATTGAATTTATAACAGATACCCCCTCAGTATTTTCGCTTATTTCGACCGAAATTGTGGCGGAATTGCTTGGATTTGGGTAGATTTTAATGCCTTTGCCCTCGCCTTTTGGTTCAATAGAAATGATGTTAGATGTCGTTGATGTTCTATCAAAATCAGTCTGTTTGAGCCTAAAATAGGTCGTTATACTGAGGGGGCCTTCGACGGTAAAAGTGTAGTGGTTTTTTGCATTCGTCGTGCCATTTCCTTTGACCTGACCGATGGATTCAAAGGTTTTTCCGTCCCTACTGCGCTCGATGTTGTAGTAGTCGTTGTTCTTTTCAGAAGCGGTTGTCCACGTCAAATCCACACCATTTTTAGCGCTTTTGCCTTGAAAATTAAGCAATTCTATGGCTAAAACGGGTGTCGGCAGGAAGCGCGATATTTCTAAATTAGATAAACTCACACCCGCACCACTTGAACTTTCCATTGGTTTACGACCATAAAATCTAAATCCTTCTTTGGTTACCCAACCAACAAAATATTGAGTTGTCGTACTCGAGGGCGTCATGGTATTAGTGGTATATTCGGCGTTTGTTTGCACGATACTCATGCGTAAACAATTGAGTGTTCCCGCCCCAAAAGGATTGTTGATTGTCCCGAAACCATCTA
>JAYUKJ010000717.1:0-2827 GCA_043764555.1 Saprospiraceae bacterium
CGTTTTTCAACCAGTTAAAAGTAAATTATATTTTAAATATGTAAGGATTTTATTTCCTTAGGACAATTAGAAAAAGATGAAAATTAACTTCACAAATTATTTGGATAGATTCCCCGAAATCGACTTGCCGATAACACTCAGAGACGATTCAAACCATGATTTTGAAGCCAATCCACCGCTTCAAGCCGAGATGATTGAGCAGTACATTACGCGCTACGAAGCGACCGAAATGGATGAATTTACGGAATATTTGGCGTGTTTTCAGTTACCACCAAATGCAAAATTTCAAGCAATTGTCTATTGGAAAGCGGGTTTGTTGAACTACGATTTCGTCATTGCGACGCACGGAAAAGACGGCAATATGATTGACAAAAAAGCGATTGCGGGTATCAAAGTCGTCGGTCAAGACATCCTCAGAAGCATCGCCACGATTGACGCAGATTTGGGTATTAACATTGCCGAAGGCATGGAAATCAACGGCGGCGATTTTAACGCTGATGCCACCAAAACGCGCCGTTTTCAGGTTTTAGAAAGCGGTATAATCGAACAGGAATATTGAAATTAAGTATGAGATATGAAGTATGAGGTATACAGTATGAAATATGAAATGTGGCGTATGAAATATCTTAATTAACGCATTATCAAGGATATGAAAGTTATAGAAAAATATAATTTGTCGAAAGAAGACATCGACCGCATCATCGAAATGGCTTGGGAAGACCGCACGCCTTTTGAAGCTATTGCGTTTCAATTTGGACCCGTTGAAGCGGAAGTGATTGAGTTGATGAAGTTTGAAATGAAGCTCAATAATTGGAAAAAATGGCGCGCACGGGTACAAGGACGCGGGACGAAACACCGCGTTTTGCGCGACGATGGCGTTTTGCGCTTTAAAAGTAAAATGCAACGCGGAACGGGGAATCGGATTTCGAAGAAAAAATATTAGAAAATACTGAGGGGTCCTAAAAAACGTCGTCGAGATTTCAAACCTCGACGACGTTATAAATCTTTTACTCCCTATTTTTAGAATCAATGACAATCGTCACGGGGCCATCATTGAGCAAACTCACCTTCATGTCGGCGCCGAATTCGCCCGTTACGACCGTCAAATTTGACAATTTCCTGAGCATTTCTACGAAGTTTTCGTACATCGGAACCGCAAAATTGGGTTTTGCCGAACGCAAAAACGACGGACGATTGCCTTTTTTAGTCGAAGCAAAAAGCGTAAATTGACTCACCACGAGCATCGAACCACCAATATTCACGACCGAACGGTTCATCAAGCCCGCCTCATCGCTGAAAATGCGCAGATTCACGATTTTCGCCGCCAGCCACGCCGCATCGTCAATCGTATCGGCTTCTTCGATACCCACCAAAATAAGGGACCCCTCAGTAATTTGAGCTTTGACGACGCCTTCAATCGTCACGGAGGCTTCGCGAACTCTTTGAACAACAACGCGCATAATAAATAGTATTAAAATATTTGAGTATGGATATACTATTGATTTTCAAAATGTTTTTTCAAAAATGGATAACTCAAGACGGCTACCAAAATCGTTGCCGAGCCGACGTAAAAAGACGGTGGTAAATCTTTATTTTCCTTTAAAATCACGGCGGCCAAGAGAATGCCGTAAATGGGTTCAAGATTTACCGTCAAGTTTGTGGCGAATGCCGAGAGCTGTTTGAGCGACCGCGTGGCGAGCAGATAGCCGATATTGGTGCAAAAAATGGCCAATACGAGCAAGTAAATCCAATCCGTCGGGGAAGGCATAAACACGGCGTTTTTGTCGAAAAAGAAGTAAACGGGCAGAAAAATCGTTAGAAAAACGCACGAACTGCCGAGTTCTAAGAGCGAAATACTGAGGGGTTCGGCTTCGTCAATGAGTTTTTTATTGAAAATCGAAAAAATGACGACCAAGACCGACGACGCGATACCCATCACCAAACCCGCCGTCATATCGCTCGGCAGACTGCCCGCAATGAAGACCATCGCGGGAACGATGATGATGCCGACCGCCACTTCAAACCATTTTATCGGTTGTCGGGTCATTAAAGGTTCCAAAAGCGACGATTGAAAAGACGTTGTGGCCAAACAAATCAGCGCAACGGAAGCATTTGCGAGCTTAATTGCGCCGTAAAATGTCAACCAATGCAGCGTTACGAGGCAGCCGATGCCGACAAATTTCCAAAACGTCCGCCGTGGAATGAGCCGAATTTGCGCAGCGGCTTTTGTGAAAATAAGGAAAAATAAAGACGCGAGAAAAACCCGCCACCAGACGAGAACGACCGCCGACAATTGGATTAAATCGCCCAAAATTGCCGTGAAACCGAAGAGTAAAACCGCAATATGCAGTTCAAGGTAAGCTCGTTTTGTTGTATTCATATTTTAAAATTTCAAGGATTTTAAATTCCAAATTCCAAGGATTCCAAATTAAAAGGATTCCAAGGATTCCAAATTCCAAATTCCAAATTCCAAGGATTCCAAATTCCAAGGATTCCAAATTCCAAGGATTCCAAATTCCAAAGATTCCAAATTCCAAGGATTCCAAATTCCAAAGAGGACCCCTCAGTATTTTAGCTTAATTTTATGGTACTTCCGTAAATTTATCAATTTTAGAGCATTTTTGTTACTGTAAATAACCTGTGCAAAAAAGTGACCGTGAAGTGACCGTGAAGTGACCGTGAAGTGACCGTGAAGGTCACCCCTACGAACGCTTGACTGCCAAACATACGTAGGGGCGACCTTCACGGTCGCCCTCTTCACGGTCGCCCTCTTCACGGTCGCCCTCTTCACGGTCGCCCTCTTCACGGTCGCCCTCTTCACGGTCGC
>JAYUKJ010000718.1:0-2814 GCA_043764555.1 Saprospiraceae bacterium
TTCGTAGAGCCTGTTTTCAATCGGTTTTGTCACCAATTCCTCGACATCTTTTGGATTCGTCCCTGGCAAAACGGCGATAATTGGGAATTCGGGTGGCGATATTTGCGGGTCTTCGGCACGCGGCATCGTCAATAAAGTAACGACGCCCACAACTGCCACCATGACGAACATGACGAGCATAAATGGGTAATTGCGAACCGAATATTCTGTAATTTTCATGCGAAATGCGTTTTTTTACCACATATTTTTTTTGGACCACATAGGCACATAGGACACATAGGTTTTTCTTTTTTTTGACGTAAACTATTTAAAATCAATAATTTGTAAAAAAAAAGACCCCTCAGTATAAAAGCAAAAAAGAGGCAATTTTTAGAAAAAAAAGAAAAACTATGTGTCCCATGTGCCTATGTGTTGAAAAAAAAGTGTCGTTATTTTTGAATTGAAATCTTTGATTTTTCGTTTAAAAATGCGCTTCCCGTCACGATTATTTCTTTAATGCCTGCCAATCCAGCGCCCGAAACATAGACTTTATCCTTGTCAAAAGACTGAATTTGCACGACCGCTTTTCTAACACCCCCCTCAGTATTTGGCACAAAAACGAAGCCTTGCGCGCCATTCGCCTCGAGCAAAGCGGCATAAGGAACGACCGTCATTTGGCGCGAAACACTTGACTTGATTTTGGCTTTGCCGAACATCCCCATTGCTGGTTTTTCGTTACCAAAATTGACTTTTAAATCCACCGAAAAGGCGCCCGAAGTAGGGTCTGCCGTCGGTGCTTTTCGGAAAACCGAGCCTGTGAACGTCTTGTTTGGAAAGGCATCAAAATTGATTTCGGCGCGTTCATTCGTCTTAATTGATGCCCATTCTGCATCCGTCACCCCGATTTTTAGGAGCCAATCGCCTTTGCTATTCGCTTCGTTTAAGACAAAAAGCGGCATCCCTGCACCGATGATTTCACCTTCGTTTGACAGCTTTTTGGTAACAAAACCGCCCACTGTGGCGTAAATTGACGTGTATTTTTGATTAAATGAGACAAAATCCACTTGTTGCTGTGCGAGGTCAACACCCGTTTGTGCGTTCTGCATTTGTTCGAGCGTAGCGACCGAATCTTTGTAGAGATTTGTGGCGCGTTCGAGGTCGCGTTTTGCTTTTTCGTAGCCCAATTTTGTTTGCTCGATTTGTGCATTGAGTTCACCCGTTTTAAGCGTCGCCAAAAGTTGACCTTTGGTAATATTTTGCCCTTCGGACACGTAAATACGGTCAATGACGCCGCCAATTTTGAAGGCTAAACGGGCGTCATTTTCGGTCGTCAACAAACCCGTTGCCACGATGTCGCCCGACAAAATTGCCGTCTCCAAAGGGGCAACCCGCACGGGGACAGTATCGCTTGACAGCAATTTATTTTCGGGTTCTTTTTCTTTCTTTTTGCAAGCTGAAAAGGCGATTAAAAGAAGCGCAAGTAAAGCGATTGTTTTATTTTTCATTGTAATTTTGTTTTTTGACATGTAGTTCAGATAGACACATAGGATAAGATTTTTTCTCTGAAAAACGATTTTATACTAAGGGGTCCTATTTTTTTCAAAAAAACGCTTAGTTTTGTCAAAAATAAAATTTACATGACAGTTTCCGAAGCATTTATAGATGTTGCAGATGTCATTGCACATCTAAATCCGACTCAAATTGTGGCTTTAAAAGCCTCAAAAAAAATGTCTGACCGCATTGAACAACTTGTTTCAAAGAAAAAAGACAGCGCAATAACGATTGAAGAAACGCTTGAATTGGAGCGTTTTCTTGCGCTTGATTTATTTATTAGCTTGGCGAAAGCTCGGGCAAGGTTACTTCTTGCTGCATGAGCCGTTATATTCCTGAAAAAATTCGTGCATTTGTTGCACTTAGAGCTAATTCTCAATGTGAATATTGTCTTTTCCATCAAGACGATATGTTCATTGCTTTCCCCGTTGACCATATAATTGCGGTTAAACACGGTGGCGGTAGTGAGCCAGAAAACCTTGCAAATATCTGCCAACATTGTAATCAGCATAAAGGAACTGATTTAACTACTTTCTTAGATAGCTACCAAGATATTCAAATTTTGTTTAACCCAAGAATGCATATATGGATTGAGCATTTTGAAGTTGGTAATGGGGAAATTTTACCTTTATCGAGAATTGGTCGAGCAACAATTAAATTACTTCGCTTCAATGAACCTGATTTAATCATACTTCGCCAAATACTAATACAAGCTGGACGTTATCCTTAAAAAATGGCACTTATACTGAGGGGTCCCTTTTCTGAATATTTATCTATTGTGTTAATGTAAAAATCAATTCGTCTGCATCTTTTAATTCCCCGATTAATTGAAAATTATTTCTTTTTAAAAGATTAATTGACGCAAAATTGAGTCTCGCTGGATAGGCATTAATTGTTTTAAAACCAATTTTAAATCCGTAGTCAATAACGGCTTTAATGGCTTCTTGCATAAAGCCTTTAGTTTGATAATCAGTCAGTAATTCATAACCAATTTCTGTACTGGATGCGTTTGTTTCGATATTCCAAAAACAAATAGTGCCAATTAATTCGTCCGTATTGTGTAATTTAATAACCCAATAAATGGATTCATTATTTGCAACATTTTCGTTTATTTTTCTGATAAAATCCTGCGCTTCTTCAATTGTTTTAGCCGTTTTTCTGCCAATAAAGGCATTTATTGTATCGTCTGAACGCAATTTAAAAATAGCTGTGTCGTCACTTAATTCCAATCGTTTTAGTATCAAACGGTCGGTAATTAAAATTGGAAATGGTGTTAAATTTAAT
>JAYUKJ010000719.1:0-2814 GCA_043764555.1 Saprospiraceae bacterium
CAAACAATCAAGAGTTTTAGGGAAACAATTGCGGCAACTTTCGTTAATGCAAATCAGCAAAAAGCAACGGTTTTAACCGATTTGGATAAGCAATTGACGGCATTGGAAAAAGGGACGTCGGCGCCGAATTTGACGCGTTTGGATGCCGATTTTACGCAGCTTTTCAACACAATTCACGACACGGATATGCCGCCGACGCGTCAAGCAATCGCCGCCTCGAAGGATTTATCGACCAAATTTGACGCTTTATTGACGCAATGGTTGGTTCTGAATCGGGCGATTTTGAAAGCCGTTGATGGCAAGTGACAATGGTTAGTTGTTAATAGTGAATGGTTAATAATTGGTAATCGTTTATCAGGTATTTATAACCGTTTAATAATATTTATAACCGTTTTCTAAGAATCGAAAACCAGTGGTTATACACAAAATTAGATAAAATTTCAATTTATACTGAGGGGTACTTTTTTTCTGTTTTCTATCTTTTTTATCTTAGTAAGCCTCCTTTTGGCCTATGGGATGTACAGAAAGTTGTTTGTTATAAAATTAAAGCAATAGCCGTCAAAACCCAATGAATCTGTTAAGATTCACACGTTTATAGAAAAACAAACGAAAAATATCCAATAAATCTAATGAATCCGTTAGGATTCACACATTTATAGCTATTTTAAGTATGCTCTTAATTTTTACAAAGGTATAAATGTGCGAATCCTACGGATTCAGGTCAACTATTATTGGTTCATATCTCCTATAAATGTGTGAATCCTAACGGATTCACTGGATATTTTACCTGCAATTTTATAACAAACAACTTTCTGTACATCCCATAGGCCTCCTTTTGGCTTACTAAGATTTGGGCTTCGAGCAATGCACTTTTATTTACCAAATTTCCTATAAAATGATGTTAAGAAACACGCTAAACACTTACACGCGTTCCGTATTGAGCTTATCAAATTTTTATTTTATTTGTCTAACGATTTTACTCATCGTAGAAATAAACTTATTCACGACTTGGCGGACGGATGTTGACCCGCACAGGCTCGTTTTTTATTTCTTCGGCGTTCAATTATTGATTGCCATTTTGCCTTTATTGCTAATCAAAAATAAGACAATTATTGCGTCGAATAAGTTGGATGTCAGACGGGCGATACCCCTCAGTATAGCCGCCGTTTTTGGCATTTATTACGCTTTTAATTTGCTAAAACCCCTGATAAAAGGCGTCGTTATCAGCGTGAGAGACTCGGATATTTTGCCTCAAATTCAGCGATTTTGCCGAGAAATGGCGGCGGGACGTTTCCCTTACACGCCGTTCAACGACTTCGGCTGGCCGATGACGCCGACGTATTTACCCGCTCATTGGTTACCTTATTTGCCGATTGAATTGGTCAAAATAGACCCGCGTTACGTGACTTTTAGCGTTTTTACGTTGGTTTATCTCATTTTTTTGACAAAAATGATAAAAAACGGTTTATCCTTTTTTACTGGCATTGTGTTGTTGGCGTTGCCAATTTTTCTAATTTCCGTCGTTCTTCAATACGACCCCGCTATTTGGTCAATCACGGTGGAGCAATTAATCATGGCGTATTATTTACTGCTTTGCGTGAGCTTGACGACGGACTCAAAAGCCTTTCAAATCGTTGCAATTGTGCTGTGTTTGATGTCGCGTTTTGCGCTCATTTTTTGGTTGCCTTTGTTCGTTTTTATGCTGTGTACGAAGGAAGGAACGCGGTCAACAATTCGCTTTTGCGCGTGGATTGCGGTGGGTTGTGCCGCGCTTTACGGTCCGTTTTTGTTGCGAGACCCGCATATTTTTTCAAATGCCCAAACCTATTACGATTTGGCTTCCGTTGGCGAATGGACGCGGAGTGAAAAACCCGTTCATATGTACAATGGACTTTCTTTTACGCTCTATTTCTTTGAAAAAGCGGGCGAAGTCGTGCTAAAAATTGCCTCGGTGAAAAAATATTTACTCATCATCACCCCCTCAGTATCGGTGCTTTTGGGCGCGATTTGGTGGCGGTTTAAGGACAAATTAGACTTTTCGCTGTTCGCAATTTGCGCTTTAAAAATATCGCTTGCGGTTTTTTACGCCCTCATTACGATTCCTTATTCGTATTTATACGTCACGCCGATAATCGTGTCTTTGGCGATACTTTACAGATTTAGTGTATTGATAAAAAGTAATTATTGAGTAGTAACGCGACCTTAAGGTCGCGGCTTAGTAAAAAATCGTCGATTGTTATGATTTTCGCGAGCTTAGGGTCGCGTTACGTTCACTGCCAAGTGTTTATGGTAAAAATAAAAACGCGATTTAATTCGCTTTTAAAGTTGTTTTATTGGCTTGGTGGCTTATTTTTGCGCAATAATTTAAAACAAAAAAAATCTTCGCGATATGGAAAAAATGACAAATTTTAGCCGCCCCCACGCAATTCGTTTTGTGATTTCGGCGGTTGTAATGACTGCCCTTTTGGTGGTGGCACCGCAGTTTTTTTGGGTGGCTTTACCGTTTTTCTGCACCTTTTTTGTGCAAATGCTCGGTTGGTTGTAAACGGCCAAAAATATCAGATTTGGCAATTTTTAAAAAGTTTCTCAATCAAAAACGTAATAAAAAAGGCTTCCTTGCGTCACGCTGGAAGCCTTTTTATTTTTATGTAAATGATTCGTGCAAATTGAGCGACCGTGAAGGTCGCCCCTACAAATTGAGGGCGACCGTGAAGGTCGCCCCTACACATTGAGAGCGACCGTGAAGGTCGTCCCTACAAATTGAGGGCGACCGTGAAGGTCGCCCCTACAAATTGAGGGCGACCGTGAAGGTCG
>JAYUKJ010000720.1:0-2808 GCA_043764555.1 Saprospiraceae bacterium
TCGTCGTTGTACAACGTAATCAACAAAGCGGCAATTGTGGCGCGGTAAGACAGCCGCAATTGACCTTCTTCGACCGCTTTTACATGGTTTTTTTCTTCAAAAATGGATTGAAAATAAGAATCTGTTGCGCCGAGCATTTTGAGACGCATTTCTTTTTCTTTATCGTTTAAGTAATTGCTATCCAAGATATTAGCTTGTTCTGTTGCCAACATTTTGCCAACGGCGAGTCGGTAATTTTCCAAAAAATCAAAGCCTTCAAACTGTAAAAACGGCGTCCGTTCCAACCACGCCGCGACGACATCAAACAAAGTGCGCTCGGAGACACCCCTCAGTATTTCGCGCTGTTTTTCCTCAAAAACCGAGTCAAAAGGTTGTCCTGCGTAGGTCAATCGGTTGTCGTTTTTCAAACCCAACAGCGTTTCAATCACCCTAAATTGAAAACTTTGAAAACCCGACGCAGGGAACAAAACGCTCCTAAATTCCAAAAAATCCAAGGGCGTCATGGTTTCCATGACCTTAATTTGCTCAATCAGCAGCTTCTGAATCTCAATAATTCGGTCTAATCGGGCGACCATTGTCCCAATATTCCGCTCATCGACGCGCTCGTCGCCAAAAAATGCGACGATGGATTGCAGTTCATGAATCATCTGTTTGAACCACAATTCATAGACTTGATGCACCACGATGAACAACATTTCGTCGTGCGCGGGTTCGCCAATTGCTGCGCTTCGCGGCTTTTGTGCGGAGAGTAATTGCTCGAGTTCGAGGTAATTGTGGTAATGGATGGTGGCGTATTTCATTGATTGGTTGCTAAAATTTAGCGTAAATATCCCTTTGTTTTGGACAAAAAGAAGCGGTTGGCGTAAATCTTTTGAATATTTCCTAAAACGTGGCAAAAACGGTGTTTATACTGAGGGGTCCTTTTTTTTTTGAAAATAAGTGTACATTTGCTTCAACATTTTCAACCGCGTTACAACCTATTCATCGTTCATCGTTCACAGTTCATCATTCATCGTTTTTTATGAGTCACCACCACAAAGCAGGCTTGCCTTATTGCCAAAATTGCCACTATCCGATTGCTGAATTAGATAAATTTTGTCCCAATTGTGGGCAACAAAATACGGGCGCCGATGTGTCGCTGCACGATTTGTGGCATGAATTAACGCATTATTTCACGCACGTGGACAATAAAATCTTCGTCACTTTGCGCGATTTATTGATTCCCGGAAAATTGACGGATGAGTTCTTCAAAGGGCATCGAAAACGGTACATTCATCCGATAAATTTGTTCTTTGTCGTCGGCATTATTATGCCTTTTATCATGGGAAAAGTGTGGCACAACGCGGCTGCCGAAAGTCACTTGGAAAAAGGTTTCATCAAGGAAAAAGAGTTGTACCGCAACGATTTACTGTTTGAAATGGACTCCATCGTGAAGCACGACAGCAGCCGTTTTGGCGGCGGCGTCAAACCCGTCTTAGATTCTTTTTTGTTGGAAAATTATCAACGGACTAACACCCGATTTTCGATGGTCGATACGTCCGATACAGGTTACATGACGCGGTATTACCGAACGATTGACAAAATGCAAGACGCCCGAAAAGCCATCAGAATGTTGACCGATACCTTACATATAGATAAAAACTTTGTGGATAAACCATTGATGCAGAAGCGTTTACCCGAATTTGAAACGTATTTATCGAAACTTAAATACGACAGCATTACGACGATTGCAAAAGCGGCACAAGCAAATAATAAAACCTACAAAGAGATAGAGACAAGGTGGGCTAAGGGTGCGTTAGGCTTCAGCATAGGTAAAAATTGGGCATCTAAGGGTAAGCTGAAACCTTTGACTTTCGACAGCATTATGCATTATCCTGCGGATTATGATGCGTTTCAGGCGCGGCTCGATTCGATTAGACGTATTATAAAAAGAGATTCAGTGAAGCTCGGTTTTTTCTTAGATACCGACCTGAAAATTGATGAATTAGACCTCACTACGATGTCCGACGATGCCCTCATCGACAAATACCAGATAACGGGATGGAAAAGTAAGATGGCGGTCAAACAAGCCAAGAAATTTGGTCAACAAGGCGTGGAAGGCTTGATGAAAACGTATTCTGAAAAATCTGTTTGGATAACGGTATTCAGCATCATTCCCGCCGCGTGGTTTTTGCTGCTGATGTACAAAAGTCTGAACAAAATGTACGTTGAACATCTCGTTTTTCTCCTGCATTTCACTACGCTCGGTTTTGTTACTTCGACTTTGTTATTGATTAAAAAAGATTGGGTGATTTATCTAAGCCTCGTCGTGAGTTTTGTGTTGTTGACCTTGGCCATCAAACGGTTTTACAAGCAAAATTGGGGCAAATCGGTGCTTAAATCCGTTATATTTTTTGTTCTCAACAACATTCTGGGGATGATAATTGCCATTTTGGGGATGGTGTTAAGCATTTTATTGACTTAGAAAAAGGACTATTTCCGTTCAAAAGGTCTTAAAAAAAAAATTGTACCATTAAGATGGAAGGTTTACTTTTGTGAAACCATTTCTAATTAATATTAAATAATTTGATTCAATGACTAAAAGTATCACCATCACCTACCAAGAAGCCGACGAGTCGGTTTTGATGAGCATCTTCAAAAAATTCAAAGTCAAGACCGCGACAATCGCGCCTATCCTTCATAACGACGATGAGGAAGGTGTACCTTTAGACGTCGCTCTCCAGATAGTGGAGAGTTTGGCGTGGATAAAAAAATGCGAACGCGGCGAAGTGGAACCTATTACTTGGGAACAAATGATGGCAGAGTTAG
>JAYUKJ010000721.1:0-9601 GCA_043764555.1 Saprospiraceae bacterium
GGGATTGCGCCTGCCGATGAGGTGAATAAAAATCGCTCAAACGCGGGTGTTTATGTGGATGTTGAAACCGATATTACGGATAAAATTTTGTTTGCTGGTGCCTTGCGCTACGAAAATTACAGCGATTTTGGCGGCAATATTTCGGGAAAATTGGCAACACGCGTTAAATTAAACGACCAATTTGCGTTGCGGGCTTCGATTAATAAGGGTTTCCGCGCACCATCTTTGCAGCAGATTTTCAATTCGGTCACGACTTCGACGGTTCAAGCGGGCGCAATTCGCCAAACAAAACAATTGCCAAGCAGCGACGAACGTCTTAAAGCACTGGGTATCGAAAGCCCAAAAGCTGAAAATTCTTGGAACTATAATTTAGGCTTGACGGCTAAAATTGGGACACAGTTGTTGTTTACTTTAGATGCGTATCAGATTGATATCAGCGACCGTATCATCATTTCGGAGGCTTTGACGACGGCGGCGGTTCCTGCCATAAAAACGGCATTTACGGGAACGTCGATTCAAGAAATTTCGTTTTTTACGAACCAATTAAGCACTAAAACGCAAGGTATTGACTTCGTAACGACGTTCAAACACAACTTTGACGACGACAATCGCTTCACGGCAAGTTTGGCTTTGACGGCGAACAAAACGGAAATCACGGGCGTGAAAGCAACACCAGCGGCCTTGACAGCGGGTGCGGCGAATCCCGCGGCGATTTTGATTATTGACACCATCAGCCGTAGCTTGATTGAGACATCGCAGCCGCGTCAAAAAGCGATTTTGTCATTGGGTTATCAGTGGAAAAAATTGAATGTGACGCTTCGGGCCAATCATTTTGGGGAAGTTATTGCGTGGGAAAAACCTGCGGCAACGGCGCCGCATCGCAACCAAACTTTCGGCGCAAAAACGATTTTTGACGTGGTGGCTACTTACAATGTTTTTAAAAATTTGGCCGTTTCGGTTGGGGCAAACAACTTTACCGACGTCTATCCTGATAAAGTTTTGAGCAATTATGCGTCGTATTTTGCGGGTCAAACACCTTACACGCGCAATGCGGGACAATTTGGTTTCAACGGCGCGTTTTATTATGTGAACGCGACGCTTAATTTTTAGGTTTAACACATTTTATTTTTTAACACATAGGCACATAGGGAACATAGTTTTTTCTTCTTTTTTCTTCTTTTTTCTTCTTTTTTTCTTATAAAACTATGTTTCCTATGTGTCTATGTGTTTAAAAAAATAAAATGTGTTCTATCTTCGTAATGACATGGAAATACTCGCTTTATTCACCCTCGGCTGTTTTGGCGGCTTTTTATTCGGCATGGTTGGCATCGGTGGCAACGTGTTGTACATTCCCATTTTTAGTTATTTGTTGACTCAAATTGGTTTTCACGACGAAGAATTGAGCCGTGCGATTATTGCAAATGCGTTGTTTATCTTGGTTTTCACGGGCAGTGCCGTGAGTTGGCAACAATTTAAAGTCGGCAATTTTTTTCCAAAAGAAATTCTTTTAACGGCTTCAACGGGCGTGACGGCGGCGTTTTTAATCAGTTATTTAATCAAATCGGGCGATTGGTACGACAAAAAAACGTTTGATTTAGTGTTTACGGGTTTGTTATTTTTAACTTTATTGCGCTTATTTACGAGCAAGCAAAACGATAATTCCACTTTAATCAATAAAAATTTAGAAAAAAGGGACTCCCAAAGAAAAATTGGGATAAGCTCCTCAGTATCCGACCGTTTTTTCGAAAAAAAAGGGCTTTTTTTATTCGTTGGCAGCATTACAGGCAGTCTCACCGCCTTTTCAGGCATGGGCGGCAGCATCGTTATGATACCTTTATTCACGGAATTAGGCGGATTGACGATGAAAAAAGCGCATTCAATTTCGACGGGCGTTGTACCTTTGATGGCGTTAGCGATTTCGGTTTTTTACTTTTTTGGTAAACCCGATATTGCTGATTTACCGATGAGTCAATTCGGTTATTTGAATTTGAGCATCGGGACTCCCGTTATTTTGGGGTCGATGATTACAGCACCCTTTGGCGTGAAAGCGGCGCATAAAGTGGCGCCGAAAACGCAAAAATTGGTCTTCGCCACCATCGTCGGCGTTGTCCTTTTTAAAATGCTTTTTACCTTTTTTTACACATAAAAGCGCTCATGTGTTTCTATAAAAAATGTTCAAAAAGGGACCCCTCAGTATAAAAGCAAAAAATTAGTATAAAAACGATAAAACAATGAAAAATCTCTTTAAAAACCTCACTTTTTGGGTATTAACTGCCATTGTTAGCGGCATTTTGTTGGGACATTACGCACCCGAATGGGCTTTGAAACAAGTGCTAACCGACGACCTAAAAGCTTCTTTTATGGGTCAAGAACTCAAATTAGGCAAGACAATCAGCGAGTTTTTGAGCGGTTTATTCATCTCGACGGTCAAGTTATTCATCAATCCCATCATCTTTTTGACCATCACACTCGGGATTGTTCAGATGGGTGATTTGAAAAAAGTCGGCAAATTGGGCGCCAAAGCCTTGCTCTATTTTGAAGTTGTGACGACGGCGGCTTTGCTCATCGGCGTGGTCGTGGCGAACCTCATTCGGCCGGGCGACGGCGTAACGACGGAGGGCGTGAGTGGCGATATTTCAAAATACACAAAAAGCGCGGCGGACTTCAGTTGGTGGAAATTTTTGCAAGATAATTCGACGCTGCAAGTGCTGATTGCGGCGATTGTTTTTGGCGTTTTAATGTCGAAATACAACGGTCGTCAAGCGATTATGGACAAGCTAACGGTGGCGTCAAAATACCTTTTCAAAGGTTTGCACCGCGTGATGTTGTTCGCGCCGATTGGTGCTTTTGGCGGCATGGCGTTCACGATTGGCAAGTATGGTATTAAAACTTTATTGCCTTTGATGAAACTCATGGTAACGGTTTATACCACGATGGCCATCTTCGTGTGCGTTATTTTATGGGGAATTTTAAGAATGTATAAAATCGACTTATTTAAGTTTTTACGTTATATTCGAGAGGAATTACTCATCGTTCTTGGCACATCAAGTTCGGAGGCAGCTTTGCCCAATTTGATGGAGAAATTGGAAAAAATGGGTTGTTCCAAATCCGTTGTCGGCTTGGTGGTTCCGACGGGTTATTCGTTCAATTTGGACGGTACGACGATTTATTTATCCATGTCGGTTATCTTTTTGGCGCAAGTTTTTAACGTGCATTTGGAACTCAGCCAAATGCTCACGATTATCGGCATTTTGATGGTCACATCGAAAGGTGCGGCGGGCGTTACGGGCAGCGGTTTTATCGTTTTGGCATCCACTTTGACGGCGGTGAAAGTCATTCCTATTGAAGGTTTGGCCTTGCTTTTGGGCGTCGATAGGTTCATGTCTGAAGCGCGGGCGATTACGAATTTTATTGGCAACGGTGTCGCCACAATTTGGTTGGCCAACAACGAGGGTGAGTTCGACCGTGCGAAAATGGACTATGCCTTTGGTCACGTCGAAGATTCGGAAGACATTGTAAAAGACAATTTGGATTGACAATTCTAAAAATAGGACTCCTCAGTATAAAACGAAAAATCAGCTATAAAAACGAAAAAAGCCGATTAAACCACGTGTGTTTAGTCGGCTTTTTCGTTTTATACTGAGGGGCCCCAGATTTTAGAAAGTGACGCCAATCAAGTTGCCAATGATGTATTTCAAGGCGCGAATTCGCATGGTGACGTCAATTAAATCTTGTTCAACGTCCAAAAGATAGGTTTTGCTCAAGGCATATTCATTGCCTTCAAGGGTCAAAAAATTTAGTTCTCGACCATGTGTAAATGCGCCGTAAATCACTTTTAATTCATTGCCTTCTTTTAAATTAATCTGCCTTGCTGCGAGCATTTCTATTAAAACCTGCCCTTGTGGGTCTGATTTCGTACCCGATTGTCGCTTATATTCTTGCATACAAAAGTAAGGCAAAGACGCTTTTAGCTCGCCCAATGCAACGACTAAATCGGGGCGACCTGAGACCTTCAGTGTTGAGCCGTCAAGTGCTTTTAGCTCCGTTTTGATATAGGTTTCACCAAAGGTTGAAAAATTTATATTATCAAACCGCGATGCGTTAATTGCGGGACCTAATAGCTTCATTTTTATATCACTTTCACTTACAAAACGGGCGCGTTTGCCAAATTGGAGAAGGGCAAGCCTGAGTGAACTTAAATCATCATCGCCAAGCATAGGTGCTGGATAAGTCATCCATTCAGCAAGGCTTCTAAGTTGTTTTACGTCGTTTAAGCCGAACGCTCGGTATATCATGTCCATCTCCCATTTAGAGAAATCTGTTGGATAAGTAGCCATTTTTATTATTTTTTTGCAAAGATAACCTGTTTTGGCTGAATTTGGTTGGACTTTTTGATTTTATACTGAGGGGTCCTAAATGTCTAATCTTTAGATTTTTCAGTCGAAATCTTGAAGTATTTTACTCATTTTATTTGTGTTTGAACCAACAATCCGTTCGATTATTTTCATACATTTTAAAGACCGTGTTAACGGGAAATCCGTGTAAGAGCCTGTCGTTAAACTTTTTACGTATTAAATAATTGAACGCACCCATATCTCCCGTGTAAGCCGTTTTATTGTCAAAATTGTGGGTTTTATGGATATAACACAACTTATCAATAAACGATTTCATGACGTTTATTTGTCCACCAATAATCCCACAATTCAATAAAGTTGCTTCTTGAAAAGCAGTTTCGTAGGCTGCATAATCCGTTATTGCGTGGCGTAAATGTTCCGCGTGGGCTTTCATCCATTCGTTATTGAGGATTTTTGGTTCATCGCCGCAAAAAATAGCGTTGGGATTGTCCACAAAAAGCGGTTGAATAAACGGATTATTGAGCGCGACAACGTCCGAAACATCGGTAATAAACAGGCTTTCAAGGGCTGGGGCGTGTGCCTTCAGAAAATTTTGATAGACAAAATAACGGTAAATATTTGGATTAAATTGAAGATTATAGTCCACTTTTACGAACGAAATATGGTCATTTTGGTACTTTCTGCAAGTGTCCTCAGTAAAATTATTGTGAAAAATGCAGCCGTTCAATTTTAAATCCGCAATGGATTCTGCCCAATCTTTGACGAGTGCATAGTCGTCGCTTTGCAACGTATTGTTTCGATTAACATCGTAAACACCCGTAATGTGGCAAGCCATGACGAGTTGTTTATGTTTGAAAAAGGGTAGCATAGAAGCCATGAATTGAGGTAATAATTAAGCGAATTCGAGTAAATTTTGTTTTTTAACCGTGGCGCACTTGCTGTTTGGAATGTTTCGATAATAAATATAGCTTCTTAAATTCACTTTTTTTACACGGTACTTCCGTGAGGCTTTTTCGTAAAATTCAGCGTCCGCGGCATATTTTTCTTGGAATCTTATGTCCGTAAACACCTCCTTTTTTCCAAATAAAGTAGCGAATAAAATACAATCATCCACGTGAATTAATTGTTTTTGGTTGTGTTTGTCGGGGACGTAGCAATCTTCGGCAGCGTCCACGATTGTTTCCGTTTTGGAGGCGATTAAATCAGCATCGGACATTTCTTTCAAGCAATTTTCAAGATGGTGCGGTTTATACTCGTCGTCACCGTCAATAATTGTGATAAATTCACCCACACTGTTTAAAATGCCCCGATTGATAGATGCTGCCTGGCCGCAATTAGTATGACGAATATATACGATTTTGTCTTCGTATTTTTTAGCATAATTAACCAACAAATTTTGCGTACCGTTGTGGCTACCGTCGTCAATAATGATGAGTTCAAAGTCTTGAAAACTTTGATTTAAGACCGAATCGACGGCCCTTTTTATCAAAGAAAAATCGGTGTTGTAAACCGCCATTAAGACGGATATTCTTGTTCTATTTTGCATGATTTAGCGTGTATATAGTGAAAAAACGTGCAAATATACGCGTTATATGTAACCCCAATGTTAATTAATTACAGAACTTAAAAAAAAGCGACTAAAAGTCGGGCGCTTAGGCGCTTTTTAAGGGTTTTTAACTCAATCATACTGAGGGGTCCTTCGGTAATTCTAATTGCTATTTAAAAATAGGCAGCAGCTAAAGTTGGCGACCGCTTACGCTTGGTTTTAAATCAGAAAGTTGTATTTTTACGCATTAATTGAATAAAAACGCTTGTAAAATGGGGACACCAAATATCGAAAGTCGTAAAATGGAACTGATTAGCTTCATCATTACGTTGCAGAAAGAAGACGCCGTTGCCGCCTTTGAGCGGATGGTTAAGCGCGTCAAAAAGGTCGTGCCACCGACGGAAATTGCTCAAGATAAGGCGATTGATTTGTCCTATTTTGCCCGTCCGATTCGGAAAAATATCACGATTGAAGAGTTGATGGCGGAGCAACAATTCACGGTATTTGACCGCGCAGGATTTGACCAATTGGTAAAAAATATGGACATTCAAGAACCTATTGAAGAACTCTTAGCTCAACTGACATCATGAAGTATTTGCTTGATACAAATATACTTATACATTATCTTCGTCAATCATCTCTTGCTGATTACGTTGAACGTGTTTATCAACCGCTCGTACCATCGCCAACGATGATGCCGCTTATTTCTGCCGTTATTCAAGGGGAATTAAAGTCGCTTTCGTTGCAAAACAATTGGGGCGAACCACGTAAAAAACAGTTGGCACTTTTGTTGGAAAAATTCCTTGTGGTTGACATTCGGATTGAGGCAATTATCAACCGCTACGCCGAAATAGATGCGTTCAGTCAAAACAAGTTAAAAGGGCGTCCGCTCGGTCATTCAGCGCGCAATATGGGCAAAAATGATTTGTGGATTGCCGCTACTGCTTCCGTTCTTGATGCTACTTTGTTGACGACGGATAAGGATTTTGACCACTTGAATAATGAATTTTTAACCATTGTTTGTTTGAATACGACCTTGAATTAAGCATTTAAAACGAAAAAAGCCGACTAAATCACGTGATTTAGTCGGCTTTTTGCTTTTATACTGAGGGGTCCTAAATTTTTAATTTAAGCAATTTATTCCATCACAATCGGCTGCGAAGCATCCACTTTGAACCACAACAAACCGCCGATAATGACGATAACGCCAATCAATTGCGTCGGAATTTCCCAACTGCCCGTGCCTGTCAAGACGTAGGCATAGCCGACCGACATCATCGACGAACCGATGTGTCCGCACATCCCCATTGTTCCCGCAATGACGCCCGCATTTTTGCCGCCAATATCGGCCGCCACCGACCACGCGACGGGCAAAGTGAAGTCTTTAAAGGCCAATCCCAAGGATAAAAAAATGATGGCAACACTGTTATCTGCGATATTCGTCGCGATTAAAATGCAAATACCCGAGAGGATTAGACCCGCCATGCCGACTGAGCGTCGACCCCACGTTAAACCCCATTTTTTGACCAAATAATCGCTCGCAAAACCGCCAACCAAGCAGCCGACAATGCCCATAATGAAGGGCAATGACGTCATATAGGTCAAATCTGCTTTCGGAATGCCGCGCCCTTTGCTGAGGTATTTGGGCATCCAAGACATATAGAAATAGGCGCCATACAATAAGCAGTAGTACATACCGCACAAGGCCCATAAATTTTTGTTTTTAACAATGGTTTTCCACGACAATGAGCCGTGAGACGCGCTTTTAATTAACCGATTGCTTTCGATTAATTCAACTTCTTCGGGACTGATATTTGGCATATCACGCGGCTCGTCGCGGAAAAAATACGCCCAAGCCACTGCCCAAATAACGCCAATACCGCCAAAAATATAGAAAACCGTTCGCCAATCGTAGGCATTCATAATTGGCAAAATGCAGAACGGTGCCAACGCGCCACCGACGCGGCTGCACATCCAGACGATGGATTGCGCCCGCCCGCGTTCGTAGGTCGGAAACCAACGTGAAATGGCGACCGTCGCGTTCGGATAAGCCCCTGATTCGCCCGCGCCGAATAGGAAGCGAACGACGAAAAGCATCATAAAAGAGGTCGCAAAACCCGTCAAAACGGTGAAAATTGACCACACAATCACGATGCGCGTTAGGGTTACTTTAGGTCCAAATTTGTCGCCGAGCCAACCCGTTGGAATGTCGAACGCGCCGTAAGCGACGGTAAAAGCGAAGAGAATCCAGCCAAATTGCGTTTCCGTTAAGCCTAAATCTTTGGTTACGGCATCGCCCGTCAAACCCATTGCGGTGCGGTCGAGGTAGGTAATGATGGAAAAAACGCCGAGAATGGCGAGAACTTGATAGCGTTTGTTGCCGAGAAAACTGAAAAGGGATTGCGTCATTGTTAAAGTCGAATTTTCGTTAAATTTAAAGATACAGGTGGATAAAAAGCGCGGTTTTTTCTAAAAAAAGGGTTTTATACTGAGGGGTCAGTCAATTTAATACTGTCGGGTTGATTTTTTGGATAATATCAACGCATTCAACGTCGGCGAGGTTTAAAACCTCGCCGACGTTTGTCAAGTGTCTGCAATATCCGTTCTGTTCGTCGATTTCAGTCTTATTGTTAATATGAGTCCAATAAAAATGAGGACAATGCCGAAAAAACTGAGGTAATTGTACGTTTCGCCGAAAATCAGGTAGCCAATAATAATGGCGTAAATGGCTTCTAAATATTTAAAAATGGCGAGATAATTCGCGTCGTCTTTTTCTTGGAACGCTTTGGTCATGTAAATTTGAGCGACGTAGCCCGCGTAGCCGATGCCCAAAAAAATAATGCAATCGGTTAAATTTGGCGTTACCCAATACGGAATCATCAAGATTCCCGCAATAATTGAGGCAAAAAGCATAAAATAATGCACCACTACTGAGGGGTGGTCGTCGTCGCCAATTTTGCGAATTAAGATGTACAAAATGCCGCCTGAAATAGCGGAAATAATGCCCAATGTGAAGTCGAACAAACCGATGCGCGCGTCAAATCCTTTGAGTAAAACAACGCCCATGAAGGAGATAAAAAAGTAGAACCATTGCATCGGTTTTAGCTTTTCGTTGAGCATAAAAACGGCAAAAATGGCAGTAAAAATGGGTGATAAATATTTCAAAGCGACCGACGAACCCAGCGGCATTCTTGGTAATATGTAAAAGAATGAAAACATGGAGATTGAACCGATAACGCTGCGCAAAGCAATGAGTTTGATGTTGTTGGTTTTGAAGGTAATTTTATTGCGCAGCATGAAAGCGAAACAGAAAATCCACGTAACGAATGACCTAAAAAAGGTCTGCTCAATCGTCGGAATATGGTCGGCGGGCATGAATTTAATCAAGGACTGCATGACCGTAAAACAGGCGGTGCTGATGAGCATATATTGAACGCCTTTTGTTAAAAATGTTTTTTCCATCTATTGTTCCAACGTCGGCGAGGTTTTAAACCGCGCCGACGTTATTTTTAATTAAACACCGTTCCCGACATTATTTTCCGTACTGTTCTAATTGTTCCCGCTTTTTTCACATTAATTTTTTCACCTTTTTGTTCGATTTCAATGTTGACTTCAATCACACCCGCGGGGTGTTCAATCACAATCATTTCGGTGGGCAAACCGTTGTTTTTTCCAACATCTTGCGCCACGGAGCCTTTGA
>JAYUKJ010000722.1:0-2807 GCA_043764555.1 Saprospiraceae bacterium
GAATTTCCATAAACCATTCAACTTCAAAACTACCAATTGCCCCTGTTTCTTTTGATAATTGATGCGCTCTTACTTCGGGATTGTATTTTGTCTCTCCGATTTTATAAATTCCCTTTAATTTAGGGCTTGTGTTGCTTAAAATATAAACGTATTGTTTATTCATTTTTATATCGTTTCTTTTTATTTTTTATACAGTGCAAACATAATTATTTGTAGTTTTATTATGCATATTTTTTATCATTATTTTTATTCCTTTTGTTTAATCGAAGAACGACTTTTTTTTGGTTTCCGAGAACGGTTGTGTTCACGCATACCCGCCGCCGTTGGGCTTTGTGTATGGGCTTTTGGCGGCGGGTTGGCGTGAACACGGTGTTCTCAACAGTCTTTTTTTATTTTTTTTATTTTTTTATTTTTTCGTTGTCGCTCATGTCAAAACGGCTTTTATACTGAGGGGGTGTATCATTTTTTAATTAGGATAGTTAATGCCTTCTTGTTTCCAAGTCTTCATTTTGAAGTTATAATAATCTCCATTTTCGTCTCTTTTTGTATTTAGCTGCGCCATTACTTCTCCAATACCTTTTGAAAATGTAGAAGCGAGAAGAATTCCTAAATCTGGTTTTAAGCCATCGTTCACAGCTCCGTCCCAATACATTAATAACTGGTATAAACTCTGCATATCAGCGTTGTCTTTTTTGGCTTCATAAAGATTCACATTGTAACCGTCGTAAACATATAAATCTATCGCAACTGGACTTTCCGTACCTGTTTTATAAACTTTTAATTGTGTTTGAATACTTTTATTTGGTGCGGGAATATGCGTTCTCTTTAATTCTGCCAATTCCTCAACTAACTCTAATTCTGTAACAGCGTCACTTGATTTTTTTACTGGCTTGGGATGGACTTTTTTTATCCATTCGATTAACTGCTCAAATTTTTCGTCTCCTGTTTTTATTCCATTTTTTGCTGTCTTTGTAGTCGGTAGTGCATTAGAAGAGTCTGACACTAAATTTATTGTTGCAAGAAACTTATTATATGAAGGATGTTCTTCAAGTTGCCAAATTTCATAAAATAGATTTGAGACTAATAATCTTCCATTTATTCTTACTTCAACTCCTGAAGTTGCCATATTACGTTTGTAATATTTGTGATGTGTACTCTCTTTTACTTCACCGAATTTATATTGCACCTCCACGTTTCCGCCACCTAAATTCACATTTGCTTTACCTTCACCTGGCTTATAGCTACCCGCCCAAATAGGGTCAATAGATTTTACCATTTTATTAAATTTCTTACCATTTTCATCTGCTATTGAATTTGATTTAATAGAAAGTGTGGCTTTTCCTTCTTTAATCATACCCGCATAAATAAATCCTAAATCTTCGCAAAGATAGTCAAGTTGTAAAAATAGATTAGGTGCGCCTCTTTTACCCTTATTTACTGTACTAAACATCAATTGAGTACAAACAAATTCTATCAACGTACCTGTTGAATTAAACTCACCTCCCCATCGATATACAGAAGAATTTAATTTAGTTACGTCTAAATTCTCAAAACTGTATGGCGATTGAATTAAAGAGAATTCTCCTTTGGTGAACTCTTTTTTAGTCCGAGTACTCACCATCCAACTGTCATTTTGAGAATTTGCTGCTGCTAATGCGTGTTTTAAACCAAACCCATGTTCGTTTAAAATTGAATGTTTATTAGATTGGTCTCCAACTTTAAACATTTTTGGAATATCACTCATTCCTGTTCCCGTATCTTCAATTTTTATCCTCAAAAATCGGCTTGATTGCTCTGATTTTTTTACTCGTTTGTTTTTAGAAGAAGCATCTAAATTGTTATCTTCCTCAAAGTCAACAGTAATTAAAATATTACGTGTTGCAAGTTGGTACTTTTCAAAATTAGAAATACTGTTATCAATAAACTCACAGATTATCTGTGTAAATGTATCAAAATGACCTCCAATACCTCTCCAAAAGTCATTATCTGCTGGCGTAACATTCATGTTATATTTTTATATTTTATGTTTTTATATTAATTTACTTCCTTTCGTTTAATCGAAGAACGGCTCTTTTTTTTGATTGTTGAGAACGGTTGCGCTACCGACGTACCGCCGCGTTGGGCTTTTGTGTGTGGGCTTTTGCGGCGGTATGTGCGGCAGCGCGGTGTTCTCGGATGCCTTTTTTTATTTTTTTTTGTCGTCGTATAAACAGCTTTTTGTCGTCGTCATAACAGTATTTTTTTTATTTTTTGTATTCGTAAAAATGGCTTTTCTATTGATGTTCGGTTTTTATACCCCCCTCAGTATTTTACCATTTTAGCTACTTCAAAATCTTTGCACTTATGGTTTATTGTTTTATGAACTTCGCCACTTCTGTTCCGACTTTCAACACATAAGTTCCTTTCGAAAGGCTGCTTACATCTATCTGCGTCGTCGTTTTGCCGACCAAAACTTGTTGACCTAACAAGTTTGTTACACTAAAATCGTCCAATTGCCCCCCCTCAGTATTTACGGTCAAAATGCCGTTTGACACTAAGGTAGGATAGATTTTTAAGCCTTTTGTCTTACCTTTTAGCTCAACAGAGATGATTTTAGACACCGTTTCCGTACCGTCAAAATCTATTTGCCGAAGGCGATAATAACTCGTTGCAAATGGTTGATTATCAATGAATTGATAGCTACTTGGCTTGTTATTGCCCTTCACTTGCCCGATGTTGTGGAAGGTGTTGCCGTCGGTGCTGCGCTCGATGTCGAAGTGGCTGTTGTTCTTTTCGCTTGCGGTTATCCAAGTGAGGTTGTTTTTAGA
>JAYUKJ010000723.1:0-2804 GCA_043764555.1 Saprospiraceae bacterium
TCTATCAAATGGAAAATAAAACAAAGTGTCGCCCTCACGCCGTAGCGGATGCGGTTCTTGTGGCAATAATTGCGGTACAATTAAATCTTTAATTTTAAATGAAATATGCGGGTCATAAATATGGGGCGTATTTGTGTATTGAAAAACGGCTTTAAAACCAATCCCAAATTTGCCAATTTTAGCTTCATTCGCATCCTTTTTACTCGAATCTCCAATGGCAGTAATTGCGTTGATATGCCCAATATTTTGCACATCATCGGGCGGCGTCACCGTAAAATGTTGTGCCCCATTATGGATAAAATACAGTCCATTTTTACGCAATAAAAACCGCACTTGGGTCGCCTCAACATCATCGGCATTTTGCAGTAATTCATAAACAAAATGCGCTTTTTCGGAGTATTTTTCGACAATACCCGCCCGAATCCCGCGCATTGAGGGTTTATTGAGCAAGCGAACGGAGTCTTCTCGGTCTTGGGTGAGTTGGTGAAAATGTTTTATATTGAGCATCATTTAGGGTTTTTTAAGTTCATAATTTGTACTTCTACCACCACTTAATTCCTTCATTAAAACGGCTTTTTGAATTAAATCTTGAATATCCCGCAGAGCCGTATCCGTTGAACATTTAGCTATTTTAGCCCATTTAGAAGACGTTAATTTGCCTTCAAATCCGTCTAATAATTTATTAATTAATAATTTTTGACGGTCATTAAAAGTCGTTTTAGCGTGTATTTGCCAAAATTTAGCTTTAAATAAAACCTTATTCAGCGTCAATTCAGTGCTATTTAATGCCGCATTTAAGCAATCTAAAAACCACAACAACCAGCCTGTAATATCCGAATTGCCTTTTTGGGTTGTTTCAAGAATGTCGTAATACTTGTTGCGTTGTAACTGAATTTGAGCCGACATACTGTAAAAACGCTGCGTATTACTTTCTGCTTTTGACAACTGCATATCCGCAATTGCCCGCGCAATTCTACCATTTCCGTCATCAAAAGGGTGAATTGTAATAAACCACAAATGTGCAATTGCGGCTTTTAGTGTAGCATCTACATCGTCTTTTTGATTAAACCAATCAATAAAATTGGTCATTTCTGCTTGCAAACTTTCTGCGGGTGGTGCTTGAAAATGGACTTTTTCCTTACCAAAACCACCCGAAACGACTTGCATTGCTCCTTTTTCGTCTTTTCGCCAATCGCCAACCGTAATGCGATACATGCCACTTCTACCCGTCGGAAACAATGCCGCGTGCCAGTCAAAAAGGCGATTTATACTGAGGGGGGTGTCGTACTGTTGTGTGGCGTCGAGCATCATTTCTACAACGCCGTCCACATGCCTATCCGACGGCACAAGACCCAACATTGATATTCCTAAATGCCTTGCAATAGACGAGCGCACCTGCTCCAAATTCAAATGCTCACCTTCAATTTCAGTTGATTTTAAAACATCAAGCGTAAGTGTTTCTAAAAGAGCTTCTTGTCTCAAATCAAAACCCAACATCTGCATTTTACCCATGAGTTCGCCTTGCTTATGTCTGAGTGGCATAAGTTTCAAAAGTACGGCTTCTTTGTGCCAAACAAAATCCGTCCAGTTATCTTGCTGATAAATATAAAGGCGCATTTTCCTAATTTTTGCGTAAATATAGGTAATAAAAAGGAATAGCCGTCTTAATCACCGCAAATTTTGCGGTGATTAAGACGGCTATTCGCCGCAAAATTAGAATAGAGGACAAAAAAGTGAAGCGTAATTTTTTAAAACAGATAGCCCATTTATTCGCCCAAAAATTCCAAAGCGGAAATTGCAGTTTTCATTCATCATTCCCTAAGACTTTTTTCCGTTTTGTTGTCCTTTCTTTTTCGGTGGCAACTTTGCTTTTCGGGGTTCGGAGAAATCAATATCTAAATCATAACGCACAATATAAGTAATGATGTCCACGTCTTCAATAACTTCTGTCCCTTCTAAGATATATGGATTTGTTACTTGTTTATCCACAAAAACCAAATAAATACCTCTGTTTAAACCGAGACTTTTAATATAGTAAGCCAATTGCGTTTTACCATCGGTGTATTGTGCTGCATTATGAAATATTTTGGCTTCAATCACCCATTCATTGTCTAAAATATTGATAATCAAATCGCTGCGCCCTAAAGCGACGTGTGGCTCTAAATAACTTTTGCCTTTTAAAGCCGTCAAAAACGATTGAATAAACGTTTCAAAACTGTACATTAAAGCGGCTTCGCGCAAACCCAATGCGTTACCCTCATTGTCCGTTATAAAAAATGGACGAAAACCCCGCTTTTGTGCATAGCCTTGATATTCACGGATGATTTTGTCCATGTCCAATTGTTTGTCGGCAGTTAAATACTTTTCAATCCAAATATTAGATTGAATCATCTGTGCTTCACCGTTCATTTTTGGATAAAAATATTTTTGCAAACGTTTTTTGTAAAGAGGTACCCAAAATGTGACATTACCTTCCACGTTTTTATTTATCAAACCATTGATATAAAAAAAACGTATCTCTTCTGTATCAATATCAAACCGTACTTTTCTGTCCAAAAACAGGAGTTCTTCTAAGAATTTTTGATGTTTTTTAGCTTTATTTATCACATTTGCCACATTTTTATCTAAAGCATCATACAAGTACCAATCTTCTACAGCAAGATAATCCGTATAATCAATCATTGACTTTTGACCATACAGTTCCACTAATCGCGCGGCAAAACCATTGACAAGTCCTGGCTGCCCAACGGTTATAGCATATATTTTTTCTTTTACGTCGGTGGCAAATTGCTGTCCTGTCTCTA
>JAYUKJ010000724.1:0-2803 GCA_043764555.1 Saprospiraceae bacterium
ACTTGTAATGATAAGGCTTTTTGACTCTTGTTTTAATCCGTTGTAGCAAAAAATAAAATTTTAAAAATAATCTACGCTACTTTTTTGAGCATTTTATAAATTATAATTTATAATTTTAATTCTTAATTCACTTATAATCAATTGGTTTTAAAATGAGCTTTTATAACTAATTGATTATCAACTTACAACAAGTCTAATGAATGCGCCATTTATTTCGCCTTATCATTTTGCTTTTGCCAATCAGCGATGATGTGCTCGACTTGTTCCAACGTCAAGTCAAGTAAATTAGAAATCATAGATGGCTCGATTCCTTTTTGCCAAAGTTTGACAACACTTTTTTCGACGCCTTTCTCGATTCCTTCTTGTCTCCCTTCTTGTCTCCCTTTTTCTGCACCTCTAATGTACAGCGTATCTGATTCGACATCAATATGTATTGGCATTTCTTCTGCAATTTTAATTGTTAATTCTTCTATTTTTCGCAGTCGTGAGAGCATCATCAACTGATTAAGGTATTTTCTTAATGTTTTTTTATTTCCGACAAGTTTTTTCAAACTATTGAGAATTTGGCGGAGAATATTTTCCGTTTCTTCGGGTTGATAATTGGCTAAGACTGCCATCAAAACGACCTCGGGAACTTGTGAACTCAAAAATTCGTCTTTGTCAATAGTTTTGACATTGAGCAATTCAAAGCCCGTATAAACTTCTTCGGGTTTCAATTGTGTTCGCATTGTGGGCGTTTCGTTGCCCAAATATGCGACAATATGACGAATGGGCAATTTTTTTCGCCGCAACGACATCCCATGATATTCGCCAACACGATAGACCATTTCGAGATTGTTGCCGCTTTCAAATTCCAAGTGCAAGATAAAAGGATTTCCTTCCACGGACACTATTTCGTAGAAAAAATCCATTTCCAACTCGACAGTTGTCTGCATTTTTTCTTTCAAAGGAATGGCTTTTCCGATTTTTATGCCCAACCGTTTTTCAATTAATGGGCGAAAAATCTTCTCGATGTTTTCCTTCAAGATTTTATCATAGGCATTGCCTTCTTTTTTGAATGAAAGTGCCTTGCTTTTTACGGTTGTATTGTCGGGTGCTTGTTTTTTAGCCATCAGAATTAGTCGGTTTTCAAAAGTATGAATCATTTTTTTTCACAATACAAAAATAAGTATTTATTTTTTAAAAGCAAATTTTATCCTAAAATTAACCAATTTTGAGCCTTTCCCGAAGAAGAATCGGGATGCCGTAAGGACGTCATATACTGAGGGGTCTTTTTTCACTCAACGTCGGCGAGGTTTAAAACCTCGCCGACGTTTTTGGAATTTTTTAGCATTAAAAAATACCTAAATTTCAATAGATGAACCAACATAAAGTCCGCAATCCACGCACGGGGAAAGATGATTACAGTTTTCCGATTTTAAGCGCCAAAGAAGTTGAAAAACGTTGTAAACAATTGACAAACAATCAATTGCAATGGAATAGGAGTGGCGTTGAACACCGCATTGAGGTGATGCAACGGTGGAAAATAGTCCTTGAAAAATATCGAACGGACATTATTGAAGCCTTGACGATTGACACGGGACGCCATTCGGAAAGTGTTTTGGAAACCCAAATTTTGTTCAATTCCATTGACCGTTGGTGCGATACGTCGCGCTTGTTTTTTGCGGAGCAAATCATCAAAAAATCGGCGATTCCGTTCATTGATATTCATCAAGAAGTCGTGCCGTATCGGCTTGTCGGCGTCATTAGTCCGTGGAATTTTCCGTTGTTGTTGTCCATTATTGACACGTTGCCCGCGCTTTTGGCAGGTTCGGCGGTGATTGTGAAGCCAAGCGAAGTGACGCCAAGATTCATCGAACCTTTAGCAAAATCCATCGCCGAAGTGCCTGAGTTGGCGGCGATTTTTGGCTATATTTCAGGCGACGGCAAGCAGGGTGCGGCATTGATAAAAAACGCCGATATTGTCTGTTTTACGGGCAGCGTCGCGACGGGGCGGAAGGTGTATGCGGCGTGTGCAGAATTGTTCAAACCCTGCTTTTTGGAACTCGGCGGCAAGGACGCGGCGTTGGTTTTCAAAGGTGCTGATTTAGACCACGCGGCCGCCTCTTTGCTCTGGGGAAGCTCGGTAAATTGTGGTCATTCCTGCCTATCCATCGAAAGAATCTACGTAGAATCGTCCATTTTTGATGAATTTTTACGCATAATTTCGTCAAAAGCCCAATCTTTAAAATTGGCATACCCCTCAGTATTTGACGGTCAAATTGGTCCCGTTATCTCCGAAAAGCAAGTTCAAATCATTGATGAACACCTAAAAGACGCCCTAAAAAAAGGTGCGAAACTCCATTCGGGCGTCGGGCATTGCGAAGAAAAAGGTGGGGGAATGTATTGTTTTCCAACAATTTTGACGAACGTCAACGACAAAATGAAAGTCTTGACGGAGGAAACTTTTGGACCCATTTTACCCATTTCTTCCTTCAAAACCGAAGCCGAAGCCATTGCTTTGGCAAACGGCACAGTCTTCGGATTGAGCGCCGCCGTTTTTGCCGAAACGTGGGAAAAAGCCTACGCCGTCGGGCAACAATTGGAAGCGGGTGCGATTAGCATCAACGATTCTGCATTGACGGCAATCATTCACGACGGTGAAAAAAATTCGTTCAAAATGTCGGGCATCGGCGGGACGCGGATGGGTCCGTCGGCGATAAAACGGTTTATGCGGCAGAAGGCGTTTTTGGTGAAAAAACAACATTTGGCGTCGCCGTGGTGGTTCTGATTTTTTTGGAGGACCCCTCAGTATTTTTCATCA
>JAYUKJ010000725.1:0-2802 GCA_043764555.1 Saprospiraceae bacterium
CTTTGCTCGTAATTAGAGGAAAGCCGTTGTAATTGCGCCAAGCATATGCCTTGCCGTTGAAGGATTTATCGCCCAAAAAACCCGATTGTGCCAATTTATCAAGACTTTCAGGATAAAAATACAGCCGCTGTTTAGAAAACGTGTCTATTTGAGCCGCTTTGACGTAGTAGTAATTGCCCGTTTCTACGGGGTCGGTGAAAAAATAGGTGAATGCATTCGACTTTCGCGTGTCGAGTCCGTCTTGCACAATCGCTCCTTGATAAACATAGCGTACCGAATCTAATTTGGCGGCAGTCGGCATTTTTTGAGTTGCTTCCACGACGTCATAACCCGCGAGTTCTGCGCGGATTCGATACGTTGCGCCGTCATTTGGTAGCTTTTTACGCAGAATGTATTTTCCAAATCTGTTGACTTGAAAAGTTCCCCAAAGCGCTTCGTTGCGAAATAGCTCTACCTTGGCACTGCGCAGCGTGTCGTTATCAATGTAGCCTATGAAATCAACGCGAAATCCGCCGTTCGGAAATCGAATCGTATCATAAACATTTTTACCAAAATTTGTTGTATCCAAAGCACTGCGGCTGCGCGTGATGTGGGCAACGAGTGAATCATCGCCCGCCTGCAAATTGGCAAAAACGACCAATCTTGACTTGAAAGGCGGCAACTTAATGTCAACAACGGGTGCGAAAAGATTTTCATCATCGATGTTGCAAGAAGCGATTGCGGCGATGAATAACACGATGCTAAAATATTTAATAAGTTTCATTTTTGTTCAATTTTAATGATAAGAAAATATTGTAAATAAACATAAATATTTATTTGTAATGCGCTTATTTTCAATTATTTAGTCAAAAAAAAGTTCAATATACTGAGGGGTCTTTTTTTTCTAAAATTTAAACCCATACGTGATGTAAGGCACAATCGGCAAAAAGCTAAATTGCCTGAAAGTTGGAACATTTGCCACAAAACGCCCTTGAGCATCCTTAATCGTTTTTTCACCCAAAAATACGGAATACGGATTCGCCCGACTGTACGCATTGTAAGCGCCAAAATTCCACGTTCGTGTCCAACGTTTTTTCTTTTTTGTAAACGCAAAATTCACGTCTAAACGGTGATAAGCGGGCATCCGAAAAGCGTTTTTTTCGCCCACTACTTCGTATTTTGGATTGTAACCGCCCGAATTGAAACGATTTAGCACGTCATTTGGCGCATTAAAAACCGTTTCGGGTAGTGAAATTGCGTTGCCTGTCCCGTAAACCCAAACGCCCGATAAGCTGAATTTTTTAGAAAATTGATGCGTTACAACCACCGATAAATCGTGGCGACGGTCGTATTTGAACGGAAACCATTTGCCGCCATTTATCGCCAAATCGGGATTGTCGTTCGCAAATTGCCGATTTGTCCACGACAAGGTGTAGCCAATCCAACCCGTCGTTTTGCCTTCTTTTTTCTGCAAAAACACTTCCGCACCGTAGCTATTGCCCCTGCCTTGCGTCACTTTGTCCTGCCAATCGGTGTCAAAACCCAAAAAACTCGAGCCTTCGCGGTACGAAATTACATTGTTCATCTCCTTGTAGTAGCCTTCGATGCTCAATTCGTAATCTTCCTTAATTGTCTTCGCAACGCCCAACGCAACTTGCCAAGAATCTTGCGGTTTTATGCGGTCGGTGCTTGGTACCCAAAGGTCGGTCGGTAGGCTAAAACCTTCATTTGTTAACAAATTTATGTATTGATACATCGTTGAAAATGAGGCTTTTACGGCAATATCGTTTTTCAATAAGTAGTTCAACCCAATGCGCGGCTGAACGGATGAATAAGTCGTCGAACCATAGGTAAAGGTGGACGCGTGAAGTCCAATATTCGCCTTCAAAGCGCCTAATTGTATGTCATCTTCGACATATGCGTTTGTCTCAACGGATTGCAAAGTTTTTACATTTCCAAGTGCTGTGTCGAGCTTGGAATTGTCTAATTTAACATTGACTTGAAAAGCGCCCGGATTGTAGTTGTGTTGCGTAACACCCACGCCAAAACGCAGTCGATTTTTGTTATTTAGTGAATAATCAAAATCCGCTTTTCCCGCAAAATCACGGATGCCCGATTGGTATTTAGCGCTCGCGTAATTCAGTGTCGTGTCTTGTTTTTGGTCGAAACGCGACCCGACGTTGAACTGGAAACGGCTGTAAGTTAACGTGGTGTTCATGAATAACTTGTTGGAAATCAAGTAGTTCCAACGAAAAGCGGACGTCAAATTGCCCCAATCCGTTGTCCCTTCGGTCGAGGTGTAGTTCGGTGAATTGTTGCGCTGTTCTTTGAAACCAATGCTCAATCCATCGTCGCCCGAGTAAGCGCTCAGATATATGCGGTGTTTATCATTTATTCGATAGTTGACCTTGGCGTTTATGTCGTAAAAACTGAGGCGCAAATCGACGTCGTTGTTCGTTCCGTTCGCTTGATTGTCCTTTCGATTTTGGGATTGAATAATCGGACGTGCCAATAAATCAATATACGTTCGGCGCCCCGAAATCATAAAAGACGCCTTGTTTTTCAGAATCGGACCTTCCAAAGTGAGCCTTGAAGAAAGCGTGCCGATGCCGCCTTCGCCGTGAAATTCCTTCATGTTGCCTTCCTTCATGTCAATCTCGATAACAGAAGACAAACGTCCGCCGAAACGCGCGGGAAAACCGCCTTTCGTGAGCGTGACGTTGCGAATCGCGTCGCCGTTGAAAACCGACACAAAACCGCCGATGTGCGACACATTGTACAGCGGAACGCCGTCGAGCATAATCAAGTTTTGGTCGGGCGAAC
>JAYUKJ010000726.1:0-9508 GCA_043764555.1 Saprospiraceae bacterium
AGTTGCGATTACGCGATGCAAAAGCTCTTAGAAAAGGAATTAGTGACCATTTTAGGGCGAAGCGAGGCGCCTGGCCGTCCTTTGCTTTATGGTACAAGCGACCGTTTTATGGATTATTTTGGCATTAGAAGTCTACGCGATTTGCCAAAATTAAAAGATTTTAACGACGTCGAAAATGAAATAGGGGATAAGGTTCAATAATTTTTTTCTCAAAAAGAGACCCCTCAGTATAAACGCCTTTTTTGACGCTTTTTGAGCTAAAAAAGACGTTTATACTGAGGGGTCCCTTTTTTTAAATTCTAAAATAAATTTTGACGAAATAGACCACAGTAGCATTTTTAGAACTCTAAATCAGCATAAAAAAATGAAAATTCTCCTTGAATTGTGCGCGCAATCTTACGTTTCGGCACGGGTTGCGGAAGCGGCAAAAGCGGACAGAATAGAACTCTGCGCGGCGCTTGAGGTCGGTGGATTGACGCCGAGTCCGTCGCTGATGTTGGCTGTTCGGCGCGATTTGACGATTCCGATTTGCGTTTTGGTACGTCCACGGGCGGGCGATTTTTTTTATACCGAAGAAGAATTTGAGATTATCAAAAACGACATTATTTGGTGCCGCGACAACGGCATGGATGGCGTTGTGGTGGGTTGTTTGGACGAAAACAACGAGTTGGATGCCGTAAAAATGAAAGAATTAGCGCGTTTGGCCTATCCGATGGACGTGGTTTGCCACAAGGCTTTTGACCGAACGCCTTCGCCTTCGGCATCCTTAGAAAAGTTAATAAGTTGGGGTTACGACCGTGTTTTGACGTCGGGTGGCGCCAAAAATGTCGTGGAAGGCACGGCTGAATTGGCGCGTTTGCTGCAACAAGCTGCGGGTAAAATTGAGATTTTGGCGGGCGGTGGCGTGCGTTTGGAAAACGTTGCTGAACTTGTTCGCGCGACGGGTGTTACACAGGTGCATTCGTCGGCAAATCGGTTTTATGCGGATAAAAACTGCTCGGAATCGGATGCGGAAGAAGTGGAGAAAATGATACAATTATTGGCGGAATTCTAAAAATCCGCCAATCCGTAAAATCCGCGAATCCGTAGATAAAAATCCGTAATCGTTTAAATCATTTAAAAAAAAACAAATTATGTCACTACACTTATTGAAAGCCTTTTTAATTTTTAATGCCTCTTTTTCCATTTTAGGGACCCCTCAGTATTTTGCCGAAAAAAGCGATAATAAAGGCTCAATTTTGATAAATATTGCCAATGTTCGCTCGAATAATGGTAAAGTGAACGTGAGTTTGTTCGCTGCTTCCGACGGCTTTCCGAGCAATCCGCAGAAAGCCGTGGCGGTTCAATCGGTTTTTATTCAAGACAAACAAGTGCATTTGCGGTTCGATAATTTACCTTTTGGCACCTATGCCGTGGCGTGTTTGCACGATGAAAATGGGAACGGGAAGATGGACACAAACCTATTGGGGATTCCAAAAGAAGGCTACGGCGCGTCGAACAATGCGGTGAGTAAATTGTCGGCACCGAAGTTTGAAGCGGCTAAATTTCCGTTCAACGCGGCGGTTTTATCGGTCAATTTTAAGATGCATTACTGGTGATTTTTGGAACACATAATTTTTGGAACACATAATTTTGGAACACATAATTTTGGAACACATAGGAACATAGGGCACATAGTTTTTTTTCTTTTACACGAATTTTTAGCCAATTTTATGAATTACACGAATTTTATACGTGATAATCCGCATTAATTGACGCAATCTGCGGACACTTAAATTTAAAAAAAGCCTTGCAAAACAGTCGTTTTGCAAGGCTTTTTAAGTTTTATACTGAGGGGTCCTCTTTTTTAAAAATCAACTTCCATGGAAACGACCCAACGGCGGCCTAAGCCGAAAAAGACCGTTGCTGAGGCGGCGTCAAAATTAGTTCTATTTGTTAATAAATTGCCTTGGGTATCGTTGTTACGGGCATCAGCAATGTATGTTTTATTTAACGCATTTAAGATACTCGCGCGAAGGTTAATAGTCGGTTCTCCTTTTCTTTTTATCAAATAGCCAGCGCTAATATCCATTAAAAAATAATTAGGTTGCTGCCAAGATTCACGCTGAGCATTGACACCTCTTAACGATTCGGGATTGAAATTGGCGTAGTTCTTACCAAAATACGTCGTTCTTGCTGAAATATAGCTGCCGCGCTTAAATTGATACCTCAATGAGCCGCCAATCTGCGTTTGTGCAGCGTCTCCAACGTGTACACCTGTTGCATCAAATTCGTTAACGGTACCATCAGGTAGCGTTTGAATGCCTTTTGAGTTCCAAATCCAATCACCAAACGACGCTACGCCTTCCAGTTTCCATTGCTTACTAATTGACCAGTTAAAATCCATTTCTACGCCCATGTGACGTGCGCCAATGCCATTTACGGCGGTTGGTACGGGTTCACCCGATGCATCAAAAACGGGTGGTGGATTGTCAACGGGTTTATTTTTCCAATCCGTGTAATAGGCATTTAGGTTTAAAGCGAAGAAACGCTCGCGGTATTGATAGCCCATCTCTACCGATTGAATAATTTCATTTTTATAGCTGCCGTATGTTCTCAATATACCAATATCTCTACTGACCATAATGTCAGGATTAATCTTAGAAGTGATATTTCGCACATCATAATTATTTGTAGCATTGATAACATTGGTAAAACGGGCAGCTTTGGAGATATATCCAACGTTCATAAAAATGCTGGTTGCTTTACTAATTTTGTAAGAAAAACCCGTTTTAAAGGTAATTGATGGCAGATTTATCCAACCAAGCTCTTGATTCTGCGCAGTTGTGGAGTCAACTTTAAGATTATTAGCAGCTGCATAATCAGTTGTCGCTTTGCCTGGATTGTCAACTGTATATAGCGTTCCGTTCACTTCTGGAACGCGCAAACGAAAATAAGTTGTGTCTTTCACCCCTCCCTTATTAATGTTTGCGTAAAGTGCGTAAGAAGTATAATAGTCTTTACCCGCAATATTAAATGTCTCAGCGTATAGATAGTCCACTGCTTTGTATTGAGACATAGCCCCCGATAGATTGACAAAAGCACTCCATTTATTTTTTGAATATTCTAATACACCAAAGCCACCGCCCCATCGCACAAAACCGTCGTAATTGTAAAAATATTTATCGTCTCCATTGAGTGGCACTTTGTCATTATCAATCCGGGCGTTTCGGGTGCCTGTAAACCGTTTTCCACCGAACATATCGTAAGGCGTTCTATAATGTTCGCCTTTGTAGTAGCGTAAATCGATACCAGTCGAAAAGTTCAAATTGTTGTTGATTTCATGTCTTAAAGTTGAAAGCGCACCGTACCAAAAATGATTGTTGACGGATGAGCGAATAACCTTTGCGCTTGATACGAAAGGTCCACCGTTAGCCGTGTAAATATCCTGCAATTGCAATTGCCCAGTTACGGAGTCAATCGCTACCGAGCCTTCAATATTTGTTCCACCGCCATTGCCCGTTGATAAGTAAGCAACATTTGATAAAAAAGTTTTATTTGAAATTGCCCAAGAATGGCGGAAACTGAATTGCGGTTTGTTGTAATAATTGAACCGCACACTCCGCGCTTCGCCGTTCACAGTTCCCCAAGAATCGCTGTATTGTAAGCCTTTATCGATGCCTTTTTTTGCGTCTTTCACGGTATTGATATCTTTTTCTGAAACGCCTAAATCACGTGCCAATTGTGAATTTGTAAGGGCAATTGGATTTGAAAAAGGGCGTTGTCCATGCTCTTGTGGTCCACCAAATCCTTGAATTGAAATCAAATGTTTACCAATTTCTTTGTCAATTCTGAGGAAATAAAACAAGGCTTTTGAGTAATTCAAATCGACCCAACCGTCGTTTTTTCTCGAAGAAAACGCGCCCGTCATGCCCCAACCGCCGTCGAGTTTGCCCGTTGTGAAACCGATAGTTGTTTGCAACATACCGCCCGCACCCGCTTCTTGTTTCATCTCAAAACTGGCTTTTGAATCAATGCCTTTCGTCAAAATATTTATCGTGCCGCCGACTGAGGGGATGCTGATTTTTGAACTACCAAGTCCGCGTTGTACTTGCATTGTCTTGGTGACCAAACCCAAACCGAACCAATTTGACCAAAAAACTTGCCCATTTTCCATGTCATTCACGGGGATTCCGTCGAGCATGACCGCCACATTGCGTTGGCTAAATCCGCGAATTGAGATGCGGGCATCGCCGTCGCCGCCGCCTTGTTGCGTGGCGTAGGCGCCGGGCGTGGAGTTCAAAAGCATCGGCAGGTCTTGCGAAGCGAGTTCTTCTTTCAGCTTCACGGTGCCAATATTGGAGAAGGCAACGGGCGTTTTGCGGTCAATCGCAATGTCCGCCGTCACGACGACTTCTTTCAACGCGATTGACGAAGCCAATTCTGCATTGACTTCCGTATCGGCATTTAAGACGACCGTCGTTTCAAATACTGAATAACCGACATAACTGAATACCAATTCGTAGCTGCCTTTGGCGAGAATTAATTGATAATTACCGTCGATGTCCGTGACGGCACCGATTGTCGTACCTTTCACAACGACACTCGCGCCGACAAGCAATTCTTTGCTGTTTTCGTCTTTCACGACGCCGCGTAGAACGGGTTTTTGGGCAAAAAGAGATGTGGAAATAAGTAGAATAGTGAGTAAAAGTAAATGTTTTTTCATGCGTTGGATTAAAGTCTATTTTAGAATTTTAGAAAATGATGTAAAGTTTTTTTTTGTTTTTGCTGCAAATGAATTTGCAGTTACGCGTGCAAATGAATTTGCAAATACAAAATTACGTCACGGCAACCGCAACGCGGCAAAGCAAAGTTAAATTTTTTGTTAATTCGCTCAATCACCGTTTTTAAGGTGCATTTTTTTCAAAAAAACGGCAAAATACTGAGGGGGTATAATTTCACGATTTAAACTTACTTTTGCCCTAAATAATTTAAACTTTGCTTTTACGGAAAAGAAAAACGGTGGCTTTAAATGCGGCTAAAAAACGTGGTTATGCCGAGAAATACAATGATTCGGGAAAGGAGTTGGTAGGCATCGGGATTAATTTTTCGAACGCAACTAAGAGTATTGATACCTTTGAAATTAAGGTTTTAAATGTTGAATTATTGTCGTGAAAATGGGGAGAATTTCGCACGAGTGCCGATGAAATACGTTCACAAAGAAGAACAAAATGCTCGTTTTTTGCTTTTATACTGAGGGGTCTCTTTTTTATTAAAAGCAAATTGATAGCGTGTGTTTTACATTAAAATACAATAAGGTAAGCAACTAAAAATCGAAAAAATGGAGATAAAATTATATGCCGATTTACTGAGTGACATCAAAAAACGCATTAAAACCGCCCAAGTCAAGGCGGCTTTTACGGCAAATGCCCACTTAATTGCCCTATATTGGGACATTGGACAAATGATTGCCGAGCGCCAAAAACAACAAGGTTGGGCAGCTTCTGTCATTCCAAAATTGTCAATTGACCTTAAAAATGAACTGGCTGAAATGTCGGGGTTTTCTGAGCGGAATTTGGGGTATATGATACGGTTTTCCCGTGAGTATCAATACTTAATAGATATTGAAAAAGCAGATAATTCAATTTTGCAACAGCCTGTTGCAAAATTGGCGAATAGCCATTTATTACTTGCAATTCCTTGGGGGCATCATGCTCTTTTGATTGAAAAAATCAAGGATAAAGACATTCGTTTTTGGTATATGTCGCAAACGCTTGAACAAGGTTGGAGTCGCGACACGCTGCGACAAATGATTAAAAATGGCAGCTATAATTGGCAAGGTGTCTTAAATCACAATTTTGATAGAACATTGCCCATAGAGTTTTCTGAGCTTGTGCAACAGATGTTGAAAGACCCTTATGTTTTCGATTTTTTTACGCTTACGGATACTTTTTCTGAAAGAGAATTGGAGATTGAATTGATAAAACACATTGAGAAATTTCTGATTGAATTGGGTGCTGGTTTTGCCTTTGTAGGTCGTCAATATCCCTTAAAAGTGAGTGATAAAGAATATGCGATTGATTTGTTATTTTACCATCTTCATTTGCGGTGCTACGTTGTCGTTGATTTGAAAAAAGGAGAATTTAAGCCTGAATATGCGGGAAAAATGAATTTTTATTGCGCTGTTGTTGATGACATTCTGCGTCATCCGAGCGACCAAGAAACAATCGGACTCATACTTTGCCAAAATAAAGATACCATTATTGCGGAATATGCTTTGCGCCGTTTACAGAAACCTATTGGTATTTCTGAATATGAGTTAACGCGCATTTTACCCGACAATCTTAAAAGCAGTTTACCAAGTATTGAAGCTATTGAAAGAGAATTTACGAAGAAAAAGAATAAAAAAAAGTAATAGATGCACCGAGTATATTTAGACAACGCCGCCACAACGCCCGTTGACCCGCAAGTTATTGCCGCAATGACCGAGGCTTTGACCAACCTCTACGGCAATCCATCGAGCATTCACGCCGACGGTCGCAATGCAAGAGCAGCCGTGGAGGAAGCTCGAAAGCGCGTCGCAAAGCGCATAAATGCGAGTATTGGCGAGGTTTTTTTCACTTCGGGCGGTACGGAATCCATCAATATGATTTTGAGAAATGCGGTGCGCGACTTGGGCGTTCGCCGAATCGTGACATCAAAATTGGAACACCACGCCGTTTTGCACACCCTTGAATCGCTCGTAAAAAATGGTTCTTGCACGGCTGAATACATTGATTTTGATGAAAAAGGAACGATAAATCTTGAAAATTTAGCGCTTATACTGAGGGGGCCTTCCGAAAAAACTTTGGTGACTTTGATGCACGCAAATAACGAAATTGGGACGATGATTGACCTCGATGAAGTCGCGGATTTATGCAAAAAACACGGCGCTTTATTCCATTCCGATACGGTTCAAACATTAGGTTTTTATCCGATAGATGTGCAGCAAACGAAGGTCGATTTTTTGAATGGTTCTGCCCACAAATTTCATGGACCCAAGGGCGTCGGCTTCGTTTACATCAACGGCGACAATGCCTTGAAACCACTCATCGACGGTGGCGCACAGGAGCGAAATATGCGCGGCGGCACCGAAAATATTGCGGGTATCGTTGGCTTGGCTGCAGCTTTGGATATTGCTTACGCGGATGCTGAAACAAAACGCACCCAAATTGAAAATTGTCGTAACTATTTGAAAGACAGGCTTTTAGAAACCTTTGAAGGCATCGAATTTGTCGGGGATACTGAGGGGGGACATTTTAAAGTTTTGAATGTGTCGTTTCCGGAGTCGCCAAAATCGGAATTATTGCTCTTCAATTTAGATATTTCGGGCATTTCGGCTTCGGGTGGTTCGGCGTGCAGTTCGGGTGCGGAAGGCGGCTCTCACGTCTTGGATGCCTTAGAGATTGACCCGTCGAGAAAGAGCATTCGGTTCTCTTTTTCGCACCTAAATTCGATGGAAGAAATGGATTTTTTGATTGAAAAATTGAAGCGCATGACGCCTTTAAAAGTGTTTGCTTCACTTGTAAATATCTAAAGATTTGACAATTTTTCAAAAATTGTCAAATCTGAAAAAAATAAAAATATGACAGCCTTAAAACTCGCTTGGCGCAACCTCACCGACCGACCCCTCAGTATGTTGCTCACTTTGACGCTTTTCGCGCTCGGCGTCGGCTTAACGTCGTTGCTTTTGTTGGTCAACAAGCAATTGACGGATAAATTCGAGAAAAATCTCGCGGGTGTTGACGTCGTTGTCGGTGCAAAAGGAAGCCCGTTGCAATTGATTTTGTGCAATATGTACCACGTGGATGTGCCGACTGGCAATATTTCGTTGAAATCAGCGCGCTCGTTTTTGAATCCTAAACACCCATTAATCAAGAAATCGGTGCCTTTATCGCTCGGCGACAGCTACAAAACGTACCGCGTTGTGGGTACTTTGCCCGATTTTGTGGATTTATACAAAGGTCAAATTGGCGAAGGAAAACTCTGGAATGCACCCATGGAAACCACAATCGGCGCCACCGTAGCCGCCAAAACGGGCTTGAAAATCGGCGATTCTTTTAGCAGCAACCACGGTTTGACGACCGACGGCGATGAACACGACGCAGCAAAATTCACGGTTGTCGGCATTTTCCAACCTTCGGGAACCGTGCTTGACCAACTCATTTTGACGGCTTCGGAAAGCACTTGGCAAGTTCACGACCACCACGAAGAAATTCCAAATTCCAAAGAAGAGATTCCAAATTCCAAGATTCCAAATTCCAAGTTACACGCCGACCATGACGGCCACGAGCATGAAGGTCATGAACACGCCGACCTTGAAACTTCAAACTTGAAACTTGAAACTAATGTTGACCCTCGAACGCGCTTGTTGACTGCCGATTCGTCGAAAGAAATTACCGCTTTATTGCTTCAATTTAAGATGAGAAACGTGCAAACCTTGAATTTTCAGCGCAATTTGAACGCCAATACCGATATGCAAGCGGCAACACCCGCGCTCGAAATCAACCGACTTTTTGAAATGATGGGCGTTGGCGAATCGGCTTTAAAGGCATTGGCGAGCGTAATTGTCATTGTTTCTGGCTTATCCATTTTCATTGCTTTATTCAATTCCTTGCGCGAACGGCGCTACGAACTCGCCCTTTTGCGGGTCATGGGCGCGGGTCGTGAGCGGCTGTTTTTGTTGATAATTTTGGAAGGTTTGCTATTGAGTTTCATGGGATTTATCATCGGCATTTTACTGAGTCATGGCGCGATGCAACTCTTGGGAAAATACATGACGGACGCCTATCGCTACACTTTTTCGGGCAAAATTTGGCTTGCCGAAGAATGGTTTTTGCTCGTTGGTGCGTTGTTGATTGGCTTTTTAGCGGCGATTATTCCCGCAGTTTCGGCTTACAAAACGGATATTTCACGGACTTTGGCGAAGGGGTAATTTCGAATTTCAGAGATTCCAGATTTCAAATTTGAAGAAAAAAGGACCCCTCAGTATTCAGACCTTAAAATGATGATTTTAATCAAAAATAGCCTAATTTTTCTTCTACTATTGCTGCTTTTTTCCAATTGCCAAAGGCAGTGTATTCAATGCCGTAACGGTCAATTTAGAAAACAATTATCGCTATTCGATTGACTTTCTAAATACGCCTGATGATAAAGTGGCAGCTATTTTATTAAAAAATGCCGTTTATACTGAGGGGTCCCTTCGGCGATAATTTGACAATTTTTATTGGCTTATTAAGCTAATTTTGCGGCTTAAATAATTTAGATTCCACCAATTAATTAACTAATTTGGCAAATAAATTTGCCGACTACATTCAACATGACACGTATTAAAGTAGGCATTATCGGCGGCGCGGGTTATACGGCGGGCGAGTTGTTACGGATATTGATTAATCATCCTTCGGTACAGATTCAGTTCATTCATTCGAGTTCAAATGCGGGCAATTTAATCAGCCAAATTCATTCAGATTTGATTGGCGAAACGGATTTG
>JAYUKJ010000727.1:0-9497 GCA_043764555.1 Saprospiraceae bacterium
CCATTTTGATACGTCGTATTGAGTTTCAGAGGGTCGGTAACGAACAGTGCCACGCCTTTGAACGCCGCTTCAACGCAAGAACCCGTCGGAAAACCGTCGAACGCGCCTTTGTGCAAAGTTGACGCGCGGTTTGGCGACAAAATGATGTCCATTTTGTCAAAAAACACGTTCAAGGCTTGCGTTTGTTGAGCGCCGTGGAAGACGATGTTGTCGGCAATTTCCCCGTTTAAATCCGTTTTTGAAAAAGTGCCAATGACGTGAAAACGAACGTCGGCTTCCGATTCAAAGCATTTGGCGACGCCAACAAAAACGTCGAAACCTTTATCCAATCCGTTCGTCATGTATTTATTGGCCATAAAACAAATGTCCAAAGTCGGTTTATTGGAACCGAAATACGCCCGATTTTCCGTCATTGGATATTGATTTATCGGAAGAATGCCACCAAAAATAAAGCAGATGTCCCGCGCCTTGCAGAAGTCGTTCGCCAGTAAATAATCGTAGCTGTTTTTTTGGGTCACTATAACGCCTTTAAAATAAGGTGATTGACAAACGGTTTTGAGTTTGGCGTTAGTCTCGGGCGTATCAAGATTAAATCCGCCGCCAGGGTACAAACAAAAAACGAAATCCAAGTGATTTGCTTCGATGTACGGCAGAAAACCGTAAGCGTTGTTCAGAAAAACGACGTAACAAACGGTTGCAAAAGGTTTTTTGCGTTTGTCAAAAATCGAGACGGCGCGTTTTGGAAAAGCGGCGTGGTAGGTCGTGATGAATTGCCCGATTTTACGTTTTTCGTTGACCAATAATAAGGCGTTGCCCGTCGTTAAAAGTGCCGTTTTGAATTCAATAAAGTAATGATTGAACTCCGTAAACCTAAAACCCGACACGGGATTTGGAAAAAAGTCGTCTAAAATTAATAACCCAAAAGTCGATTTTCGGTATCGAAGATTGTAAAAAAAAGACAAAAGGGGACTCCTCAGTATTTTGACGATTTTTCCTAAAAATGGACGCATAATTACCCTATTTTGATTGTTTCTGCGGCCAATATCGGTCGAATGCTGCCCATCCAGCCGCCGTAAAAATCGCCGCGGTTCTTACCGTCGTCGTGAATCTTGAAAAACAAAGCCTTGTCGATTTGTAAAACAATGCGGTTGTTGGTCGTCACCAAGAGGTAGGTGATTGAATATTCCAAGTCGTTGAACAATCCCGAGGGTAGGGTATAAGTCGTGATGTAATCGCCGACGGGATGCTTTTTTTGGTAGAAATTTTTATCCGTTAACGACGGACACGCGAGTAGGTATTCGTCAAGTTGATTGAAAACGGAAATCGAATGGCTCATGACGAGTTCTTCCAAAACTTTGAAGTGGATTTCGAGCGTGATGTTGTCGTTTAAATAATAATCGTGTTGCTCATTTTTAAACTTTATATCGACCAATCGAACCTTTTCACCTTGCAATTTTTCATTCAAACCTTCAATAATGACTTTGTTGTTTTTGAGTTGCGATAAGTAGCGCGCGACGGTTTCGTTGATGCCGTTTTGTTCAATCAATTTGCCTTGCGACAGCAAAATACCGACGTTGCAAAGGCTTTGAAGCGACGCGAGATTGTGACTCACGAACAAAACCGTTCTATCATCGTTTTGGCTCACGTCTTTTAGCTTGCCGAGACATTTTTTTTGGAACTGCAAATCACCAACCGCCAAGACTTCATCGACAACTAATATTTCGGGTTCCAAATGTGCTGCCACCGCAAACGCCAAACGCACGTACATTCCCGAAGAATACCGTTTGACGGGCGTATCTAAGAACTGTTCGACTTCGGCAAAGTCAACAATTTCGTCAAACTTCCTGCGAATTTCCGCGCGCGTCATGCCCAAAATCGCGCCGTTGAGAAAAATATTCTCGCGCCCCGTCAATTCGGGATGAAAACCCGTTCCGACTTCCAAAAGACTCGCGACGCGGCCGTTGATGCGCGCTCGGCCCGACGTTGGCTCCGTAATTCGGCTCAATACTTTGAGTAATGTTGATTTGCCCGCGCCATTTCGACCGATGATGCCAACTCTGTCGCCCGCTTTGACTTCAAAACTTACGTCTTTTAAGGCCCAAAAATCCTCTTGCGTCGGTTTTGAATTGGAGACGCGGAGATGTTTGGGAAAGGAGATGAGTTTTTTGGCATTGCGGGCGATTACGTCGCGCAGTGTCGTGTACCGCTCTTGGTTTTGGTGGTCAATGACAAATTTTTTGCTGAGATTTTCAACGGAAATGACTGAATTCATTGTTAGTTTTTAGTTGGTGAGCAGCGAATTGTCTTTTATGCTTCAACTTTCCAAAAGTTAAAAACTTTTGGAAAGTTTAGTGCTAAATTAAATCTGCGAAATGCCGTTCCATCTTCCGAAACGTGCGGATGCCGATGTACATAAACAAAATGGTCATGCCAATTGAATAAAAAAGCGTCGTTATACTGAGGGGGCTACTTTCAAAAAAACACCAACGGAAGCCGTCGATAATGCCGACCATCGGATTGAGCATATAAACGGTCTGAAAAAACGGCGGTAGCTTGCTTAACAAAACGTTGGTACTGAATCCGACGGGCGTTATGTAGAGTCCAAATTGAATGACGAAGGGAATAATGTAGCGAAAGTCGCGGTATTTTACGTTGAGTGCCGTGATGTACAAACCGATGCCAAACGCGCAGAAAAAAGTGAGAATGATAAAAAAAGGTACGAACCAAATCCGCACTGACGGCGTGTAATTGTAAAAAACGAGGGTCAATAGCAACAGTATAAACGTGATAAAAAAATCGACCATGGACGTTATGACCGCCGAAGCGGGAATTATCAGCCGTGGAAAATAGACTTTGCTGATTAGATTGGCGTTGCCCAACAAACTATTGCTCGATTCGCCGAGTGCGTTGGCAAAAAATTGCCACGGCAAGATGCCCGCCAAAACAAACAGTCCGTAAGGAACGGCGGGGTCGTCGGCTTTGAGTCCCGCCGCTTTTTCAAAAACGACGGTGAAGACAATCATCGTCAACAAAGGTCGAATGACGCTCCACGCGACGCCCAAAACGGTTTGTTTGTAGCGGACTTTGAGGTCGCGCCACGTTAATATGTAGAACAAATCTTTGAATCGAAAAAGGTCGCCCCAATAGTTTTTTTCGGCGCGACCGTTTTCGATGAGTAGGCTGTATTTAGGCGATTGATTGGTCATTTAGTTTGTTGTTAGTCATACAAGGTGTCAAAATTGTTTAGATTTTTAAACTGGCTAATTTTTAAAAGTTCCAACCTAACGCGGGTTTTAAACCCGCGTTAGGTTTTCTAAAAAAGCAAAAAATCCGTTTTATACTGAGGGGTCCTATTTCAAACCTTCGCAGGCACGCCTTTGACGGTCATGCCGTTTGCAATATCCTTCGTAACGACGGCGCCTGCACCGATAATCACGTCGGAACCAATAACATTATTGGGCAAAATGACGGCTCCCGCGCCAACAAAGCTCCGTGCGCCGATTTTGACGTTGCCGAGCAAATGACAACCGGGCGACAATTCGCAGTATTCGCCAATTTTACAATCGTGATGCACCGTTGCGTTGGCGTTAATTAAGGTACCAACGCCGAGTGAGATGTTTTGCGTCACGATGGCACCCGCCATAATGTTGAGACCGTCGCCGAGAAAAACGTTGAGCCGACCGACGCGTGCATCGGGCGAGATAATCGACATTAACTTACCGCCGAGCCGCAAAAACTTCTGCGCTAAAAAATAACGCACTTGCGGACTGCCCACACCGAGGACGAATGCGTTGTCTTTACGAAACAAACGCTTGACTTCTTCCTCATTTTTTAGAATTGGACTGATGCCCAAAAGCATATTGTCGAGGTGTTTGTTGACATCGTCGAAACAAAAAAGATGGTCGGTCTGATTCATTTGGTGGAAGATGCCGAGTAATTCTTTGGCGTGACCGCCCGCACCGATAATGAGCATGATTTGATTTTTTGGTATTTTGTCTAAATTGTATCACAAAATAGGACCCCTCAGTATAAAACCGTAAACGCCTAATTATTTTGACTGCGCATCAGCAAACGCGCGATAAACACGATTTCTTCGTCCGTTAACTCGTGAAACAGCGGCAAACACAGAATGCGCGGACTAATATCTTCGCAGACAGAACACGTTTGGTTTGAGATATAATCCAGTTTATTGAGCGCGGGATAAAAATAGCGGCGCGGATTAATCCAATGTTGTGTCAACGTGTTGACCGCCTTCAACAATGCGGCTTCGGAACGGAACAAAACGGGATAATACGCGTGGTTTGGTTCCGTTTTCGGCAGAATTTTAATCGGTTGCGTGTCCAAATTTTTTAATTTCTCATTATACAAAGCCGATTGGTGCTTGCGGCGCGCCATAATCTCATCAACATAACGCAAGTTGATTACGCCCATCAGCGCGTGAAACTCCGAATTTTTTCCGTTGACCCCAATGCCATCAAAACGTTCGGGGCCATCGTGACCGAAGTTGCGCATTCGAGAAATTTTGCGCGTCAATTCGGGACATTGCATCACTACGGCGCCGCCTTCGACGGTGTGATAAATCTTGGTGGCGTGAAAACTCGTCGTGCAGACGTCGCCGTAATCGTAGAGCGACTTGCCTTTGTAGGTTGTGCCAAAACAATGCGCGCCGTCGTAAATAATTTTCAAATTGTGGCGCTTCGCAATATCGGCAATGGCGTCCACGTCGCAAGGATTGCCGAAAACGTGGGTGGCGAGGATGGCAACGGTTTTGGAAGTGACCGCTTTTTCGACGCAACGCGGGTCAATATTGAGTGTTTCGGCGTCGATGTCGGCAAATATGGGTTGACAATTTTCCCAAAGAATGCTGCTCGTCGTGGCAACGTAGGAAAACGGCGTCGTAATGATTTCGCCGACTAAATCTAAGGCTTTTATGGCAAGTTGCAGGGCGATTGTGCCGTTGGATAAGTAAAGTAAATGCTTGACGTTGAGATAATCTTTCAGATTCATCTCCAATTCGTTCACCAAAGGTCCATTGTTGGTCAACCAACCGCGCCGCCAGACGTCTTTGAGCGCCATTTCGTATTCTACTTGCGGCGGTAGAAAAGGTTTAGAGACATTTATCATTGGTTTTTGATTTTAAAATTTTAAAAACTGCTTAGTTGCTATTAATGTTGGCTACGGACTTACGGAAAACCCTAACTCGTCTAATTTTCGGTCTGAACCTAAACCAACCGATTCACTAATTCAATCATCCGTTGTATGTCTTGTTCGTTCAATCTGTGGTCAATTGGCAACGGCAACAAGCGTTCAGAAATCATTTTTTCAAAAATATAGGACCCCTCAGTATAACGGCTCAAAACTTCTTGCCAGAGGCTCGGTAGAAATATCTTTTGCTCCGCAAAAACACTTTTAGGAATGTATTTTTTGAGCAACAACGGATAACAAAATGGGACAGCCAGCGGCGTAAGTTCAAGCACCGCCGACGGTAATTGATTGATTTGTCTGAATGTCTTATCCAATTGTTTGTAGTGCCGCTTTCGGGCGCGCGCAACGGCTGAAAAATCAACGGTGTGTAAAATTTGTCGCGACATTTTGGAAATTCCGCGCACGTCTAAGGTCTGCGAGGCTTCGTTGAGTTGGTGATTGATGAGCGCTTCTTCTTGTTTTCCAAAAAGTCGAAGCCACAAATGTTCCGTTACGATGTGCGTATTTGGCGTGTGTTTGTCTTCAATAAAAGTTGGGGCATACAAAAAACCGCCGTCGGGAACGCCAAAAAATTTTCGGGCCGAATTGAAAGTCCAACTTGCGCCATACGATTCTTCAAAGAAGGCTTGGCAGTTGTCAACGACGAGTTGTTCGCCAAAGAGCTTCGATAATTTGCGTGCAGTTTGGGATTTTAATCCAAAATAGTTAATATACACAATCAATTCGGTGTCTTCCAACAAGGGCGTAATCGGGTCGAAAGCGTTGTTGAGGGCATAAAATTCATAAGGTATCTGTTTTTCGCGCAAGGGCAGCAACAAGCTGTCGCAACTGTAAAAAGGCAGATAGACTTTTGAGGGATTCACGCGCTCCAACAAGATTTTGAAACAAACGCGCCCGTTGGCCAAAGCGAGTGCGGCGTCGTGGTAGAGTGTTCCCTTGGCGGGTAATTCCAATTCAAAAAATCCGCCGATTAACTTGGTGGGGATTGTCATGTTTTTCGTCTTTTTTTCTCGTCCTTGTACTGTCCATTTCCGTTTGACGCCACTTTCTTAACGTCTTCTTTGCTCAGTTTTTTAATGTTTTCAAGATTTGGCATTGTTGCTTCTTCTCGATTAAATAAACCTTTAGCGCGTTTTTTAATTTTGCCAAAAAAGCCGTCATTTTCTTGATAATAAGTCGATAAATAGTAGCCGTAGTTGTAATTATTTCCCAATTCAGAGCGCAAATCGTTCAAAACGGTCGTCATATTGGGCAATTTATTGTCGAGATGTACTTCATTCATAAATTTCAAATTCGATGTCGTTGAATATCCGTACCGCAAGACGACTAACGTCTGTTCGACGTATTCTTTGAGCAAAAAACTGTCGGCAACCACGCCAATCGGCGCACCGTCAACGACCACGAAATCGTAATTTTTGTTGAAATAAGCAAACATCGTCTTCATTTCTTCCGTCATCATCAGCTCCGACGGATTGCGCGGAATCGGTCCGCAATCGATGTAATGCAAGTTGGTTAAAGCGGCGTAAGGTTCAATTAACCGCTCCAAAGGCATTTCTTTTTTCAAGTAATTCGAGACGCCTTTGTGCGGTTTTTGCCCCAAAAGATACTTGCCAATTTGGGGTTTGCGCAAATCTAAACCCACGAGTAGCACTTTTTTGCCCGTCAAAGCGAGGGTCAAAGCCAAGTTGACGGCAACAAAAGATTTGCCTTCGCCACTCACGGTTGAGGTGATGAGAATTGTACGGTTTTTTTGATTAGCCGCGGTACTTTGCAGATTACTGCGCACCAATCTGAAAGATTCTGCCAAAATAGAATGGCTATCGTTGATGATTAACTTCTTTTTTTCGCCCCGAACGTGGGGAATAAAACCGACAAAAGGCAGATTCAAGTATTTGTCAATGTCCGTTCGGTGGTAAATCTTGGTGTTGAAAAGGTCTTTGACGTATAAAAATAAAATGGGTACACCGAGTCCCATCAAAAGGCAAAACAACGCGAGTTGCATCGGCTTCGGCGAAACAATTCCGCGGTTCGTCGCGCGTTCCAAGAGGCGAGAATGCGCGACTTGGGCGGCAACGGCGAGTGCGGTTTCTTCTCTTTTTTGCAAAAGGAAGAGAAATAAAGTCTCTTTGACGCCTTTTTCTCTGAGTATCTCGGTCAATTCACGCTGATTGGTCGGCATCGTGTTGATTTGGTTCTCCAAGGGAATCAATTGTTGCCGCGATTGTTCCTTTTGGTCCGTAATTTCCTGCTTTATTATCTGAATGCTAATCAAAATGTTCTCTTTCAGAAGCCGCAACTGCTCATCCAAAGACGATAAGATGGGATTGCCTTCTTTGGCGGATTCGGCGAGTTGCGTGCGCTTGGACATCAACTCGTTGTGCTGCTGAATGAGCGTCGTTAATTGCCCATTGTTCAAAATTGTCGTGCTAAACGGCAAGGCTTGCTGCCCACCTTTTCCCGTGTTGTTGATAAATTTTTCGATATTGGTCACAAAGCCGAGACGGGTGTCCAAATCCACAATTTTTTGGTCAACGAGGCTCAATCTATCAAGCGACGTTTTGGTCATTTCGGTCAATTGAATCGGCAAATTGCGGTCTCTTTTGAAGCCTTCTTCGTTTTTTTCAACGCTGTACAGCTCTTTTGTTACGTAGTTTAAGCGTTCGTCAATAAATCTAAGCGTTCGGCGTCCCGATTCGTTGTTATTTTCCATAATGGACGTCGAATATTCGCGCACCAAGCGGTTAATAATGGCCACACCACGGTCGGGAATTTCGTCCAAGACGCCAATGTTTAAAATGTTGGAGCGTCCCGCTTGCGCAATTTCCAAACGGCCACTAAACCCTTGCGCGACGGCGTATTTATCGGTAACAATAATGTTGATGGGGTACAAAGCGCTGATGTCGCCGATTCTTTTTAGAATTAATTCCCGCCCGTTGAGGTTAAAAGGCGCGCCGTATTTAATGAGTTCAACGTCGTTTTCGCTTTTCAAGAGTTTAAAATTCAAAGGGTCATGGTGTTGAATCTTCAACTGAAAATTTTTATCGACCCCCTCAGTATTCCAGTATTGCAGCCGCAGAGGCGACGCATTAAACAGCTCATTTTTCATCACGCGCCCTTCTTGAATGTAGGCTACATTGAGGCGCAAAGAATCAACCACGCGCTCCATCAATTCAGTTGACCCCAAAAGCCGCACGCGGTCTTCCATGTTTGAAATTTCCTTCTCAAATCCTAATTTTTCGGTAATTGCGTCGTTCGTCACGGTCTTTTGGTTGGTGTCTTCAATCAAGACGGAACCCGCAATGCGGTATAAATTTTTGCTGTACCGCATTTTTACGTAGAAAACAGACGCGCCAATCAGCACCCCGAGTGCCAACAAATACCATTTATTCAAAATAATAAAATAGTAGTAACGCAAATCTTTCGACGACGCACTTGCGCGCGCAAAAGAGTTGTTTGACGAGCCGTTTGAGGTGCCGTTTGTGGAAAAAACTTGTGGGGATATGTCTGTCATTGACTTATTTTTTTTGTTGGTTCGTCCACGGATTACGCAGATTAACGCGGATCTTTTTTATTTATGCTGAACAAAAAAAATTAGCGCACCTTGAAATTTGGAATTTGGAATCTTGGAATTCTTTTATACTGAGGGGTCCTATTTTTTCAATAAAAACAAAGCCAACGACAGCACCGACAATCCCACCGAGACCAAGCCAATAACTTTATTCGTTGGGTCGGCCACGGTGTTGACCTTTAATTTTGTTGGCTCCACAATGAGCATATCGTTTTGCTGCAAATAGTAGTAAGGTGAGTTGAAAATCGCCGATGATTGCAAGTTTAGTCGCGTAACGGTGCGGCGTCCGTTTTTTTCTCGAATCAACATAATGTTCGTTCGATTAGAATAATTTGTCATGTCGCCCGCCAAGCCAATCGCTTCAAAGATAGTCAACCGTTTATTGGTCAATCGAATCACGCCCGGCCGATTCACTTCGCCCAAAACACTGATTTTCAAATTGATAAAGCGGACATTGACGACGGCATCTTTCAAAAAAACTTTAAGTTTCTCCAACAAAATCGTCTTTACTTCCGACAATGTTTTTTGATTGACAAAGACGCGCCCGATGCTCGGAAAGTCCAAAAAACCTTCCGAATCGACGAAATATCCCGTCAACATTTCGGCGACATTGTTCTGTCCTTGCAAGGCTTGCGCCATTGTGCCAATGTTGGCAACCTCCGAATTAAAAGGTTTCGACGCGTCTGTATTGTAACTCGACACGGTTATCGCCAATAAATCCTCG
>JAYUKJ010000728.1:0-2781 GCA_043764555.1 Saprospiraceae bacterium
TTTCGATGGTCGAAAGCGGCTTTTTTAGGTTTTATACTGAGGGGTCCTTTAGTCGCTTCCTCATCCGTTTCGCCGTTATATTCTACTTCTCTAATCGATTTTTACTCAAAAATCAACAAAATCCACGTCAAAAAACCGCCTTTTACCTCAAATCATAATTCGAGCCGCCTCAAATTATGAATTGCAGCACGCACCTCCGCAAGTCGCCGCACATTTGCACCATGCAATTGAAACACGCCGTTGGATGACGGGTTTTCAAAACGCTGCGACAAACAGGTCGCTTTATTTATATCATTATCACGAACTAAAATTCGTGTTGTCTAAATGCTCTTACACAATGAAAAAGTTTTTTGCAATCATCATCACAGCCCTCTTTATCTCTTTCACGGCAAACGCACAAGGCGGCATGAACGTCCTTCGCGGCTCGGGCAAATTGGTTAGTTTGACGCCAGAAGTTGCCAATTTCAACAAAATCAGCATCGAAATGGAAGCAACAACGGTTATCGAAGTCGGTCAACCAAGCAGTATTGCGCTCGAAATTGACGATAATTTGGTAAAATTGTTGGACGTTAAAACCAGTGCGTTTGACAACACATTGACGATTAAATTCAAATCAATCAAGCGTGGTTGGGTCGAATCGAGCAGTCCGATTATCCGCATTTCGGTGCCAACTTTGTCGGATTTCAAACAAACTTGGAACGGCAAAACGACGATAAATGGCGTCAACGGCAGCACGTTTCGGGCTGAAAATAGCGGAAATGGCGTCGTTATACTGAGGGGTCCTAAAGTGGAAAATCTCAACCTCGTTTCTAACGGAAATGGTAAAATTGACGCCGATAATTTGACGGCAACGACCGTCAAAATCGAGGCAAATGGCAACAATAACACGCATTTCAACGCCACAAACAGCTACGCGGCAAGCATGAACGGCAACGGCGAAATCGTGAACAAAGGCGCGGGCAAAGCTACCGAAAGCAGCATCAATGGCAACGGTTCAATTAGCGACACTTATACCGTGAAAACGCGGAATTCGGACTGGAAAACGGGTAAATCCACGGAAAAAGTGGTTAATAAAATCCAAAACGGCATAATTCAAAAAGTAAAAATTAGCCTCAAAAACAACAGCGCGCTGCCGCGTAAATTTATGATTATCACGTACCAACCAAGCGATAATGGAGGCAATGGCACGAACGGTATGCTCATCATGCCGACATTTTCAAAGGATTTTGAATTGGAAGTCGGCACGCGGATTTTCATCGCCGATAGCCAGCAAGTTGACACCGTTATGGGCGGCAAAAGATTGGCGGGAACACCGTTTTTGACCGTGAAAGCGGAGGATAATGGGAAGACTTTTGGCTTGAACAAGTAATGCAGTCGGCAACTTTAGTTGCCGCTATGATTACACGGCAATTAAAGTTGCCGACTACGTTCCAGTATTTTCTACTTTTTCAAAAAATCAGCTCAACGACACGCGGCGTTGAGCTGATTTTTATTTTAGGCGCTGTCAGAAATTTGTCATTTTATTTTAATTAAATCTAAATAAGCGTGTTAAAAATTTTGAAATTAAAAATTGCTTTCTACTTTTGCGCATTATTTAGACTCAATCTAAGTGATTTTGAAAAATAACTGAATCAATTAATTATCAAAAAATAGTATTTTTATGAAGAACATTTTTTATTGCCTATCCATTATTTTTATTTTTATCACCGCTTCTCCCCTATTTGCTGCGAATGCCGTTGGAACGATTATGGGTAAAATTCTCGACCAAAAACAAGCGCCGATTGTCGGAGCAAACGTGGTTTTGAAAGGCACCGTGCGCGGGGCGGCAACAAACGAACGCGGCGAATATGTGTTAAAAAACGTCGAAATTGGCACTTACACGCTCGTTGTGAGCAGTTTAGGTTACGAAATTGAAGAAAAAACGGTCGTTATACTGAGGGGTCCTTCGACGATGCTCGATGTCGTTTTGGTTGAAAATAGCCTCTCTTTACAAACGCTTCACGTCGTTTTCAACAAAGGCGTTGGCGGCACGGGGCATCTCGCGGAGGTTAGCGATTACGCGATAAATGCGACGAAAAAAAATGAGGTGATACAACTCGACCGCATCGACGCAAATTTGGCGATGAACAATATGCGCCAAATTTTTAACCGAATTCCGGGCATTCAGATTTGGGAAAGCGACGGCTCGGGCATTCAACCTGGGTTGGCTTCGCGTGGTTTAAGTCCAAATCGGTCGTGGGAATTTAATGTTAGAATGAATGGTTACGACATCACGCCCGACCCGATGGGCTATCCCGAAGCCTATTTCAACCCGCCGATGGAAGTTGTTGACCGCATTGAAATCGTGCGGGGCGCGTCGTCTTTGCAATATGGTCCTCAATTTGGCGGCTTGCTGAATTATGTTTTGAGAAAACCTGATGCCTCAAAACGCGTGGTTTTTGAAAGCCAAAATACGGTGGGCAATAATGGACTTTTCAGCACATTTAACTATTTGGGCGGCACGGAAGGCAAGTTGAATTACACGACTTACTACCAAAAACGCATCGGGAATGGTTGGCGACAAAACAATAAATTTGACACCGACCACTTGCATTTTGAGATGAATTACGCTTTTTCAAATAAACTTAAAATGGGATTTGAAATGACGTATATGACCTACCAAAGCCAACAATCGGGCGGCTTGACGGACTCGCTTTTTGCCGTTGATGCCCAACAAAGTTTGCGGAGTCGCAATTGGTTTAGCACGCCGTGGCTCGTTCCCGCGTTGACTGCCGAATATAT
>JAYUKJ010000729.1:0-2774 GCA_043764555.1 Saprospiraceae bacterium
ATGGAAGATGTGCAAAAGTCGCCCGTTTTTGTTACGTCCGACGTGAATTTGAAGTTCAATAAACCCGAATTGTACGTCAAAATTGATCGTGAAAAAGCGCGCTCTTTGGATGTTAATGTCTTGGATGTTGCCCAAACTTTGCAGTTGTCGCTGTCGGGTTTGCGCTACGGTTATTTCAATCGCAGTGGAAAACAATATCAAGTGATTGGGCAAGTTGACCGCGCAAATCGCGACGAACCGCTGGATATGAAGTCGATGTTTGTGCGCAATAAACGCGGCGATTTGGTGCAACTCGACAATATTGTGTCCGTCGAGGAGCGCTCTAATCCACCGCAATTGTACCATTTTAATCGCTACAAATCGGCGACCGTTTCGGCGGCTTTGGCGCAAGGAAAAACGATTGGCGACGGCATTGAAGAAATGAGAAATATCGCAAAAAATAACTTAGATGACTCCTTTTCGACGGATTTATTGGGTGCTTCGCGCGATTTGGAAGAGTCTTCGGGCAATACGGCATTTGCGTTTATTTTGGCTTTAATCCTCGTTTATTTGATTCTGGCCGCGCAATTTGAGTCGTTTATTGACCCGTTTGTTATCATGTTGACCGTGCCGATGGCGCTTGCGGGTGCTTTGTTTTCGCTCTGGTATTTTAATCAATCGCTCAATATTTTTTCCCAAATCGGCATCATCATGCTCATTGGTTTGGTGACGAAGAATGGCATTTTGATTGTCGAATTTGCCAATCAATTGCGCGAGCAAGGACTGGCGAAAAAAGAGGCGGTTATTGAAGCCGCAACGGCGCGTCTGCGTCCGATTCTTATGACGTCTTTTGCCACTATGTTGGGCGCTTTGCCGATTGCTTTGGCTTTGGGCGCGGGTTCCAAAAGTCGGATTTCGATGGGCATTGTCATTATCGGTGGCTTGATGTTTTCGTTGGCTTTGACGCTTTATATTATTCCTGCCATGTATTCGTATCTATCGCGTAATCAACACCATATCGAAACAGAAGCCGAGATTTTAGCGGAAAAAGTGCTGGATACTGAGGGGGTGGTTTAGCGTCCAAAAGTCAATTTATACTGAGGGGGTCTCTTTTTTCTAAAAAAATATAAAAGCCGTTAAACGTTCTAAACGCTTAACGGCTTTTTTGTTTTTTACGACGCAGCTATCTATTCTTCTTCAACATAAAAGGAAAGTCAAGACCAATGATGTATTGCGTATAATTATACTTTCCGTCGAATTTATTAAAGATGTTGTAATTGAAAAATCCTAAATCAAGGTGTACCCATTTAGCAATGGCCCAATCTACGCCAGCACCCAAACCATAGTAGTATAAGTTATCGCGCAAATAGGGATTAGGCCTACACGTGCAGTAGTTGCCCGTATTCAAGCTGCCTTCTATGTACAGCCGCGCTTTGTCGGCGCGCGGAAGTATATTAAACTGCCCGAATGTGCCGAGAATAAAGTAGTTGCCGTCGCGTACTTGATCCTTTCGCGTCCATAAACTCATGTACTGCAGACCGACGCGTAACCGTTTGTTGAGGTCAATAGCGAGGTTTGTGTTCCACGTGTATTCGTCGTTAATGTAACGAAAAGGTTCAGTTATTTCGTCTCTAATTAACGTGAGCGATGTACCGACTGTAACTTTGTTCAACACAAAACTGCGTTGGTTTTGAGCAAAAACGATATTGCTTACCAAGATGATAGGCATGAAAAAATGCATTTTATTATTCATTTTATTACTTTATTTTAACGTATTTCCGAAAAGTATAGCCGAATGACCAAAGACCTATTCTTTGAAAACGACTATTTTCAAAACTTGGGGTATAAGCAGCCCCGATTGATAAATTTACATAGAATTGTCGCCAAAAGTAAACGTTTATGCCCGCTAACAATGAAAAAGTCTGCGTTTGTAAATGATTTGAAAAACGGTGATTGTTTTTGGTGTCGCGGTAAATAGTTGAAATATGGTGTTCAAACCCGATAAACGGATTAGCCAAAAAGATAAATTTTTTCTTGTTGCTAATAATTGTTTCTTTGAAAGCAAGTCTTTGAGGGTAATATCTCAGCAAATAACCTAAGGAGTAACCTTTCCCCGATTCTATTTGGGGAAAATCACTTTCTACAATCGTATAACTTGGTTTTATGCCGCACTCAAATTGCTTGTTTATAAAAAAAGTAACACAAGGAGTAAGCGTTAAGCCATAAGCAGTTGTATTGTTTCGCTGAAGCGTATTATCTGTTATTTGAACGTAGTTAATATCAATTATAGGCTCAAAACTCATCCACTTTGTTGTATCTTTTTGAGCTAACGAATAGAGAGGTGAGAATGATAGCAGTAAATAAATCGAAATATTCTTCATTTTAAATAAATTTTAGTTGTTTGGCTTGTTTTGTACACAAACAAGCCAAACGGTAAAATAAATTGAAATTATAAACCCAGTGTTAACCAGCTGGTTACTCTGTCGTCATAAATAATTCCCGCTCCGTTAAAATTAATCGTTGGGGAACCTTGACCGTGAGTGGTGACAAACATTCTATTTCTAAACCACGATCCGTCGTAGGCATATTCCCACGATTTTACTAATGTGGTTGGCTTAAACGAAGAAACCGTATTGCTCATACCAAACCACCAAAGATTAGGTACTTGTGCATGACCCGCAAACATTGAAGGCAAAGAGAAGCGATTTCCTGTTGCATTCGGGCCTTTATATAAATCAGTAATTACTGAACGCGTCAACAGTGGCGTCGAGGCACGAAACTGTGTACTTATGTAA
>JAYUKJ010000730.1:0-2773 GCA_043764555.1 Saprospiraceae bacterium
TCTCGACGATGAGTTGATTGATGCCGACGGGAACATTGAACCGTAAACCACCGTACTCGACGCCTGAATTGTAGCAAACCCGACTTTGACCGCCTTTCTGCGTACCGTAAATTTCTTGACAACTGTACGTCGAAGAAGCCGCGACGTAACCATATATAATGCGTGCTGAACTTTCATATTGCCAATTGCCCGCGGGGTTCCAGCGTCTCATGGAATCCGCCAGAATTTGAAGGCTCGAAAAAGTACCCGAAAAAGTTCGTCCGTTGACCGTCCAAGAATCAAGTCGCCAAGGTCCCCGTTCGTTGCCCCTAAAAATGTCGGAGTAGGAATAGTTGTGAACGGTGTTGACCAAACAAGGCGTGAACTCCGAACTAAATTGTCGTCCATTGAGAAAAAAACGAAGGTCGTTGATGTTGTCATACCTGATGCTGTCGATGCAAACGCCGACGCCCAAGGCACAATCCGACGCACGGCCGAAAATGGAGTCTTGATTGATAAAATTGGTCTGTGCTTTGAGGCTGCCAAACCATAATAGTAATGCTGCGAGTACAAGTAAGTGTCTTTTCATTCTGAAACGGACGATTTTGTGGTTTTGCCGCCGAGAGTTGTTTCAATTCTTTGAAAATCAATGGATTATAATAAATGAATTCCTTGAATTGATACTTCCCCTCAGTATTGGAGCGACGTAAGATTAGTTAAGTAGGTTTGGTTATGTTTAAAATAGAGTTGGAACAATTCTGTACAAATGCCGAAAATCATGCCAACTGACGTCAACATATTATCGGAAAATTATGATTAAAGAAAACGTGCAAGCGTTGTTTGTTGACTGTCAACGACTAACGAAATGCATATTTTCTTTGCAAATACAAATTAAAATTATGTGTTTTTCACCTTATTCGGTCACATTAAGATTTGACATCCTGACACTTGAAAGTTTCTAAGCGGGTTCGCGTAACGCGGCGGACGGGATTTTAAGTTTTCTGATAATATGTCTGCCGTGAAATTGGGGAACGATGGACTTATGTTCGCTTAACGTTTTTTCAAAAAGTGTTCCAAACTTTATTAAAAAAAAGAAAGATACTTAAAAAAGCGTCGAAATACTGAGGGGGTGTATTTTTTCGTCATACGTAATTTCTGATGTGCAATTTTTTCTTAAAGTATTATCAATCAATTACTTGCGCAAATGATTTATGACAACAAAGGAAAGGTTTTACGGTTAAAAAGACAAATAATGAGCGATTATTTTTTACGGCTAAAAAGTATATGGCGGCGTTTATCATGCACAAAGCCTTGCTAAACACACGTTCGCAAGGCTTTATGTTAAAGAAATATTGAGTATTAAAACTTCGGAAAAGTCATTTTACTATGGTCAAGACGCACTTAGTAATACGAATCGGAACAGAGTTGCTCGCGAGGGTCGCGATTTGTTGGTTACGGCGGGTAATTTGAGAAGCGTTTGTCGGAGATGTGGCGCGAGCGGCTGTGGTCTCAGTGTCAAGAAGACCCCTCAGTAAAAATGCCGTTTTTCGCTTAATTCTGAGCGGAAAACGGCATTTTTTATTGGGCAACTATTAAAAGTATTATTCAGTATCAAAATACTGAGGGGTCTCTTAGAAATTCAGTTTCTCCATTCTAAATTCTAATCTCTTTTCCTTTCCGAAATACTCCGTAATCATCACATAACCAGGCTTGCCGGGATAAACGTGTTGCCATTCGGCTTTTTTATCAAATTTAATTTTATCAACCGTGAGTTTGCCCTCGGCGTAGTTTATAGAACCGAAATAATAGCCTTTTTGCCCTTTAGCTTTGTCATAATCCACGTAACCAATGCTAAACTTTGACTTGTCTTTGCTTTGTTGGGAGAAGGCGTACTCAAATTCATTTAGGTAGTTCAAATACATGCCTAATATACGGCTACTGCCCGTGATACCCGGAAATATAACATTACTTGCAGTTTTGTCGAAAACGGTGACATTTTTCAAATCGAAGGTGTTGTCGAACTCAAACACGTATAGGTCTTCTATTTTAACGTCCATTGTGGTTTGGCGGGTCAATAAGCTCAATGCCACACTCGCTCCGACATTCGTTTTGTATTGTTCCGCAACGCCAAATATTTTGTTGTCCGCCGTTTTAATGAATTTATGGAAATATAAGTAACCCACATCAGCAATCTTACCTTTGCTGCTGACTTTCAAGAACTTAGCCACGTCTTTTTCCCACGATTCGTATTTTCTTGTCAAAATGTTACCTCCCGCATCTATCGAAAAACCGAACAAACCCAAACTTTTTGCTTTTGCCGTTTTCGCATCTTTGTCGAAATAGCTACCAAACACCTGAAAATCGCCATCGCTATTTGTCATCGCACTTGAGACGGCAACCGCATATTTTTTGTCTTCCAAAGGTTTTTCATACACCTTTTTTCCCGTGGCAATGTCAATTCCTAAGATAAATTCTTCAAAATCGCGGCTCATCAATCTGGCTCGTTTGGTGACTAAACACAAAACAGTTTTGCCATTTGACCCCAAAACTTCGCCCCACTCAAAGTCTTCCGATTTTTCGGGTGTTGTCCAAGTCCAACCTTTTACATCTTTTTCGTTGGGCAAAAAAGTGACTTCATTGTAGGTGTGGCTCATTTTGCCGCCTCTGTATTTGCTCACAAAATGCACAAATCCCACACCTTCGACGGGCGTAAGTGAGTGATTTTCGCCTTCTTCCGAATTTTCCATCGCAGCAATTTCGTAAAATACTTTTTTCGCATCAGTTGACCGACTGC
>JAYUKJ010000731.1:0-2768 GCA_043764555.1 Saprospiraceae bacterium
ACTAACGGGTACGGCGGTCACGACACCTTCAAAAGTGGACCCCTCAGTATCGACGACTTATTTCTTAGTTGGTGAGAACGCGACGGGTTGCAAAGACACAGCGGAGGTTGCGGTGACGGTGAATCCAAAACCCGCTCTTGGTGCCGACCAAACGTTGGTTTGTTCGGGCATCACGGCGCCAACGACTTACGATTTTGCAACAACTGGCACTTATGTCATTTTGTCTCAACCCCCTACGGCTGCTGCGGCGGTGAGTGGCGCGGGTGCGGTGACAAATATGACGCTTGCTGGTCAATATACGTTTGAAATCACGGCGGCGAATGGTTGCAAAGACACGGCGTCGATTACGATTCCGACTTGTCTGCCAACAGCCGTAATCAGCAACGCGGTTTGGGACGACGCGAACAACGACGGTATTCAACAGCCGACGGAAGCGGGCATTCCGAACGTGAAAGTTGACTTATACAAATTTGATTACACACTTGGCGACTACGTTTTGTTGACGACTCAAAACACGGGCGTTAACGGAAACTACGCGTTCAACGGCTTGGATTCGGGTAAATACTACGTGAAATTGCCAATTATTCCTTCGGGCATGGTGAGTTCGACGGGTGACGGCGTTTCCGACGTTGACGGCGCGGGTGCTTTTGAGCCCTCAACTTCGACGGCTCCGAACACGGACAAAGGCTCGAAAATGGGGACAATGATTGTGACGGCGCCGATTAATTTGGCTGTGGCACAGGTAGATACGATTGAGAAATTTGGTTTATATACACCCGAGCCGATTGTTCCAGCTTTGTCTTTGGGTAATTTGGTTTTTGAAGATAAAAATAACAATGGCGTTTACGATTTAACGGACGTGGGTATTGAAAACGTGGAAGTTATCCTATTCAATATTGGCCTTGACGGCTTGAAAAATACGGCGGATGATGTCGTAATTGACACGTTGCTGACCGACCCGAACGGTAATTATGCGTTCACGGGTTTAGATACGGGGCGCTATTTTGTGAAATTGAACGGCGGCATTCCTTCGGGCATGGTGAGTTCAACGGGCAATGGCGTGACGGATATTAGCGGCGTTGGCACTTATGAGCCTTCTACTTCGGTGGACGTCAACAATGCGGATAACGGCGTTCGGATGGGCATGATGGTGATGTCGAATATCATAACTTTGACGCTTTACGGCGAGCCGACGAACGATGGTGACACGTCGAGTTTGACGAATTTGACGGTTGATTTTGGTCTTTACACGCCACAACCGATAATTCCGACGCTTTCGCTCGGTGATTTGGTGTGGAACGATGCCAACAATGATGGTATTCATCAAAGTACGGAAGGTGGCATTCAGGATGTGCGCGTCGTATTATATGGTGTTGGAACCGATGGTTTTAAAAACACGACGGACGACGTTACAATTGATTCCATTTTAACGAATGGCTCGGGTAACTACTTGTTTACGGGTTTGTCGGCGGGTGATTATTTTGTTAAGTTGAGCAGCGGCATTCCTGCGGGCATGGTGAGTTCGACGGGTGACGGCGTGAATGACATTGACGGTTTAGGCACTTACGAAACGACGACGCCTGTTGATGTAAACGACGCCGACAACGGTACGCAAATGGGAACGATGGTGATGTCAAAAATCGTCACGTTGAGCCTTTACGGCGAGCCGACGACGGATGGAGATACCTCAACGTTAACGAATTTGACGGTTGATTTTGGTTTATACACGCCCGTTTATGCAAGTATTGGCAATTTGGTTTTTATAGATGCCAATAACGACGGAATTCGTCAAAATACTGAGGGGTCCCTTCCGAACGTAAATGTTGAGTTGTACAAGTTCAATTACGCGACAAGCACTTACGATTTGTTTACGGCGCAATTGACGGGACCAAATGGTCAATACCTATTTAATACGCTTGATTCAGGTAAATACTACGTGAAAATTCCCGTAATTCCTGCGGGTTACAGCAGTTCTACGGGTGATGGACCGACGGATATGGACGGTGCGGGTACTTTTGAACCTTCATCTTCTGCGGCGGACAACACGGACAAAGGCTCGAAAATGGGGACAATGATTGTCTCTGTTCCGTTCACTTTGGCGCAAGGCACGGCGGACACAACGGTTGATTTCGGTTTCTACGTGCCGCAATTCATCGTCTGCGATTGCCCGACGCGTCAAGATACGCTTGCGCCCGTTTTGGCAAATGTGCCTGCGAACGCAACGGTTGAATGTTCGGCGGTGCCAAATATTGCCACAACGGTGACGGCTTCGGACAACTGCCCGACGGCGCCGACGGTGACGGCAACGGAAACGCGGACGAACGGTTCGTGCTTAGATACCTACATTTTGACGCGGGTTTGGACGGCGACGGACGCTTGCGGCAATACCGCAACGGCGGCGCAAATCCTCACGGTTAGAGACGGTACAGTCCCTGCTTTGGCGGGTGTTCCTGCGAACGTTACGGTCAATTGCGACGCGGTGCCTTTGTTGGCAACAAACGTGACGGCATCGGATAATTGCGATTTGGCGGTAACAATCACGTCGGATGAGGTGCGGACGAACGGCGTTTGCCCGAATACTTACACATTGACGCGCATTTGGACGGCAACGGACAATTGCAACAATACAGCAACATTGTCGCAAGTCATTGCGGTTCAAGACACGACAAAACCAGCTTTGGTGGGCGTGCCAACGGACGTGACTTTAGCCTGCGGTGAAACAACGCCGACGGTTCCGACGGTGACGGCAACGGATAATTGCAACGGAA
>JAYUKJ010000732.1:0-9344 GCA_043764555.1 Saprospiraceae bacterium
AGTTATGAATAAATAGTTATGAATAAATAGTTATGAATAAATAGTTATGAATAAATAGTTATGAATAAATAGTTATGAATAAATAGTTATGAATTATGAGTTATGACTAAAACAAAAGCCTTGAAAACACGTGTTTTCAAGGCTTTTTGGCGTTTTATACTGAGGGGGTCCTTTTTTTAAGCCGCAATTGAAGCCGTATTAGCCGAGCGGTTTTTTTCAACCAATTTGGCTAAATCGTCATATTCTTCGATGACGCCTTGCATATATAATTGATACGAATAGCCTGCTAAGTTGACCTTAGAGAAAATGGCATCACTTGGTCTTGCGGGCAACTTAACCTCCGAATTGTGAGCAGAATTGACGAGTCGAAAATGTTTAGACGTTGATATATCTTGAAATCCTAATTTCTTTAGCGCTTCTGCTACTTCGCCGTAATTGACGACTATTTCTTTATAAACGTGTAAGTATTGCATGATTATGTATTTTTAAGTTGACGAATATGTTGCATCATTGACGCTTGAAAAATATTTTGCAAAGGGATGTAAATACGGACAAATTTACGTTTTTTATTAAATTTCATAGGATTATCATTGAAATAAGTTTGCAAATCTAAGTAATAGGCTTTCTCCAATTGCGCATCATACAATACGAAAAGCATCATATTTGATTCGATTAACCACGCTTCTAAATCGCGTTCTGATAAATCAAAAATAAACGAATCTTTAGTTTTTGGTTGCTTAATAAAATCAGTGGATTTGAGCTGAAAGTTAATAAAACCACTTTCAAACTCTCCTAATTCATTGAATGTCGTTATCAAACCATCGTAACCATAATCATTGTGCGTTATGCGATGCACCGTAAATCCTGCGTACAAAATTTGCCGTTCAACGTGATTGAAGCCTAAATCTTCGATAATGTGAGCGCAGGTTCGTTGTTTTCTCATCGTATATTGTCTTGATTTTACAAAAAATAGGTGACTAAATAGGCGTTTTCAAGTTCTATATGCTCCAAAAATTATTGTCAAAAGTAAGCCTATTCATTTCTTCAAACAAATTTTTTATTAGATTTCATGACATAAATTTTTAAAATATTCAACAGCATGGCAATCAGTGGTTTTAAGCAGAAAGAAGTCGAAGAATTGGGCAAAAAATACAATACAGATTATTTTTTATGGACAGGTGTCGTGGGCGTGCATCACAAAAAAGGCATCGGCGCAAAAATCCTCGGCGTATTGCTTTTACCAACTTTCGTCGGCACTGGCCTTGGCGTCGTCTTGTTGGAAGACAAGTACGAAATGTATTATTACAGCATTTTATACAATGTCAAAACGGGTAAAAATTACATCATTAAATCGGAAGAATTCTCTAAAAAAGACGCCAATTCTTTGCTCAATTCCCACATTTACGACACGTTTTTGCAGATAAAAACGAGTAAAAATGGGGATGATAAACCCGCCAAAAAGGAAGTAGAAACTGATAAAAAACCGTCAAAAAGAAGAAATAATAAGTCGAGAAAGACCTCTCAGTATAATTGGCGTTTTTGCCCATTTTACGTGGAAACTGATTCAAAAAGCGCATAAAATGCTTTAATTGAGTCCATTAATTCAAAAAATAATTTTAATGCAATAGAATAATGAAAAAAATAATCATCGTTGTTTACTGTTTTTTTACAAGCCTTTTGATGCACGCTCAAGTGCCTGGCTACCAAGGCAAAAGGGGCGTTTTTGAGGTTCAAGTAGCGCCTTCATTTATAGGACTTCTCGAAGAAGGCACTGGCTTCCCGATAACCTACAAACTTCATGGCGAATATGCCATCCGACGTAAAAAAAGCCTCGGCATTGAATACCGACAAATGAGCATTGGCGGCAATAGCGATGAGCGTTACAGCAACCAAACCTTGATGTTTTTATACACTAAATACAATCGGGATTGGGCATTGGCGCCCAATGGACACTATTTCAGCTATGGTTTGGGGTACAATATGCACACTCTAAAAGGCATCGGTGAAAATGTCGATACGAGCGAATTAAAAACCAATTTCTTCTCGTTTCAAATGTGTTGGGGACAACGCTATATCATCGGAAAACGCCTTGCCTTAAATTATGGCTTTGAGACGGGTTTTCCAATCAATAGTGGCGAACAAAGTAGAACCGATTGGATTTTTATGGGGTTCAATTTAAATTTAGGGTTAGGGTTTATTTTTTAAAAAATTGTCAAATCAGACAATTGCATCACCCTAATTCTCAATTTTTAATTTTTAATTTCGAAAAAAGGACCCCTCAGTATCAAGCCGTTTTTTGCTCATTTTTCGAGCAAAAAACGGCTTTTTTTAGGTAAAAAATAACATCTTTGCGCCTTCAAATTTGATTCACCAATTCGTATAAGAATACAACATTTATCATTGACAATGAATTTAAAACAATCACTCCACAGCCTACTTGCGGACAAAGAAACCGCCGAAGTGATTAACCAATTGCGCACTTTGCCCGACGATGCGTTGCCTGATTTGCAAGAAGAAGTTGAGCAAATTGCCGCGCGTTTTGAAGCCAATATCACGCAAAGCCACGGCGAATTTGCGGACGAATTGTCAACTAACAAAGAAAATGCGCGTATCAGATACCAATTATTGTCCATCATCAATCGCTTGCCCGACGATGCTGAATTGCCCGCCGCTATCCTTCAAAAGCGGTCGAAAATGGCGATTTTTATCGTCGTTGGCGTGGCTATTTTGGCCTTAATTGCTTTCAATTTCGACCTTTTCAGGAAGGAAGAATCCGCAACAAAACCCACTTTGGCGCAAGCTAAAACGCCCGTTTCGCCCGTGGTCGTTGAGCAACCAAAAGTCGTTGCAACACCCGCGATTGCGCCAACAAGTATCCCCGTTGCCGCCGCGCCGCAAATCGTGATTGATAGTATAAAAAAAATAGATACGCTCATCAAAAAGAAAATTAGAAGAATCAGAAAAGCGCCCGTTGTTCCCGCTCAACCCGTCCTTGGCGTGTCGCAATAAAAATTAAACCAAACGGTTTTAATGCTCGATTCTAAAAAAAAAGAGACCCCTCAGTATAAAGCCGTTTCGATGCCTTCGGAACGGCTTTATTATTGGCAAATACCGCAAAACGCTGTTGCGTTCCACATGGATTAAATATCTGTTAAATCCCTTTTAGTACGCGTGAATTGTCTAATTTTGCTGCCAATTCACGGTTATAATTCAATGCTCACCATCTATATTTTCAAATGAATAAAAAAGAAATTTGGCTCATTATCGGCTTAATGTCGGCGGCAGTTATCGGCGTTATGTCGCTGCAAATTGGGTTTATTCAGCGCAGCATTCAGCTCAACGAAGACCAATTTGACAGCCATATCTTGGCCGCTTTGGCCAAATCGGTTGAGAAATTGGAACGCTTGGAAGACTACCAAGTGGCGCAATTTGCCAACGGTTATTCGATTCGACAGTTCCGCGTCGATACCGTTACGGGCAATTTTCAATACCAACAGACGGATGTTATCTCAAGCACCCCCTCAGTATTGCAGCAAAAAATGGACGCTGCCCAACTCAAACAGGAGATGTTCAACACGCCGCTCGAAGAACGCATCGAAGTGATAAAACTCGACGCTATTTTGCGGCAAGAGTTTGGCGAACGCGGCATTTCGGTCCCTTTCAGCTACGGGGTTTTGTCGAATGCTTCCAACACATGGGTTATTTTCAACAATCATTATGTCGTGCCAAACGAAAGTCAAGCCGCTTTTGATTTCCTAAGAACGTCAAATTATAAAGTGAATTTGTTCAAAAACGATTTGGCTTCACCCGGGTATTTGTACGTCTTTTTTCCGACTAAAACGTCCATCGTTTGGGGCAATTTATGGCTAAATCTGTTGTTTTCGTTGCTTTTCGTTGCCGTCATTTTGGCGTGTTTTGCCTACACGATTAACGTTATTTATCGTCAAAAGAAGTTATCAGAAATGAAAAACGACTTCATCAACAACATGACGCATGAGTTTAAAACGCCAATTGCCACCATTTCTCTCGCGTCGGATTCCATCACAAACCCCTCCGTAATCGGCAATCCAGATAAAATAAAGCGCTTTGCGGACATCATCAGGCAGGAAAATAAACGGATGAATGGGCAAGTAGAAAAAGTGTTACAAATGGCGGTAATTGAACGCGGGAGTATTAATCTTAACATATCAAACATTGATTTACATCAAGTTATCGAACAAGCGTTGAGCAACATCACGCTTCAGGTTGAACGCAAAGACGGCACAACGCACGCCATTCTGAACGCTCCAAAATCAACTATTGAAGGTGACGCCAATCACATTTCAAATATTATCAATAACTTATTGGACAACGCGAACAAATATTCGCCCGAAGCACCCGACATCACGGTCTCAACGCGCAACGTATCGAACGGCGTGGAAGTAACGATTGCCGACAAAGGCATCGGCATGACGAAAGAAGCTAAAAAGAAAATTTTTGAGAAATTTTTCCGCGTTCACACGGGCAATGTGCATGACGTCAAGGGTTTTGGCTTGGGTTTGTCTTACGTAAAAACCATGATTACGGCGCACAAAGGCTCGATTGATGTGCGTTCTGAATTGGGAAAAGGCAGCAGTTTTATCGTCTTTTTCCCTTTTGAAATCGGGCAATTATCGGGCGAAGAAATGGAAGGTTAGTCGGTTAGGCTATTGGTCACGGCGTCGGTTGGTTTCGTCAAAACCAACCGACACCGTGACAAATAGACCATTCAAGACCACGTTTTTCGGAAACAAATACACCAACTTAGAAGCTGTTTGAGTTATTATTATTCGTATAAATCGTTTCTTTTCAGCCGACTTAAACTTAAATTTCCTCAACGTATGTCTGTATATGTTTCAAAAATTAAAGCCTAAGTCAACTAAAAACAAATCAATTTCTATCAAAAAATAATAACTCAAACAGCTTCTTAAAATAAAAGTCCATAAAACGGACACATCAAGCGTTCAGATGCCCGCTTCGTCGCTTAAAGCCGCGCCCAAAGTGTGGTACGTGAAATTACCACCGATACCCTCCGTATTTCCGTAACCTTTAATGACCCGTTTGACGCGCTCGGCGGTGATGGACCCAGCGTAGTCTTCCATTTCGATTAAAATAAATTGGCGATTGCCGCCGTCTTGTTTGTTGAGGTTCAAAACGGCGTGGGCAGTCGTGCCACTGCCTGCGAAACTGTCGAGAATGAGGTCGTTGGCGTTGGTCGATAGACCAATGACGCGTTCTATCAGACTTGAAGGTTTGGGCGTGGCGAAGGGGTTTTCTTCAAATATATTTTTGATTTCTCGGCGTGCATCGTCGTTGCTGCCGACTTCATCGTAGAGCCAAATCGTTTTAGGGATAACGCCTTTTGTCATGTCGAGCAGGTATTTTTTTAAGCGTGGCACTGCCGTACCTTTGGCGCCAAACCATATTTTTCCGTCCGCTTCCGCCTTTCTGAGGGTTTCGCTCGCATAACGCGGAAACGTGCCTTTGGGCGGCGACCACTTGACGCCGTTCGTGAATTCAAACGTGAAATTAGCGTCATTTCCGCTCTTAGCGTGCAAAGGTTGCGTCATCCACGGACCTCGTGGGTCGTTGTCAACGTTGGCATATCTATCGTTTTGCTTGGTGGTTCGAGACAAACCGTTCAATTTGAACTGCGTTTTTTGCTTTGCGTAGCAAACAAGAAAATCGTGGGTGTTGGAAAAATACTTGGCGTCGTTGCTTTGCGTGTATTTTTTCTGCCAAATAATATTGGTCACAAAATTGGCATCGCCAAAAATCTCGTCCATTATCAACTTCAAATGCGCTTGCTCATTGTCGTCAATGGAGATAAAAATTGCCCCATCCTTTGCCAACAATTGATGCAATAGCTTCAAACGCGGGTACATCATGCACAACCATTTGTCGTGTCGAGACGCATCTTCGCCTTCTTTTCCGACGGTTTGGGCAAACCACTGCTTCATTTTTGGGTCGTTCACATTGTCGTTATACACCCATGCCTCATTGCCCGTGTTGTAGGGCGGGTCGATGTAAATGCACTTAATTTTGCCTTCGTATTGCGGCAGCAAGGCCTTTAAGGCAAGGAGATTATCGCCGTGAATAATTTTATTGTCGGAAAGGGACCCCTCAGTATTGAAGGCATATTTTTCGTCCAAAACGTGAAAAGGAACATCTTGATGGTGGTCGATAACTTTCTCTTTACCAATCCAATGGAGTGTGGGCATACGGGAATTTTTAGTGACAGTAAGCGACAAAGGAAAGGACAACTTTTGGAAAATTTAACTTTTGGAAAGTTATTTCACAATAAAGAAAAAGCCGCTTTGCAGGGCGCAAAACGGCTTTTATACTGAGGGGTCCTCTTTTTGCCATGCAGATATTAGTCAAACGACAAAACGCCAAATTTATACCGCCGTCCGCTTTCGCCATAAATCGCCATGTCGCGCCGACCGACTTGTTTGCTCAATTTGGGCCGCACCACTACCCCATTTTCCTTATTTTGGAACAAAGGCGACCGTTTCACACCACCGTTTCTGTCAACTTCCGCAATCGTCACGACTGAATATTTGTCGGGCGTTTCTGCCGCAATTTTTTTCGCCCGCGGGTCGAGATTTTTGGGGTCGTCGTTGTAAATAAAATACAATTTGTCCGCCACAATGCTCATGCCGTACGACGAATATTGCCCTAAATCGTTCACCGACACTTGCCGCTTTGGAATCCGCGCCGACCACGCAATTTCGCCGTCGGGTTGAATGTTGACGACGATAATATCGTTGTAATTGAAGTAATAATCAGGTTGATTGTTGTTGCCGTATCGATTGTTGCCGTAAGGGTCAAATCCATTGTTACCCCAACCGCCATTACCCCAACCGCCGTTGCCCCAGCCGCCGCCCCAACCGCCGCCAAAACCCATATTGTTATTGTTGAAGCGCAGTCTTTCGTCAATAAAATACTGCTCGGCAATCATAATCACACCGCCGTCGGAACGCGTAATGAGCTTATCAATCGAGTAATCAAACAGCTCGGGTTCGGCTTCTTTATCGCCTCTTTCGAGCGCCGCTTTGGCGCGCTCTTTATTGCGTTCCGAGAGATTAGTCGTCATAAATTGAAAATCAAACGGGCGGCTACTGATGCTCGTTTGGTCGCGCGTTTTGGGATTTATTTTAAAGAAACACGCACCTTTCACGCTCTTAGCGCCTTTATCGGAATAAAAACCCGCACAAATCAAGTCGCCATCGTCGCCAATTTTGAACGACAAATCACTTACGAAACGGTCTTTCATATCAATCTTATATTCATGCGATTCGGTTGTCGCGTTGTCTTGGCGATAAGCCACAATGTTGTATTGATACGTCGCTTTGCCGCGCCGTTCGAGCCGAGCGGACCCCTCAGTATAAATGATGCCGAGGAGATAAACGTTGCCTTGATTGTCAACTTGGTAGTCTTCGATGCCAAAATTCTTCCGCGAATACGGCAATTTGGCTTCCTTCGACCACAATTCTTTAAATTCAGAATCAAAAACGGCGAGCGAAAATTCCTGTTGCTTATTCGCATTCGGCTGCCGATTGAACACCACAATCTTCGACGAATCCCGACTCGTGGCGACCGTAAAGACGTCTTCTTTAGCGTTGTTTTTTTGGTCTTGCTCCGCAATTTTCATCAAATCACGCGACAGATTCAACGACGTTTTATTGATTTCTTGCGCAAAAAGGTAGGTTTTTTCGTGCTTTTCGTTGTAAAAATAACTCAAAAGCCACAACCGACGGTCGAGCATCACAACGTCTTTCACAAACCGCCCTTTGCCTTTCACATCCAAATCCAATTCTTTACTTTTCACCAATTTCATATTGGCATTGTAATATTCAACAATGGGTTTTGCGGTCCCGCTGCTGAATGCACCGCCTTGCCGCTCGCGGTACGCATAAAAACCACCGCCTTCGGTCGCGACGATTTTCTTGATATTGGTATTCGTCGGCTCCTCCAAGTCGTTGCTCCATTTCACGTTCGTCGCAATCCGTGCATCGGCCTTTGGCGCCTCATTATTGGCATCGGTTTGTCCTTCCAAGACATTTGAAAAGACCACAAACAGCAGCAACAAAAGATTATTTTTCATGTTTCAATTCTAATTTAAAAGTAATTGTAAAACGTTGATGCGGACATAACGCGACTTTAAAGTCGCGCTACAATAACAACGCAATTTAGACGTAAATACCGTCAATTGCGTGTAAAATTTGCGGAAAGACGGCGTTAAATATTTCATAAAATAGCAAAAGCCGTTTTTCACTCAAAAAAAATGAGCAAAAAACGGCTTTATACTGAGGGGTCCTATTTTAGTCCATCGAAATAATCACATTGCCAATTTTCTGTCCCGTCAAAACGTATCTAAACGCTTCGGCAATGTCGTCAAGCGGATAAACGCGGTCAATCAAGGGTTTGAAATGACCGATTTCGACCAAATGATTCATCAATTTCATGCTCGCTTTGATGTCAAGTGGCATTGGAAAAATGACTTTTTTACCGCTCGAAAACAAGGTCGTCAAAGGCAAATACATATTTTCATTATTAGGTCCAAATTCCGATGAAATGTAAATCCCTTTGGGCAACAGCAAGGGTTTACAAATGCCGAACGCGCTTTTGCCGACGGCATCAAAGACGTAATCGTATTGAATGGTGTCCTTTGTAAAGTCTTCTGTCAAATAATCATAGACTTTATCGGCGCCCAAAGATTTGACCAAATCGAGATGCGGCGTCCCACAAACTGCCGTTACATAAAGCCCAAAATGCTTTAAAATCTGCACCAATGCCGAGCCAATTGCCCCCGTTGCCCCATAAACGACGGCTTTTTGACCCGCTTTTAAAGCCACTTTATTGATAAAATTGCGGGCATAATGCGCCCCTTCGGCACAAGCAACCATTGTTTGATAACCTTGACCTTCGGGAATTTTCAAGATAGGCATATCCATTGGTATCGCTGCATATTCGGCATGAGTGGGCAAACCGTGGTCTTTAAATCCCCAAATACGGTCGCCTACTTTGAATGCCGTCACGTTTTTACCGATGCTTTCGATGCGTCCCGCAAAATCCGTCCCCGTCGTTTGGTAGCGCGGTTTGGGCAATCCCGTGAAAAATCGGAAGACGAACGGCGCACCCAACAGAACGCCCGTATCGGTTCGGCTAATCGTTGTGGCGTGAATTTTTACCAACACCTCGTTGTCTTTCGGCGTCGGTTTTTCTATGTTTTGGACGCTCAATACTGAGGGGTCCCCGTAGGTCGTGCGAATGGCAGCTCTCATTTTTTCTTTCATTTTTAATTACCCAATCGAATCCGATTG
>JAYUKJ010000733.1:0-2743 GCA_043764555.1 Saprospiraceae bacterium
CTTTCGCCGTTTTAATTCTGATAGTTTCTACGTTTTCTTCGTAAAATACTGAGGGGTCTGTTTTTTGACGGAATTTTATTTGGCGAATTTTAGATTGGCAAAAAAAAGACCCCTCAGTATTTTATTGATTATCAAGGTCTTAGAAGCGTTTTTATTATTAAAAAAATGTTTAACTTTGCTCAAAATATTGAATCTATGCTCATCGAAATCAAAGATCATAACGCTATTCTCCTAAATGTAAACTTCCCCAAAGAAGGTGTAGTTGATGGCAATGTGCGTATTAAGATACAAAAGCACGAAGACGGAAAACCTCTGGAAATTGATTTTTCGACACCCGATGAATCCGACACCGTTTTCTTAGTCATACTTGAAAATGCGCAATTCGGCGGGATTTATGCGTATGTTCCTTAAAATGGGACTGCATAGGCTTTTTTTAGAGCCTGTACTGAAGGGGCCTTCCAGCTGCGGAAAAAAGACCCTCAGTATTTTCGCCGTTTTTCAACAACAAAAACCAAAAAGCCTTTCGCAACCAACGCTGCAAAAGGCTTTTTTTATGCTTTATACTGAGGGGTCCTATTTTTGTCATTGAAAAAAAACGCGTTCTTCACACACCTCTAATTATCCTTTTTCTTCTTGCCAAACGGGTCCCATTTATCGAGTTTTTCTTTCAATTTATCGGCTTCATTTTTCACTTTATCGTTCGCCCCCGCTTTTTTCAAAAGACTGTCGGCGGCCGAACCCGCTTTTTTGCCCAATTCATCGCCCGCGCGTTTTTTGGCTTCTTCGATTGCCTTGTCTTTTGCTTCATTTGCTTTGGCTTTCGCGACGTTGGTTATGGAATCTAAGGCGCGGTCGGCGGCTTCTTTGGCCTTCTTTTTTGCTTGGTCCAATTGTTCATTGGCACGGGTCATAACGCTGTCTTTTGCTTTTTCGACGGCCGCGTTGACGGTCGCCGTTGCTGCATCTTTCAAGGACGTTTCGCCATCGCCGCCCAATATTTTCATCGCCATTTTGGGCGCCAAAGCCGAGCCTGTGATGGTGAATTGCACGTTTACGAATTCGGAATTTTTGATGTTTAATCCCAACTTAGCCGCTTCCGAAACGAGGCTTCCGAAGGCTGCACCCGCCGCTTGTCCCGCCGCGTTCGACTCCAACCGCTTTCTCGGCACGCGCGCTTTGACGGTGTAATTCATTTCGTTCGTCAAGCTGTGTGAGCCGCCCATTTTCAAATTAATGTCCTTTGAAACGACTTTATCAAATTCTTTAACCGTGAAAACGCCGTTCTGAATGTTAATCCAATTCTTGGTTTCTTTGACGTCTAAACTTTTCAACTCGCTGATATTCAACTTGTTACCGATGTCTTCCAAAGGTTTAATGCCCGACAAAACGCCCGTCAAGGTTTGCAAAAAGCCGCTTAAATTTAAGGTATTCAAATTCGGCGACATATCTTTTCCCAATTCTCCTTCAAGGTTCAAGGTCGTATTGAATTTTCCTTTTAAGTATTGACCAATCGGCGCAAATTTTTGGAACGTATTAAACGTATTGAATGATTGTTGAAAATCCATGCTTTTTACGTCCATCGCCATCTTGAACATCGGCTTTCCGATGTCTTTTGAATCGTAACCACCTTTCAGATTCACCTTGCCGCCCAAAGTATTGGCACTCACATCTTGAAATGTAATCGCTTGATTTTTAACAACTAACGCACCCGTAACATTTTGCATATCCATGTTGGTGTATAAAACGCGGTTCATTTTGGCGTTCACCACAACATCCACATTTGCGGGAACTTTAAAGGCTTCCGTTGCCGTATTGACCACCGTTTTGTCGCCCGAAACGGGCTTTGGGGTCGGTGTCATAAATTGGTTAACGTCCATTAGATTTGACGTTAAATTAATCGTTCCACCGAGCGTTTTGTCGTCGAATAACCAATCAAAAACGCCCGTTAACGTGCCATTTCCCGCAATGTCTGAATTGCCGATTTGGGTTTTGAAATTGTCGAGCGCAAACCGATTCGGCGTAAAATGTCCACTCGCCGCCATGCCTTGAATGTCGTATTTTTCATAAATCAATTTGCCAATTGCGCCTTTAACTTTGAAATCGAAACGGTCGAAAGGCTTCTCAGACGCCGTTTTTGTCGCTGATACTGAGGGGTTCCTATTTTCCGTTTTTGCGGTCGGCGTCGGCGCCATCCACTCGTTGGCATCCAACAAGTTAGCGTTAAAATTGACGTTGCCCGTCATGGTTTTATTCGTAGAAAATAGCGCTAAAATATTGTCAATCGTACCCGATGCTTGAATGTCTGATTTGCCCAATTTGCCCGTAAAATTGTCAACACCGACGTAATTTGGCGTGAATTTCATTGCCAAATTATTGATAAAAACGGCGGGTTTGCCCGCCATTTTGACGTTCATGTTGTTCACCGCCATCGTGCCATTCATGTTCACTTTATCGTATTGTTTTTTATCAATATAAGACATCAATGTTTTCAAAACGATGTCCATGTTTATCACGCCACTGAGGTTTTGAATCCCGTCCATCGGCAATAATTTTGGAATATCTGCCAAATTCAACGTGCCTTTCGCTTTCAAATCCACATTCGGGTCGCTGACGGGCGTCCGCAAATGTAAGACGGCATCAACTGGATTGGCACCCAATTTAGCGTGAAAAGTGTTCATATCAAATTGCAAATCATCGTAATTGCTCGACGGCAAATTGACCGTCAATTGCGTGTTCAATTCAG
>JAYUKJ010000734.1:0-9335 GCA_043764555.1 Saprospiraceae bacterium
TTCAAAAAAATGTATTTCAAACCCGCCGTGCGTAGCGAAACAGGAAAGCCATTCGTAATGAGGTTGAAAGGCAAATCCCGTTGACTCAACGATTGAAAAACCAATGGGGCATCATCAGTCGAAAAAATACTGTCGTTGGATACATACGCCCGCACGTTGAGCGGTCGCGTATCGGTCAAGTCCAAATTGGAAGCGGTGATAACGTAGTCCAAGCTCGTTGGCGTGGAATACGGGTCGCGTGGTGTCCCGACTTGCGACGTATTGACCCGCAAATTACTGATGCGAATCGAAAAATCGGGCAAGGGTACCGTCGGTGGATTCAAATTAAGTTTCCACAACTCTCCACCAATACCGTTTGCCGTCATCGGATAATAAAAAACATTGTTACTTGAAACAACGCCTTGAGAAGTGGGCGAACTGATAAATGGACGACCGTCGGTCAGAAGATTAAACCGCTTTGTGGTTGTCAAACTTGTGCCTTCTTCGTAGAGGTACGTCGTGCCAGTGTTGTCGCCGTAAAACCAATAGAGTTTGTTGTTGGCAGCAAAAAAATTGCTAAAAGACCCTTCGTTTGCTGCTGCGATTTTCGTAACGTTTGTTCCTGTTACTTTGAAAAGACTTGGAACAACCGACAAATTGAGCGTTGACATATAAATATTCCCGTTCAAACTCACCAATTTCGAAACTTTCTCACTAACCGAAAGTGGCGTTGTTATTTTGACCGTTCCTGCGGTTGTGCCATCGCTTTTCCACAATTCATTGCGGTCATTGGCAAAGAAAACGGTTGACGTTGCGTTTGAAACTGCCGCGCCGAAGTAGGCATTGCCAACGCCCGTTTTAATGTTTGTTCGGACGCCATTGCTGTTGAATTTTACCAATGTGTCGTTAATGGTGGCATAGAAAATATCCGTTGCGGCGACAACGCCGATTGGCACCAAGAGTGCGGCATTCGGCGCAACATTCGACGTGTTCCAACTGTATTGAAACGGTTTAATTGTCGTCGGCGTTCCCGTTTTTCGATTGATTGAAAGCGTAATACCACTTGCATTATTAGCAGTAACGAGGAAACGACTTACTATGAACGCGCTGTTTTGTCCATAAAAAACAGTGGATTCGCCTCCGTCAGTATAAATCGGCGTAGAACCATTTCGCGCACCGTTGTGGCTGAAAAAATTGATTCTGTCGCCAAAAAGATTGCCCGTTTCGCGGACTTTGTACTGTAAAACGCCGTTTTGAACGAACAGGTCTTCAAGTACGAAGCTATTGGTGGGCGTTGGTTGATACAAAAAAAGCGTGTCTATTACGCTTGTTGTCGTACCATCCGTGCTATTCAGCAAATAGACGCCATTATTTGCTCCCGAAATAGTTGATGATGTAAAATAAAGTTTCCCGTTGAGTGCCGCCATGTTGCCAGAGAAAAAACCCTGAGTATTGATGGCTTGCGTACCGGCTTCCGTGCCGTCCGATTTGTACAGCGTTTTGTTGGGCGTTGAACTTGTGAAAAAGAACAAATTGGGCGCCAAAGCCGTCAAATTGCTCGGATTGCTGCCCGCCGCACCATAGATGATGTCTTTAACGAGCGTTGGCACATTCTGGGCATTACCCAAAGTGGTAAAAAACAGCATCAACAACACGATGAAACTGTTGGTAGAGAAGGACATTTTGTTTGTCATTGTCATGATTGTTTTGATTGAAGATTAAGTAAATAGATTTATAAGTTGTAAAACAGAATGTCGAAACTATTGAAAAGGGGACCCCTCAGTATAAAAGGCATTTTTTGGTTTTTTTGAAGTAGGATTGGGGTAATTAGGAAGGATTTAATAGGATTCTATACGTCCACGTCATACGTCGTGTAAAAAAAACCTATTAAATCCTTTCTAATTACTCTAATCCTATTTCAATAAAAACACATCTAAATTCTAAAAAATCACCAACTTCCCAGTCGCCACCAATTTGTCCTTGTTTCTAATTTGAAACAGATACATCCCTTGTGTCAAATCCTGCCGTTCCAATTCGATTTTATTGCCTAAAAACGGTTTTTCAAACAGCAATTTGCCCGTAATATCCATAAATTTTAGGCTAAAATCGCCGTTATACTGAGGGGGTAGCTCAATCGTCGTTTTATTCGAAAAAGGATTTGGAAACACTTTTACGTCGCTTGCTGATAGTTCCGCCGTTGTCGTAAACACCTTCAATTTATACGTTACCAATGAATCACAGCCGTTTTTGGCGACGTGAAGGACATTAAACGTCGTGTCGCGAGCTGTCGAAACGCCCCAAAGGAATTGACCTTTTCTGAGCGTCGTGTCCACCGTTCGTTTGAAAATTGGCAATATTTTCAATAAATTTATCACGATACTGTCAAATTTTGCGTAGCGCAAAGTGTCGTAAACCCGTGTGTTTTGGGTGTAGAGTTTGTTATTAAACGGCTTGTTTTGGCACAAATCCACGCCGCGTTGGGCATATTTCTGAGGTTTTCTCAACGTGTGAAACGTTTTGTTGGTAATAACGGGTTCGTTGAAATCGAAAAAAATCGCCGCACGGTTTTCTATTCGACTGCCGAACGGCGAACCCGATTTTACTCTGACAGTAAATTTTATAAATCCTTGTGATAATAAATTGTTTTTGGAACTGTCAACGAGGTTTATTTTTGGAAACGTAAATTTCAAAACCCGCCCTTCAATAATATCGAGTTCATAACGGTGGCTACTTGCCCCATTTTTGAAGGTGGCAATGTCGAGAAACGGCGTCAAAGTGTCGCGTATGACTACCGTAAACGCGGTGTCCGTTCCCGTATTTTGGAACCGAATCGTGTAATCAATTTCCCCGCGTTCATCTATAAAATGTTGAGCCTGAATACCAACGGGCTGCGCTTGCTTGTCATTTGGGTCAAACGCCCCGATGTTTTGATGGCAATCAATGGACGTAAACGGGTCGCCATCGTCTTCTTGGAACTGCGTAACGAAGCCTATACTGAGGGGTCTTAATTGTTGCGTCCGACAGCCTTCCACCACCGCCGTCGGTCGTGAATTTGGATTCGGATGATTCACTTCTTGCTCGCTAACAAGGCGATAAGTTTGCCCATTTGCGGGAAGACTGATGGCTTTTGCGCCATTCGGTGGTAGGGTAACTTGACCACGGAGCATGATTATATCGTCAATAATAACAATGTGAGAAACAGGTTGACTATTTGTTCCAGTTCCAGTATTACGAATGATAAAAGTGGCTGAATCGCCTTGGCAACTGCCCGAAACCGCCAAATTTGCCCCCGACCAACCACTCGTCGGCGCACAAATCGAATCGGGAAAAATATGCGCTTCGACGCAATGCGATTGCCCAATGGTAGTGCTGTCGCAACGGACGGTTACATTCACCCGAAATTCGCCGCAAACACCTTGCGCGACATCGCCAATATTGAAAAACAGCACATTGCCGTTGCGATTACTGATGGGTTTATTGGCTGAATTGAACGTTAAAAATTTATCCAAAGTCACCCGCACGGATGCATTCCGCGCCGTTGCCGTTCCGCGATTGCAATACCTAACAACGTAGCTGCTTTCAAAACACCGCCGCAAATAAGGCGTTGCCACATCCACTTCCATAAGCGCGCAGTTTGTTCGGCTTTTGACCGCAAAATCTTGAACATGAAGCGGATAATTGCGGTTCAAACTCAAATAAATGGAATCTTCGCAAGGTTGCCAATAGGCATTTGGCGCTTGCAAACTGAGCCGATAAACGCTCGAATCCACGTAAATTTGGTAATTACCCAATGAATCTGAGAAGCCGTAGAGCGTTTTATTGGCGTTTTCCAATTTGACCAACCAATTTGCCAAAGGCTTTTCGGTTGCGGCATCCAAGCGACAATTCGCGTTTTGGTCGGCGAAAATTTTACCCGAAATCGAAAGGCTTGACCCATCGCCGTTGCCATCCACCTTGACCAAATGAAATTCCTTATTTGTGCCGATCATCCGTTCTCCGAGCAGGGCAAAGGCGCTGTCGGGCGTCCGAACAACCGCCCAAATTTCGTCTTTGGGACTAAAATAACGGATATAACGTTGCGATTTTAAATTGCCAAAAGCGTCGGTTTTTATCAATTCGCGCAGCCGCGTTCCCGCCACATTGCCCGAAATAAGGCTGTAACCGCCGTCTTTGTTGGGAAAAATACTTTGCGCCCAAAAGAAGGTGGTAAAGGTTTTTGCCCATATTTCCTGTCCATTTGCGGCATAATGCGTCAAAAAAGTGCCAGCACCAACCGTAGAATCCGACAAAACGCCCGTGGCAATACAGCCACCTTCGGCGTCGGCGAGTAAGGCGTAACAATCGTTTGGGTCGCCTTTGCCGATTTGCTTTTGCCAAACCAAAATACCATTGCGGTCGGTTTTTATTATCTGCGATTTTTGATTGCGCGTACCGAACAAACCGCGCGAACCGCCAATCACAAAGCCACCATCCGATGTCTCAATAATACGCCTGCCGAAATCAAAATCGTTGGCAATGCCAAACGTTTTCTGCCAAATAACGCCGCCGTTTAGGTCGGTTTTCATCAACAAAATATCGTCTTGTCCGCCTTGAACGCACGCTGTACCCGTTAAAATATAGCCTGTTCCGTCTTTCAATCGCTGAATGTCGTAGAAGGCATCGGTGCAAAAATTTGGCAAAAATGAGCGCGACCACACCGTATCGCCGCGAGATGTGAGTTTGACCATCCAAGCCTGTGCGTCCGATTCTACCGCATCCGTGTAGCGAACACCCGCGATGGTATACGTGCCGTCGGGATTTGTCACGCCGCAGTAGGCGCGTTCATAAATATTCGGTTTGCCGATTGTTTTTGTCCATTGTTGGCGTCCCTCGGCGTCCGTTTTTACCAAAAGCACGTCGTGTTTCACGGTTGTGGCTTCGGTTGTGTAACCAATTAGGAGAAAACCACCGTCGATTGCGCGGGTCATTGCCTTCGCATCGTCCGTTCGAGACGTACCGTAGAGGCGTTCCCACGACGATTGCGCCGATAAGGGTAGGAAAGAAGCGGTGAGTAACAGAATACTCAAAAGCCAAAAGTTAAGTCGTTGTTTGCTCATATTAATTCCACGATTTTGATTGTGCCACAAATGTATTTTGTTGTGCAGCGATTGTCAAAAACATTTTTTGCCCTTTGTTTGAAAAATATTTCACTAAAAACTTGACAATCAATATTTTAAGCCTATTTTTGTTTCAAAAATAATCAATTCAGATTAGTCTATTTATTTGACATTTTTTTCCTTTACAAAAAATATAAGGCACTAATGTAGTCCATTCAAAAAGGCCCCCTCAGTATAAATGACCGAAATAACGTATTTCATGGGTCAATGCACCTATTTTAAGGATGCACCCAATTCGTAGATAAAAATAAAAATTCGTAAACAGAAAATGTACAAAACGAGCATTGTCAAAATCTTAAAAACGCTTTCCAAGACCGAACTGCGCGAACTCGGCAAATTTGTTCAATCGCCTTATTTTAATAGCCGCACCGAAGTCGTTCAACTCTACGACGCCCTCACGCAAGTTCTTGATTCTCCGCCTTTATTGTATGAGAAGGAAAAACTCTTTGCGCTCATTGCGCCGACAAGTCGCAGCTACGACGACGCGCAAATGCGGCAATGGATTCATCAATTGCTAAAAGTTATTAAAGCGTATTTCGTTCAAAAAGAGATAGAAGAGGATAAAACGGCGCATCAATTGCTTTTGGCAAAGGCTTTTCGGAAGCGTGGAATGGATGAATATTTTGAAAAAGAAATAGGAAATGCGGTTGTTTCAAATGGAGAACAACCATATCGTCATGCTGAATTTCATTTTAGAAATTATCAAATTAGCTATGAAAAAATTGAATATGCTTCTTTTACACGCCGTAAAGGAGAAATGCCTTTTGAAGAATTAATGCAGTCCTTATCTAAGTTTTTTGCAGCTGAAATGTTGCGATTGAATAGTTTCAGTTTATCGTACCAAAATGTTTCACAACGTTCAATTGAAGCACCATTATTAAAGGAAGTATTAAATTTGTTGGAACATGGAAATTTATTTGAGATACAAAGTTCACAAGACACCGAGGTCGAAGTTTTAAAAATGTATTACCATATTTTTAAAGCTCTTAAAACAAGTAATAGTCTAAATTTTAACGAATTCAAACGGCTTCTAAATGAACATTTAGATAAATTACCAGAAATTGAATGTCGGACTATTTATTCATTAGCTTTTAATTTCTGTACAAAAAAAATTAATAGTGGCGAAATTGAATATTTACAGCATTATTTTGATTTGAACTTATTAGGACTTGAAAATGGTTTCCTTTTGGAAAATGGAATTCTTTCAAAATTCATCTATAAAAACACAGTATCTGCCGCAATTAGACTAAGTAAGTATGATTGGGTCCGTCAGTTTTTAGAAGAATATAAACAATTTTTACATCCTAAAGATAGAGAAGCCACCTATTCATACAATCTCGCAGCTTATTATATTGGCATCAAAGACTATGAAAAAGCTCAAAGACTTTTACAGTTTGCTGAGTTTGGCGATTTGCAGAATAACCTTGCAGGGCGTGCTTATTTGGTCAGAATTTATTACGAAACAAACGCTTTAGACGCGCTTGATTCACTCTTAGACAGTTTTCAAGTATTTATTCAGCGACAAAAAGACATTGGCTATTACAAAGACAATTACCTCAATTTGATTAAAGTAATTCGTCAAATATTAAAAACGGATTTAAAAGATTTGCCGAAAAGAAAGGAATTAAGAACGCAAGTAGAAGTAACGCCAAACATCGCGTTAAAAGATTGGCTTTTAGAAAAACTCGCCTAAAAACAGCGCAGCCCCCTAAAATAGAGGGCTGCGCTTGCTTTTTTGTCGAAAAATGCCGTTTCCCGATGTTCAGGATGCCGTAAAAACGTCATATACTGAGGGGGCTTATTTTTCCAAAAACACCTTATTCAACCATAAATTATTCACCCGCCTTGCAATCAGAAACAAGAAAAAGAAGCTGCCAACTGTGTTCAAAATCTTGATGCCCCAACCCGCGTCGAGTGCGAGAATGCCCAAACGCTGTAAAATCATCGGTGCCAACAAGGCTAAAATAAGCGCGCCGCCGTAGCAAACAAGCAACGGAATTATGACTTTCTTGCGGTTTTCACGCGATTTGACGTGCATATACTCGAGGAAATTCATGATAATTTGGTCGCGTTGCCACATCGGAGTTTTCTTCTCATTAAAATAGCGCGTCAAATCCAAGTTAGACGTAGTCAAATGTCCGATTGTCGTATCCTTATTTTTGAAGAAATAATGAAACTTTTTGTGAATCCACAAATCGTACAATTCAAGGACGTGTGGAAAGACGTCAAATTCTTTATTGGTCGCTAATTGCTTTTGCAAATTGTCAACGACTTGTTCCGCTTGCTGTTTTGTGAGCCGATTTTTTCTGAAAAAATCCGTTAAATGCTTGGTTTTAGCAGCATCTGTTCGCAATTTATCAGACTTCGTTTCCATGTCTGCCCACAATTCATCGGCAAGTGTTACAGCATCAAATTTTTTATTATTCTCCATATCAAGGTATGTTTTTGAAGTTAAAAAAGGGCTAAAAATGCCGTTTATACTGAGGGGTCCACTTTTTAGTTTGAAGTTTAAAGTTTAAAGTTTAAAGGCGCTTAGGACGTCCCACGCCTTCAAACTTTAAATTTCAAACTTCAAACTACTTATTTATTAGAATAAATCGCGTACCCAAAACCATCCAAAGTAATATTGTCCAAATCATTAACATTTGCCTTCGCGAACAAGGCTAATTGATTCCTATCAATCAATTTTTTATCCAATTTCATCACGACTTTGTCTTTCGATAAATTGAAAATAGCGACGATTTTATCGCCATTTTTTTCGCGTTTAAATGCATACACTTTTGAATCGTCAACAGTAGAAATTTTCACCAATTCACCACCCGCTTCGCCGTTCCACAAGGCTTGATTTTTGGTTTTTAATTCATTCAATTTTAAGAAAAACGACGCCCGCGATTCGCCTTTCCAATCAATTTCGTCTTTGTGAAAAAACGACAACCGCTTGTCCAAACTCACTTCTTGTCCGCCATAAATCAAACCCATGCCTTCGAGCGTAAATGACAACGCCGTGTAGCAATTGCCGCCGTCGCCAAACGACTCTTTTTCAGTGCCATTCCAGCAGTTTTCATCGTGATTTTGAGTGAAAAGCATTTGATAATATTTAGATACGAAGCGATTTTTTTGGCGCGTTCGCCATTCGTCCAAAGCCGTTGCGGGCTTTACTCCTTTATTGATTTCTTTAATTAAACCATGATATGACCAACCGTAGTTCATGTCAAATGCCGTCGTAAAATGATCGCCTACGTCTTCCCATTCTGAGAGCATAAATAACGGTTTTTCCGCATTTTTATTGAAATTTTCGCGCAATTCTGCCCAGAAATCCGATGGTACGAAACCTGCAACATCTTCTCTAAAACCGTCAACATCTGCATTTTTTACCCAATACAAATGGGCATCAATCATTGCCTTCCGCAAACCGAGATTGCCATAATCCACCATCGCGACGTCCGACCAATCGGTTGCTTTTCCCGAAAAAGGGTCAATTGGAACGGTGAATTTACCGTCCACTTTTTTGAAATATTCGGGATGTTCTTTCATCCATTTTGAGTCCCAACCCGTGTGGTCAGGCACAAAATCGAGGATAACTTTCATGCCCAATTTATGGCTTTCGGCAACCAATTTTTTCAAATCGGCGAGCGTTCCGAGCTTCGGATTAACCGCTTCAAAATCGTAAGCGGCGTACGGACTGCCCATGCACTCCGTTTTTTCTTTCTCCGAATTGCATTTTTTATTCGTCTCACAAATCGGATAAATCGGCATCAACCAAAGGATTTTAACGCCCATTTTTTGCAATCTTGGTAGGTGCGCAGCGAAGGCATTGATAGTGCCTTCTTTGGAATATTGCCGCAAATTAACTTCATAAATTGCCGCATTTTTAACCCAATCGGGCGCTGTCCATTTCACGACAGGTGCGGTTTTTACGGTCGAGGGAACGGTTTTTGAATCCGTAGTTGCGGTTTTTGGCGTTGAGCAAGCGGCTGCAAAAAACAGCGCAATAACTGCCAACAGGCTTTGTTTTTTTAACATATAGATGTTTGTTTTTGATTAAATAAAAAAGAATTGGCGGCAAGTTTAAACACTTGTCGCCAATTCTTTGAAATACTGAGGGGTCTATTTTTTCAATTTAATAATTCATTCATAATAATCGTCTTGAATTTCCTTAAAATCAGAACGATTTGCTGCAAAGTTAAGCAAAAAATCACA
>JAYUKJ010000735.1:0-2740 GCA_043764555.1 Saprospiraceae bacterium
GGCATCGCCAACTCTCGCCCTTTCAAAATCTGCACTTTGCGGGTTTGCTCGGCCACTTTTTCGCCCGTGAACGTCCGAATTTCGACCGTCAAATCACCGCCCAAATTCTCTTTGGAACCATTTTTCAGAAACGTCGTAATGCCAATTTGTTTGTTAAAATCGAAAGCATTTGTCGCTGCTAAATTGGTCACATTGATTTTCATTTTTTGCTTCCAGGTCAACGGTTCAAGCGCATAATCGCCCGAACACAAGCCACCACCGCCGCCCCAATCGGCAACTCGGACGGCAATAACGTTGGGTTTGTCCCAATTTATGAGTTTTTTTGGCACCATATACACGCGGTCTTCGTCCCAAGCCGAAACGCGCGCAGGCGGAAATTCACCCGACGAACCGATTTTGACGCCGTTAAAATACGTCTCATCCGCATCGTCAATTTTGCCCAAACGCAAGACCATACCACCGCCGCAACGGACGGCTCTTCGGAGATTTTTTTTATCTAAAACGAGCGTTTTTCGATACCAACCGATGCCGTCATAATTGCCCACCACGTTTTCCCACGGCTGTCCGACGGCGATTGTTTGCCATTTTGAGTCGTCATACTGAGGGGCCCCAAAGGTGGCGTCGTCTGCCATTTTAATGCGCCAATCGGCGGTGTTGAGGTCAGCGGGTTGCGCATTTGCAATTGATTTTCCGAAGAAAAAATGGCAGAACCATGTGAGCATAAATAAGCAGATTTTTTGTTTCATATTAAAATTGATTTGCACTAAATTTTGGGCGAAACTACGCATTTGTCTTAAAATACATCAAAAAAATACCCCCTCAGTATAAAATCGATTTTTGAACATTTCTAAGCATTTTCTGCGTAAAACTGCGTTCGAATTGTCACTAAAGCCGCTTCAATCACCGCAATATTCGGCTCTTTGGGCAAGGTGCTTGTTTCAAAAAACGCGTCAATCGCAACGACTTTTGCTTCGGCTTGCGCCATCAATTCGGCGTAGTCAAAATCGCCTTTTCGGATTTTTAACAGCCATTCTCGGTTTGGCCGACGCACCTTTATTTCACCATCTCGCCCGATTTCTTCCGCCATTTCCAAGAGCCTAAACGTGTGCATCATATTTTTGGAATCGTAATTTTTACCGTGTTCCAACGTGTTTTCATAGCGGTGTTCGTTGCGTTTTTCGACCCATTCCCAATACTCTTTCCACTGCCGACAATGCGCCGAATAACCGTCTTTATTGAACGACATAAACGCAACGGGCGTCGAACCTTTTGGCACGCTGCTCAATGACACATCGTTTGATTCTTCACCATGCACAATACCTTTAAAATCAAACATTTGTGCCTCGTCGTAAAACAAAGCGTAGCCGTCGTTGATGTGCGCAAGGGCGACTAAACCGACGTTTTTTTGTTCCCAATTTCGCCGCCGCAACCACTCCGAAACGGCAACGCTCCCTTGCCCTTCCGCCACGTAGCAAAACTCAATCAGCGCCTTGCGTACGACGGGTTGCGGATTGTGAATTTTCTTATTCAGTCCGTGCGCTTTCTTGATTTGGCTCGTCGCGTAACCCGCAAACGAATTTCGACATATTTTTGACAAAAACATCTGCGGATTCAAAAGGTCAAACAGCGGGTGCTTTTGCACAACGCAATCGCTCGGTGCGGCGAGCATTTCGAGAATATTTGGATTGTTGGCACTCAATAATTCCACAAATCGACGGAGTTCGTAGAAAATAATGTCGTTTTTATCGTCATGCACTTGTTCGAGGCGTTTCAAACCGTAAAAACTGGCTTTGGGTTGCACAAAAACGCCGCGAATATCGGTGTCGCTCGTTTCGATATTCGTCCCGTAAGCGCGGCTGCCGCTGATGCATTCAAAGATGATGAGGTTCTGCTGTCGGAGTTCGGCGATGGTCATTTTTTATATTAAAATTTGAAGATGAATAATTTAAACAAGTAAAAAAATAAATATGTATGAGGAAAATCAGTCTGAAAAGCAAATATACTGAGGGGTCCTCTTTTCAATAATTTTCTTTTCAATTTTTACAAAAATGTGCAATTAATCTGAAAAAGTGTACATTTGTAGCGTTAAAACTCATTTTAAAACTAAAAAACAAACATATTATGTACGTCGCGTCGCTCAATCTGGATATGTTTTTCAAGAAAGTATTTTCTAATAAACGCATCGCAAAAAAATTCTTAGAAAATTTACTCAACGTCACGATTAGTGACCTCAAATTTCTGTCCGTAGAAAACAAAATAACGGATGCAGCAGTGACTGTAAAGTTTGATTTTCGGTGCAAAATTCATGGTCAATACGTGGTCATAGAGATGCAACAAAAGTACAAAATTGACGTGATTAAGCGTTTTTATCTGTATCAAGCCGTTGGAACGGCCTTGCAATTAGAAACCTTAAAACCAGTTGAAATCACTAAACCGACTGGTGAAATTTACACCGAAAAGAACTATTCGGGCTTAGAACCCGTTATTTCAATCATTTGGATGGTCGATGATATGTTGGGTTTTAAGGATGATTTTATTGCCTTTACGACCCTACCCGAAGCCGCAAAGGACTTTATTATTGACGACGATTTGTGGACGCAACCGCTTGGGAATATTTTGGCAAAAAGAGAGGAAATAGTAAAAATCCTTGAAAATAAGACCAAAGGGCTTGATTTTTTTACAAAAAACAGGATGATTTACGTTTTTCAAAGAAATATTGTGAACAACAAACGAATTGATT
>JAYUKJ010000736.1:0-9330 GCA_043764555.1 Saprospiraceae bacterium
GATAAAACCTATGTGAACCTATGTGAAAACACCTATGTCTAACTATGTGATTAAAATTATCTGTTCAAAACGTCGTTTGTAAACAATTGATTATCAACGGTTTAAAAAGAGTTATAAAGGAGGCACATAGGACACATAGTTTTTAATTTACTTTAATTTCCTTCTGAAGGATAAAAAAGAAAAAAACTATGTGTCCTATGTGACTATGTGTTAAAAAAAATATTCTATCTATTAAATTTAAAATTAATGGTCGAACGTCAAAACAACTTCTGCGGACGTTGGATGCGCTTGGCACGTCAAAACGTAACCCGCCGCCACTTCGTCTTCGTCGAGAGCAAAACACGCGTCCATTTTGGTTGTGCCAACGGACACCTTTGCCATGCAAGTCGAACACGCGCCCGAAGTGCAACTATATGGTGCGTCAATCTTATTTTTCAACAAAACGTCCAAAATGCGCTCGCCTTTTGGGACGATAACCGTGTCGGTTTTTTTCATAAAAGTTACCGTCACCTTCGCACCGTCCACAGAAGCCGCCGATACTGAGGGGTCCACCGCGCTGCCTTCGTTGTTGAAATGTTCGGCGTGAATGTGTTTTTTATCGATGCCTTTGCCGTGCAAAAGTGCCTCGACGGTCGTCATCATTTGATTTGGTCCGCAGATGAAATAGACCGATTCTTTGGTCGTGGCTGGATTGTCTTGGAGAAATTTTTCGGCAACGGCTTTGTCAATCCGTCCGACTTTCTCCGTCCACGTAATTTTTCCTTTTGAGAAAAAACCGCCTTTTTCCCGCTTGGGTTGGCTCAAAATGTGTTCAACGGTCAATTGTCCCGCGTATTTTTGGGACAATTCAGCGAGTTGCCCGTTGAAAATAATTTGGTCTTCGTTCCGATTGCCGTAGAGCAAATGTACTTTCGACGTGGGTTCCGTTTCGATGATGGTTTTCAAAATCGACATCAACGGCGTGATGCCGCTGCCCGCACCAAACAGATAATAGTCTTTGCGCTGCTCGACACTGAGGGGTGTGTGGAAACGACCGTCAGGCGTGGCAACTTGCAACTCATGCCCTTCTTGCAAACGGTCGCAAAGGAACGTGGAAACGAGACCTTTGGCGACTTTTTTCACGGCAATCGTCAAATCGCCGTCGAGCGGCGACGCGCAAATCGAGTACGCACGGCGTTGTTCTTTGCCGCCAAGCATCGTTTTGAGGGTCAAATATTGTCCTTGCGTGAAGGCATATTTGTCTTTCAAACTATCGGGAACGGCGAACGTAATGCTCACAGCATCCACAGTTTCGCGTTGAATCTTCTTAATGGGTAGGCTGAAAAAATTGTTGCTCATCTTATTTATTTAACCGTTTTAAGCGCGGCGTTTGGTGAATTGTTGATTTTGAGCCGCAAATGTAAAACGTAAAAATGGGAAAACGGTTGTTGAAACGTCTTTTCGTTAAAAATCATGGACAGTTGATGTTTATTTAAAATAGGAAAAACCCTCGAACGTCGGCGAGGTTTAAAACCTCGCCGACGTTTTATACGAATTATACGAACGAATGAACGAACGTCGGCGAGGTTTATAAAAGGCTTTATACTGAGGGGGCCTTTTTTATACACCGACATATCTCCTTTTTATTTACCTTGTCGCCCATTAGTAACCGAAAATTAAAACACGCATGAAAATTCTAAAAGTATCGCCCGCAAAAGCGACTCAAATCCTAAAAGAACGTCCGAACCGCGAACGCATTGAACAATTCAAAGCGCAATTGAAAGCACTCCTCGACCGCGTGTCCAACAAGAGCTACGAGAGCGAAGAACACCACAAAAACAGCGTCTCCGATTTCCTCAAAAACACGTTTTATGCCCCGCAGTACGAAGTCAACACGAAGGGAAAGGAAGACCTCGTTGTTCACATCGGCGCGACGTCGAAACACGACGTTGGGATTTTGTTTGAAACAAAAACGCCCTTGAGTCGGGAAATGATGTCGCTCGCAAAGCCGAATGTCAAGGCCTTGCAGCAGTTGATTTTGTACTATTTGCGCGAGCGATTTGACGATAAAAACATCAACGTTAAACACCTCATCGCGACCGATATTTTCAATTGGTTTGTCTTCGACGAAAGCCTGTTTCATAAGCATTTTTACGGCAACGCACGCCTCAAAAACATCTTTGAACAATCGAAAGATGCCAAGAAAGGGACGGCGTTTTTCTACGAAGAAGCGGCTAAAGTTTTGGACACTTTAGACCTTGAATTGCCCTGTATTGTCTTCGATTTGAGGGATTATCGTAAATATTTGGGCGTAAACAACCTCGGCGAGGTTTCAAACCTCGCCGACGTTGTGGATATTTCAAACGTTCCCAAAGCCGACGAAACTACATTAATTGCCCTGTATAAAGTCTTGTCTCCGTCGTTTTTACTGAAGCTGCCCGTCCTCAACGACGCCAACTCTTTGGATAAGAATTTCTATGGGGAATTGCTCCACATTATTGGTTTGGAGGAGGTCAAAGACGGGTCGAAAAAGGTCATTCGCCGAAAGGTTAAATCGGACGAATTTTCTTTGATTGAAAACACCATTACCAAGCTCCGAAACAAGACGTTGCGCAAGCTGCCGAACGCCTTGAAATACGGCAAAACGGTGGACGAACAGTTGGAAAACGTGGCGCTCGAATTGTGCATTACGTGGATAAATCGCGTGCTTTTTCTCAAATTATTGGAAGCACAATTGATTAAATACAATCGGAATGACGCCAAATTTAGGTTTATGACGCCCGCCGTTATTCACGATTTCGATAGATTGAATAAGCTCTTTTTTGAGGTCCTTGCCATTCATCCCGACAACCGAACGGGCAAAGCGAAGACCGAATTTAGCCACATTCCCTACCTCAATTCGTCGTTGTTTGAGCGGACGCCCGACTTGGAGGAAACCGTTTTGGAAATCAATCAGCTCGATGATGATGAGCATTTGCCGATGTATCCGCAGTCCGTTTTGTTTAAAAATGAGGCGTTCAAGAAGGAACATAAGTCGCTGCCCACTGTCGATTATTTGCTGCGGTTTTTGGATGCCTACGACTTTGCCGCCGAAGCCAACAACGACATTCAGGAGCAAGCCGAGGATAAAAAACTCATTAATGCGTCCGTTTTGGGACTGATTTTCGAGAAAATAAATGGTTACAAAGACGGCTCATTTTTTACGCCCGCTTTCGTGACCATGTATATGTGTCGCGAGTCGATTAGACGCGCCGTGGTGCAGAAATTTAAGGAGTCGGGGTTACCAAATTTTTCAACTATCGACAATTTTGACGACCTGAAAGACGCCATTATTGACCGAAAACACGCCAATTCGGTCGTGAATGCCCTGAAAATATGCGACCCCGCCGTCGGTAGCGGCCACTTCTTGGTGTCGGCTTTGAACGAGATTGTCGCCATCAAATCCGATTTAGGCATACTCGAATATCGGAACGGCAAGTTGGTCAAAGGCTTTAAAATTGAGGTTGTCAACGATGAATTGAGCGTGTTTGACGAAGACGAAGAGCAGATTTTTGAGTACCGACTCGGCGTCAAAGGCGGTGCGATTGCCGATAAACAATTGGTGCAAGAAATGTTGTTTCACGAGAAGCAACTGATTATCGAAAACTGCTTGTTTGGCGTGGACATCAATCCGAATTCCGTCAAGATTTGTCGCCTCCGTTTGTGGATTGAATTGCTCAAAAATGCCTTTTATACTGAGGGGTCCTCTTTTAGACATCTCGAGACGCTGCCGAACATCGACATCAACATCAAGGAAGGCAACAGCCTCATCAGCCGATTCAAACTCGACGAAGACCTATCGGATGTGTTTAAAAAACAGGGGTTTTCGTACAAAAAGTACCGTTCTGCCGTGGAAGATTACAAAACCACGAACTCCAAAGACGCCAAACGTGAATTAGAATTGTTTATCGGCGACATCAAAGAGCAGTTTAAAGCCGTTTTCAACACCCGCATTAAGGAGTATAAAGAGCTGTCAAAATTTAAAGGGCAGTTGATTATTTTGCAAACGCAAGGCGACCTTTTTGGCGGCGGCATCGACAAAATTGAGGAAGACCGTTTGACGAAACTCGTCGCGCAAACCGAGCAAAAAGTCAACGACATCAAACACAATGTCGTCTATAACAACGCTTTTGAATGGCGTTTTGAGTTCCCAGAAGTGCTGGATACTGAGGGGTCCTTCGTGGGGTTTGATGTGATTATTGGGAATCCACCGTATGTTTTTGCTCGAGATAATTTTGATAATACTTTGAAGAAATATTTTTCCGACAATTATCAAGTCGCTCAATATCAAGTTAACCTTTTCTTTCTTTTTATTGAAAAAACTAACACGATTTTACGTAATGAAGGTGAATTTTCATTGATTGTTCCCAATTCAATGCTAATGATAAGTTCTGCCCAAAGCCTCAGAAAATATTTATTAGAAGAAACATCTTTGCATGAAATTATAAATTTAATGGGTTATTCCTTTGACGGTGTTAACGTTGAAACAGTTATTTTTTCAAGTAAAAAAGGAAAAAATGACGGAGAAAAAGATATTGATATTTATGTTAGTGAAGATAATAATTTTGTTCTAAGTCAAACAAGAAAACAAAAATCATTCATGCAAAATGCAGGATTTGAATTTAATGTTTTTGCAAATGATGAAAGCAATAGTCTGACCGAAAAACTAAATCAAAATTCAGTCATTTTGGATAATTTAGTAAAAATAAAAGCAGGTTTAAAAGCATACGAAGTAGGAAAAGGAAACCCCAAACAAATTCGAGAAGATGTTACTAATCGTATTTATGACTATACCTATAAATTTGATGACAATACTTATTCATATTTGGAAGGTAAAGATGTTGCAAAATACCTTTTAAAATGGTCGGGAACCTATCTAAAATATGGTGGACATTTAGCTTCGCCAAGAACTTTCGATTTGTTTAACGGTAAAAAAATAATTATTAGAGAAATAGCTGGTAAATATCCTACTTCTATTATCGCAACGTATTCAGAAGATATTTACCTTTTCAATATGAGTAATATTGCCATCATTGAAAAAGTAAATGCTTCAATTTCATTGAAATACATTTTAGGCATTTTGAACAGTAAGTTAATGTCTTTCTATTTTATGAAAAATACAGCAAAATCAGTTCGCCAAATGTTTCCTAAAATAATATTGGAAGATTTAAGAAAATTTCCAATTAAAGACATTGTAGCCGCCGAGCAAGCGCCCCTCATCGCCCTCGTTGACGCCGTTTTAACCTCTAAACAAACCGACGCGACCGTCTCAACGGCTGCTTTAGAACGGGAAATCGACGTTTTGGTGTATGGTTTATACGGCTTGACGGACGCGGAGATTGCGGTGATTGAGGGCGGTGTTTGATTATTCTAATCCTCCTTCAATAATTCTCCTTCAATAATCTTAATGCTAACGCAAAAAGGCCCCCTCAGTATATGACGCCTTCACGGCATCCCGAACATCGGGAAACGCCTATTTTGTTGAAAATCAAGCAATTACAGGCGCGATTAAGCCCATTTCTTCGAGCGCAGCAAGCACCTCCGCTTTCGGCAAATCAAGGACTTGCGCTATTTGTTCGACGGACATATTTTGCTCAAAGCGGCGTTTGATGCGGTTGTCTTTTATTTCTTTCAACAGATGAGCGGGTATCGGATTCTTTTCTAAAAAGGCAAATGCGCTTTCATTTTTTTCCTTAAATATGTCCATCTTGTCATATTTGTCTAATTCAGGATTAATAGTAACCCTTGACTTCGATTTTAAGACGCTCATTTCTTTCATTTTAAATTATTTTTTGATGATTAAAAAAGCGGAATAATTTTGATTGCGCTCAAATTTTTCCCAATTTTCTTCCAAATAGCCTAATACTGTAAAATCCTTATTTATTTCGTCCAAAACACTTGAAATCGCTATCCGATAAAGGCGCGTTCGTGCTAAATTACTCCCTTTTGCATAGATGGAAGCATTAGGATATTCATTTATAAATTCATAAATCGTTGCTGCAACTGTTGCTAATATTTTTTCTCTATCTCCGTTATCCGAAATAGCTTTATCATCAAATTTATCAGAGTCACCTATTTTATCCCCAAATCCAAGATTGTACATACCCGAATCACCATATTCAGTATATTTTACTATCTTGATAATGTGTCCTTTTTTTCCTTTACTAACAAACTCAAAAGCTGTAAAAGCCGATGCTGATTCGAATGAATATTGTTGGTTTTCCATAGATTTACTGCGTGAAATTGGTTTTAAAATGAGTAATAGCGGTTGTTTATTTAACAAAAATGCACCTTTTCTCGAAATAAAAAAGCGTTAAAACGACCATTAACTTATTAAGTTTTATCACTTACAAAAAGACAATAATGTAAAAAAGGACCCCTCAGTATATGACGCCTTCACGGCATCCCGAACATCGGGAAACGCCTATCTTGTGGAAAATCAAGCAATTACAGGCGCGATTAAGCCCATTTCTTCGAGCGCAGCAAGCACTTCCGCTTTCGGCAAATCAAGGACTTGCGCTATTTGTTCAATAGACATATTTTGCTCAAAGCGGCGTTTGATGCGGTTGTCTTTTATTTCCTTGATAAGCGCTTGTGTTGATTTTTTTTCTAAAACCAAAGCAACTTTATCCCTTGTATTTTGAAACAAAGGCATTTTGTCATAGACATCTAAATGCGTATTAATACGGGCAGTTGTCGTTTCTAAATCGTTAGATCCTTCAATTTTTTTCATTTTACAATGCATTTTTTGTTACTAAAAAAATGGAATAATTGCGATTTGGTTCAAATATTTCCCATTCGTCTTCAAAGTAGCCGCGTACAACAAAATCTTTATTGATGTTGTCTAATGCGTTTGACATACCTATCCGATACAAGCGTGTGCGCGCCAACGAACTTCCTGTTGCAAACACTAACGCATTAGGATATTCATTCATAAAATCATAGAGTGTTGCTGCGACGGTTGCTAAAACTTTTTTACTATCGCCGTTGTCCGTAATAATTTTATCGTCAAAATTATTACTATCTCCTATTTTATCCCCAAATCCAAGATTATACGCGCCCGAATCACCGTATTCATCATATTTCACTAATTTCAATATGCGCCCTTTCGGTCCTTCGCTAACAAACTCATACAGCGTTAAAGAAGCTGCTGATACGTATAGATATTTTGGATTTCCCATAGATTTTAAGCGTGAAAGTGGTTTTAAAGTGAGTAATAGCGGTTGTTTCTTTCACAAAAATACACCTTTTCTCGAAATAAAAAAGCGTTAAAACGACCATTAACTTATTAAGTTTTATCACTTACAAAATGTAACGAATGCTAAAAAAAGAGGACCCCGCAGTATAAACCGCCTTTTTAGCCGTTTATACTGAGGGGTCCTCTTTTTATTGTCATTCAGCAGGAAACTCAATTACAACACCCATTCCCCGTGCAAGAAATCTGCGCACGATAACGCAAAGCGGCGCCAATTGCGAGAATCGGCGTGGTATAAGTGGCGCTTGTTGCACCGCTAATATCCGTCCAAGTTGTGCCATTTGGCGACGATTGCCATTGCAAACTGCACGTGCCTGTGCCGCCGCTTGATGTTGAATTGAACAGAACACTACCGCCCACGCAGACCGTCGGTGCGGTTGTCGTGACGACCACAATTGGGTCGGCAACAATTGTCACCGATGTACTTGAAGAAGTGGCTGACAAACCGCCCGAAGTCACGACGGCACGATACCATGTTGTGCCAACCGTTGCCGTCGGTGCGGCGTAAGTTGCGCTTGTTGCCCCACTAATCGGCGTCCAAGTCGCGTTGTCTGCGCTGCTTTCCCATTGATAGGTGTAAACGCCGTTGCCACTGCTCGCCGTTGCCGTCAAAATCGCCGTTCCACCGACGCAAAGGACGCCCGTATTGACGCCAATCGTCACAATCGGCGGCACTTGACGGATGCCAAAATCGAGTCCCGTGATGTTCGTCGTTCCCGTCGTCACCAATTGCGACAACGGCGATGTATTAGTCCAACCAATCGGCAAAACCGCCAAAGCAGGCGGCACCGACCCCGCAACACCCAAACTATTGGTCAATCTAATGGGCATATTGGAGCCATTTACAGGCACATTTGTGAATAAATACGTGCCATTTGCGGCAATCGGCACACTTTGAAGCACATTGCCCGTCGCAGGGTCAATCAAAGTTGCAAACAAGGTATTGCTCAGATTTGTCCCCAATTCGCCCGTCGAAAAAATATTAGAATTCGTCCCCGCCGCGCTGTTATTGACGTCGTTCCACACCGTTCCCGCCACCGTAATGCATTTAAACGCCACGATACTGCCCGAAGCCGCCGACGTACTAACGGCATAACCATACGTATTTATCACCCGAACATTCCCAAAATCACTGCACTGCAAATTGTCCGTTTCGTTCGTCCCAACGGCGGGTGCAGGAATCAATTGCGTCGGATTGCCAGTGCCACTCCACGCATGGGCAGGCGACAAAGTACCAACGACATTGCTGATTCCCGCATTGACCACGTTGTTTTGATTGTCGGTATTGCCCACGGCACAGTTTACGCCAACGGTCGTCATGTTGGCATCATCCCAATAAAGTGTGATATTAGTCGCCGCAATCGGCGCAACGGACGCCACTCTTAGACCATTTTTATTGATTTCAGCATCATAAACAGGCACATTAAAACGTCCTTTCAAAGCCGTCAACGACAAACTAAACGTGCTATTGGCCGCAACAGGCACGCCCAAACCATTCAATCCGTCCCAATTATAGACCTTAAAACCCGCCGTTTCGTTGAATATTTCGATGATTCTGTCGGCAGTTCCCGATTGAAAACCCGCCACACCGTTCAAATCGAGAACAATCCGCGTATCGCCGTCAACGGGCAGCGTGTAGCGAATCTGCACATTGCCGGGCGTACAACCGATGAGCAACGGACTCGCAAAAGTGGGACTCGACGGTATCGCCGCAATCGGATAAAGAGCAGCGTCGGGCGAATTGAGAAAGAGCGGATAGCCATTGGCTAAAACGGGCGTATTGGCAGAATTGATGGACCTTCGGTCGTTTGCATAATTCCCCGTATTCGTCACACCGTATAAATTGACGGCTAAATCGAAGGCAATTGGATTAAATCCCGCTTGAAAACTGATTTTCAGTATCGTTTGGTCGGTCGTATAAGCAAAAACGCTTGCCTCCGAAGAAGCCGTTGCCGACGCACCAAAAGTGGCATCAACGGCAACCCAACCCCATTTGTCGCTGTGAACCCGCCCACTTGACCGCACACCCGCAGCCGTGGCAACCGTCAAATCGAAAT
>JAYUKJ010000737.1:0-2732 GCA_043764555.1 Saprospiraceae bacterium
TATTTGAATAAAACCAAGAACATTGAGATACCAAAAAAGCGACGAAAAGGCAACGGAAAGTCGTTTATACTGAGGGGGTGTACGGGACACAATCTGAAAAATGTCACGATGGAAATTCCGTTGGCAACGCTCACTTTGATAACAGGCGTGTCGGGAAGCGGCAAATCAACGTTGATAAATGACACGATGTACCCGATTTTGCGGCAGCATTTTTACAATTCTTTGAAAAAACCAATGGCGTATAAATCGGTCGAAGGATTGGAACATTTGGACAAAGTGATTGAGATTGACCAAAGCCCGATTGGGCGCACACCGCGTTCAAATCCAGCAACTTACACGGGTGTTTTTTCTGATATTCGTAATATTTACGCCGCATTGCCCGAAGCCAAAATTCGGGGTTACAAGCCAGGACGTTTCAGTTTTAACGTCAAAGGTGGTCGTTGCGAAACCTGCGAAGGGGCGGGCAGACGGGTGATAGAAATGAATTTTTTGCCCGACGTTGAAGTCGATTGCGAAACCTGCATGGCGCGGCGTTACAACCGCGAAACCTTGGAGGTTTTGTACAAAGGCAAATCCATCAACGACGTTTTGAATATGACGGTTGACGAAGCGGTTGAGTTTTTTGCAAGTATGCCGAGCATTTTCCGCAAAATCAATACGCTTAAAGAAGTCGGTTTGGGCTACGTAACGTTGGGACAACAAGCCACAACGCTTTCGGGCGGCGAAGCACAGCGCGTCAAACTCGCCGAAGAATTGTCGAAAAAAGACACGGGCAACACGATGTACATCCTCGACGAACCGACAACGGGCTTGCATTTTGCGGACATCGAACACCTTTTAGTTGTCCTTCAACGCTTGGTTGAAAAAGGCAATACCGTTGTCGTGATTGAACACAATATGGACGTGATTAAAGTCGCCGACCACGTGATTGACATGGGTTTGGAAGGTGGTTTCCGTGGCGGCACTGTTTTGGTCGCTGGAACACCCGAAAAAGTGGCGCGTACTGAGGAGTCCCATACGGGGCGGTTTTTGAAGTTGGAATTGTAGAAATCAAGGAATTTATACTCATTTCGACCACTTGTTAAAATTAAATCCTTAAATAATGACATCAGAGGATATCAAATCTGAAGACGTAAGCGTGCTTGATACGCTTTTTTATTCGAGACAAAAACCCTTACGATTGTAAAAGAATATTTGCGCCTTAATTTCCAAAAAAAATGACAACAACAATCAAGCAAATAACGGATTTGACGCATTTGAAAGAAGTCGCAGTTGTCTTCGATTTGTACCGTCAGTTCTATAAGCAACCTGGCAACGTTCTCTTGGCTGAACGCTTTTTGAGAGAACGCATCTTGGGCAGAGAATCCGTGATTTTTGCCGCTTTCGACGGCGATAACATCGTTGGTTTCACGCAATTGTACCCATCTTTTTCTTCCGTTTCGGCACAACGCTCATGGGTTTTGAACGACCTTTTTGTGCGTGACAACTATCGAAAACACGGCATTGCGGCGCAAATAATGACACACGCCAAAGATTTTGCCATCCAAACCCATGCGAAAGGTTTAGCTCTTGAAACGGCGGAAGACAATCCCGCACAGCACCTGTACGAGCGCTTAGGCTGGAAAAAAGAAGCGGGGTTTCTGCACTATTTCTGGAAAAATGAACAAACCGTGTAAGGTTCAACTTTCCAAAAGTTTTTAACTTTTGGAAAGTTTTTCTGCCTTCTTGCCTTGTACCTTAAAAACGAGATAAATAAATGACAATCAACCAGTTAGTTCGACCAAATATTCTAAGAATGAAGCCTTACTCGTCCGCGCGTGATGAGTTCAAAGGCGCTGCATCCGTCTTTTTGGATGCCAACGAAAATCCATTTCCCAACGACGGATTGAATCGTTATCCCGACCCTGTTGCAACGGCGGTGCGGAATGAATTAGCGCGGCAAAAAGACGTGCCTGCGGAAAATATTTTTCTCGGCAATGGCTCTGATGAGGTAATTGACGTGCTGATTCGCGTGTTTTGCGAGCCACGGATTGACAATATCATCACCTTGCCGCCGACTTACGGGATGTACGAAGTGTCGGCAAACACCGCCGATGTGGAAGTCCGAAAAATTGTTTTGACGCCCGATTTTCAGCCGAATGTCGCCGATATACTGAGGGGTACCGATGCCCATTCAAAAATCCTTTTCCTTTGCAGTCCGAACAATCCGACGGGTAATAGCTTCAAAAAAGAGTTTATTTTGGAACTTCTGGCGAAATTTGACGGCATTATCGTGATAGACGAAGCGTATATTGATTTCTCGGACGCGCCAAGTTACAAACGTTGGTTGACCTATTTTCCGAACTTGGTCATCATGCAAACGTTTTCAAAAGCGTGGGGTTTGGCGGCCATTCGATTGGGTATGGCCTTCGCTTCAACCGAAATTATTGGCTTGATGAATAAAGTGAAGCCGCCTTATAATGTCAACGAATTGACGCAACGGACGGCACTCAATGCCTTGCACAACGCGGACAAAACGAAAGCGGCGATTGCTGAAATCCTCTCGGAACGCGAGAAATTAGCCGCGATACTGAGGGGTCTCCCTTTTGTCAAAAATGTGTATCCAACGGACGCAAATTTCTTGTTGATTAAAGTTGTGCAGCCCAATGAGTTGTACAATTGGTTGGCAATGAACGGCGTTGTGGTGCGAAATCGGAACAATGTTGTTCTTTGCGAAGGCTGTTTGCGGATTA
>JAYUKJ010000738.1:0-34830 GCA_043764555.1 Saprospiraceae bacterium
GGCGAGGTTTCAAACCTCGCCAACGTTTTACAAACCTCGCCGACGTTTTACATTCAATAAAAATATCAATTATGAAACCAAACCGTAGTTTTTGGCTACTCATTTCTCCTCTGATGCTTTGGATGATAGCCTTTTTGATACTGCCTTATTGCCGCATTTTGATTCAAAGCTCCTACACAGTCGGTGAATTTGGCGCATTAAAAACGGATTTTACCCTTGATTCCTACAACCGTTTTTTCTCAAAAGAACTCTATTATGGTACGTTGTTGAAAACCTTTGGTTTGTCGGCAACCGTCACTTTATGCGCCCTGTTTTTGAGTATTCCACTGGCGTATTACATCGCTTTTAAGGCAAAACGCAATAAAATTTTACTTTATACTTTAATCATTTTGCCCTTGTGGGTGAGCTACATTGTACGCGCTTATGCGTGGAAAATCATCTTGGGCGAAGAAGGCGTTTTAAATAGTTTTTTAATGTATATTGGGCTTACAAATCAACCGATTAGCGTCTTGTTATACAGCGATGTGGCGGTGATTATTGGTATGACGCACATCTACACACCTTTCGTTTTGATGCCGATTTACACAGCTTTTGAGCAAATTCCTAAATCACTCGTCGAGGCGTCCAAAGATTTGGGCGCGGGGCGTTGGACGACCTTCCGAAAAATCGTTTTTCCATTGAGTTTACCGGGCATTATTGCGGGTGGCACGTTTGCTTTCGTGCTGTCACTTGGCGATTTTCTCGCGCCGATTTTATTGGGCGGACCAAATACGCTTTTTATTGCGAATATCTTTCAAAATATGTTCGGTACTTCCAATGACAAACCTTTGGGTTCGGCGATTGGTATTATCCTTTTGGTGATTGTGATATTAGTTTTGGAAGTATCAAGTCGGGCAGAAAAACGATTTTCGAGCTTAGAATCGTAGTCAAACACGTAACGCGACTTTCAAGTCGCGGCGTCATAAACAGTTATCTAAAAGCCGCGACTTGAAAGTCGCGTTACATCAACAATGAAAAGAGATTTAACCAACACATTCATCGGCTTAGCGGCATTTGGCATTATGTTTTTTATTTATTTCCCGATGCTGATTGTCGTCCTGTATTCCTTCAATTCGGAGTCGGTCAATGCCTTTCCGATGAAGGGTTTTTCGTTGCGTTGGTACGTCAAATTATTTGAAAACGCGGCGTTGTTGCAATCGCTTCGAGTCAGTTTGTTCATCGCCGTTTGCGGAACGACATTGGCCTTGATTATTGGCACAATGGGCGCATTGGCGATAAAAAAATACGATTTTCGCCTGAAACGCGTCTTTGAACGCGTGGTTTTGTTGCCAATTACCTTGCCCGGGATTTTGACGGGCGTGGCGATGTTGTCGTTTTTTCCGTTGATGGGCGTGCCAATTTCGCTGTTTGCGGTGATTATTGGACACACGACTTTTTTAATATGTATCGTCCTCACGCAAGTCTATGCCCGTCTAAAGCGCCTTGACCCGTACATCGAAGAAGCGGCGGCTGATTTAGGCGCGACGCCGATTCAAGCCTTTTTCAAAGTCGTTTTACCAAACATCAAAACGGCATTAATCGGTGCGGCTTTGCTGGCTTTTACGCTGTCTTTGGACGAAATTCCCGTTACATTCTTCTTGATTGCAAGGGATAACACATTGCCAATAGAAATATATACGATGCTCCGACGCGGCATCACGCCCGAAGTTAATGCTATTTCGACCGTGATTTTTATGATTTCGTTGGTGGCTTTGGTCTTGTCGGTGAAGTTTGGAGAACGAGAAACAAAGTCAATTTAAGAAAAAGAGGAGTGCATAACAGATTGTCTTTTTAGGTTCCAACTTTCCAAAAGTTAAAAACTTTTGGAAAGTTATTCCAAGGTTAAAATGCAAATTTGTTACACACTCAAAAAGGGACCCCTCAGTATTTTTGATAAAAAAGAACAAAAATGACCATCATAGAATTAAAAAATATAGAAAAATATTTCGGTGCGAACTGCGTGATTCCGCCATTGGATTTGAGCATCGAATCGGGCGAATTTTTGACGTTGCTTGGGCCAAGCGGCTGCGGAAAAACGACTTTATTGCGGATGATTGCGGGTTTTGAGTCGCCGACACGCGGCAATGTGTTGCTCGAAGGTGCGGACATAACGCCTTTGCCGCCGTATCGCCGCAACGTCAATACGGTGTTTCAGAATTACGCGTTGTTTCCACATTTGTCCGTTTTTGACAATATTGCCTTTGGTTTGGTGCAAAAAAACGTGTCGAAAAGCGGCATTAAAACGCAAGTTGAACACGTTTTAAACATGGTGCAAATGGACAGTTTTGCGACGCGAAAACCCAAAGAATTATCGGGGGGACAACAGCAACGCATCGCTTTGGCGCGTGCTATTGTCAATAAACCAAAGGTTTTGTTGCTCGATGAACCTTTGGCGGCGTTGGATTTGAAATTGCGAAAGCAGATGCAATTTGAGTTGAAAAATCTGCACAAACAACTCGGCATTACCTTCATTTTTGTCACCCACGACCAAGAAGAAGCCCTCACGATGAGCGACCGAATTGCCGTGATGAACAAAGGTGTGATTGAGCAAATTGACAAACCACAGACCGTTTATGACCATCCGCGCACCAAATTTGTCGCCGATTTTATTGGCGAAAACAACACATTACAAGGGCATTTTGACGGGAAAGCCTTGAAAAAAGGCGATTTATCCATTCCTGTTCAAGAAAATGAAGCTAAAACGGGCGACGCTTTTTTATTCATCAGACCCGAACACGTTTCAATTCACAAAGAAAGGTCCCCTCAGTATTTTGCCCTCGAAGCGACCATTTCAGGCAAAATATTTTTGGGCAGCCAATGGAAAATACATTGTAAATTGGCAACTGGTGAAACCATTGAAGTGTCCGTCAATCCCGACGAAATCAGTCAATGGGAAAACAATCTCAGTGTGTTTTTGAATTGGGACATCAGCAAAGCAACCTTGGCTTTTGAGTAGCAATGCTTTGATTTTTTAACACATAGGCACAGTAGGACACATAGTTTTAGCTTTAAAAAGATTGTTTTAAAGTGCTTTATGTATAAAAACTATGTGTCCTATGTGCCTATGTGTTAAAAATTGTCCTAGTGGAAATGGCGGTTTTAGTTATCTGTTTTTATGTTGGCGTTCTTACTATGCCCGATTACTATATGTTAAAAAAGAAAATCGCGCTTTTATTTATTCTGTGTTCTTATTTGTTAAAAATTGTCCAAAGCGAAAATTGCTGTGTTTGAATCATTCATTTGCATAAACCTTTGATAATTAATTTTTTAAAAATTCGTAAATCATCATTCATAATTATTAGAAAATGGCAGAGACAAGACCATATCAAATGTTTATCAACGGCGCATTCGTGGACGCCGAAAGCGGCAAAACCCGCGACATTATCAACCCTGCAACGGGCGCAATCATCGCGCAAGTGCCAGAGGCCAGTGCAAAAGATGTGGACAAAGCCGTTCGTGCTGCTCGCGCCGCTTTCGATACGGGCGAATGGCGCAAAATGACTGCCCAAGACCGCCAAAAACTATTGTTAAAAACGGCTCAATTGCTCCGCGACCGATTCGATGAATTTGTCGAATTGGAAGTAAAAGACAACGGCAAACCGCGCCGCGAAGCCGAATTTGACGTGGATGACGCCGCTAATTGCTTTGAATTTTATGCAGGTTTGGCGACCAAAGTGCATGGCGAAACGATGACCGTTCCTGCCAATTCGTTCAGCTACGTCGTGCGCGAGCCGATTGGTGTGTGCGCCCAAATCGTGCCTTGGAATTACCCACTTTTGATGGCGGTTTGGAAATTTGCTCCTGCATTGGCAGCAGGCAATTGCGTGGTTTTGAAACCATCGGAATTTACGCCTTTGAATGTGATTCGCTTGGCGGAAGTGTTCAAAGAAGCGGGTTTTCCCGACGGCGTCGTGAACATCGTCACGGGCGAAGGCGCGACGGTGGGCAATGCCTTGATTGCGCATCCGATGATTGATAAAATTGCGTTCACGGGCGGCTCAAAAACGGGGCGGCACATTGGCGCAGTGGCGGCGAAAAATTTGAAAAAAGTGAGTTTAGAATTGGGTGGCAAAAATCCTGTCATCATTTTCGACGATGCCAAGCTGGATTTAGCCGTGGATTGGGGCGTTTTTGCGGCTTTCGCCAATTCTGGGCAAGTCTGCACGGCGGGTTCGCGGATATTGGTTCACGATAAAATTTATAAAAAATTCGTTGCCCAATTCATCGAAACGGCGAAGCGAATCGTCGTTGGCAACGGATTGACCGAAGGGGTGACAATGGGACCGCTTGTGTCGGCGCAACACCGCGATAAAGTTGAGGCGTACATTGCGATTGGCAAAAAAGAAGCGACATTGGCATTGGGCGGTGACCGACCAACGGGCGAAGGTTACGCCGATGGTTTTTACCTCAATCCGACGATTTTCACGGATGTCAGGCCGCGTCATAAGATTGCGCGAGAAGAAATTTTTGGACCTGTAGTGTCTATTTTGAAATTCAAAACCGAGGAAGAAGCCATTGCCATTGCCAACGACACGGAATATGGCTTAGGTTTTGGCGTTTTCACGCAAGATGTTACCCGCGTTCATCGGGTGATGCCGCAAATCCGCGCGGGCATTGGTTGGGTGAATTTTTACCATCCGACGTTCAACGAAATGCCGTGGGGTGGCTACAAACAAAGCGGAACGGGGCGTGAATTGGGGCTTTACGGCATCGAATCATACCTTGAAGTGAAGCAAGTGAACATCAATTTGGACACGGACGCGGTGGGTTGGTACTGAAATTAAAAATTAAAAATTGAGAATTAAAAATTGAGAATTAAAAATTTGGACACGACTGGTATTCGGTTGTGTCCAAATTTTTAATTTTTAATTTATAAAATAGGACCCCTCAGTATATTTCCATTTTTTATGCGAATTAAGCGTTGGAAACACATTTTTGACACCATTTAACACGAATTTTAAGCGAATTGTACAAATTACACAAATTTCTTTTGAGTGACTTTTGACTCTGTAAAGAAATATCATAATGCTTATGTTTATTCCTAAAAGAAATTCGTGTAATTCGTGTAATTCGTACAATTCGCCTAAAATTCGTGTTAAAATTGTCTTTTTAACTCTTAATTCGCATATATTTTCATTTTTTACTTATTTTTTAGACATTTGCGGCTCGATTGTCACGTTATTTTGTCTAAAAAATTTAAAACAACAGATGCTTCAAAAATTATTAATGTTACTAACCACTTTGGGTTGTTTGCAAGTGCCTTCAACGCCGACTCAAAAGGTGGAAACGACAACCATTTCGACGCCACTACCGATGCTGTCCGTTGATTACGTCATGGGGAAATTTGACCCTGCGACGCACCCCGATTTTACGGTGGTGGAGAAAAAATACGCCGATAAAGACGGTCTTTTTTTGAGAAAAGAAACCTACGAAGCCTACAAAAAAATGCGGTGGGCGGCTCAAAAAGACAGCGTTTTGCTGACAATTATCTCGGCAACGCGTAATTTCGCCTACCAAAAAGGGATTTGGGACACCAAATGGAAGGCTTTACCCAAAATAAAAGACGCAACGGATAGGGCAAAAAAAATCTTGGAATATTCGGCGATGCCAAGTTGCAGCCGCCATCATTGGGGGACAGACATTGACATAAATACGGTTTCGTCGGCGTTTTTCAACAAAGCGGAGGGCAAAAAAATGTACGATTGGTTGTCAAAAAATGCGTCGAAATTCGGCTTCTGCCAACCTTATACGGCCGGTCGAAAATCGGGATATAAAGAAGAAAAATGGCATTGGTCGTATATGCCATTATCAAAAGATTTGACAGAATTTGCGGAAAAAAACCTTAAAAACGAGATGATTACGGGTTTTTCGGGCGCAGAAACGGCTCCTTCGTTGGATGTTGTGAAAAACTACGTTTTATCCATCAACAAAGGCTGTCTCTAAAAATTCCAAATTTCAAGGATTTCAAATTCCAAGGATTTCAAATTCCAAGGATTTCAAATTCCAAGGATTCCAAATTCCAAGGATTTCAAATTCCAAGGATTCCAAGGATTCCAAATTCCAAGGATTCCAAATTCCAAGGATTCCAAATTCCAAGGATTCCAAATTCCAAGGATTCCAGGGATTCCAAATTCCAAGGATTTCAAATTCCAAGGATTCCAAGGATTTCAAATTCCAAATCACCCCAAAAGAGACCGCTCAGTATTTTTGCCTTTAGCATTCTCAGAATCTGGAATCCTTGGAATTTGGAATTTGGAATCCTTGGAATTTGGAATCCTTGGAATTTGGAATCCTTGGAATTTTAAATCCTTTTCCTACCTTCGCCGTCGATTTTGGTTTTCGCCCGTAACAAGGCGGAATTAAAAGGGAATTGAGTGAAAATCTCGGACTGTTCCCGCAGCTGTAAGTTGGTTTTGGACTAAATATTTAGCCCATCAAATTTCTTTTTATCTTAAAAGTCACTGCCGAAAGGTGGGAAGACGATAAAAAGCCAACGAGTCAGAAGACCTGCCTAAATCCATTCGCATCACGGCTTACGGGAAGATGAGCAATAGATGGAAAAACTGTAAAAAAGTAAAAAAAAGGCGTTTATACTGAGGGGTCCCCCTCGGCTGTTTCCCAATTGTTTTTGATGATTATTTTGTGAAAAAATAATTAATTTTAAATAATTAAATGCTTATTAGAATGGTAGTTTTAAATGAAAATCAAGGTGTTTAGCATAAATAAATAGCGCTCTAATTTATGCATTAAATTACCCTGTTTTTTGATTTTTTAATTAACTTTTTAATCCACTAAAATAAATAAAAATTGGGCGATAAAATGTTCATTATCAGCGTTTTAGGCTTATAAATTTTATTTTTATTTTTTTGAAATTGAAACAACAGTTTTGCCCACCTAAAAGGAATTGATTTGTAATTAAATGAAAAGAACTTACGGTGAATTAAACAGCTATTTAATTCACGCAAGTTCGTCAATCATCATTTATAATTCATCATTCTTTACGCCGCTTTTTTTTGAGCTTTTTCGTTCAATTCTTTTCAAAATTCTTAACAAAAATGAAGATTATGACATTTTCAAAAAACACCCTTTGGGCAATGCTCGCGGCGGTTATTCTCACAACTATTGCCTGCACAAAAGGCGATGAAAAACCTGAATCGGCTTACGCAAGTGGCGTTTTTATCATCTGCGAAGGTCCGTTTGGTAGCGGAACGGGAACGATGAGTTACTACAATCGGGTGGATTCTACGCGGGGTGATATTTATGGCGCAGCCAATTCGGGTGCTGCAATTGGTAATATTTTGCAATCCTATACCGTTCACAATGACGTCGGTTATTTGTTGGCAAACAATGCGAATAAAATGATTACAGTTGACCCAAAAACTTTTGTCACGACGGCAACTTACACAACCGAGTTTATCCTCCCACGTTACGCAATTGGTGTTGATGCAAGTCGCGTTTACGTCAGTTCTTGGGGTGACAAAGGTGTTGATGGTACCATAAAATTATTTGATGTGGGCAGTAAAAAAGTGTCGCGCACGATTCAAACGGGTAAGGGTACAAACAAAATGATTTTGGTGGGCGGCAAAATTTGGGCAGTCAACGACGGTGGTTTTGGGGAAGATTCGACCGTTGTTATCGTCAATACGATAAATAACGCCGATACGCTCAAACCCACAAAGATTCAAGTGGGACTTGCGCCGAAAGATATTGTTGCCGACAATAATGGCAATATTTGGGTGCTTTGTGCGGGTTATGATTTTTCGCTGGCTCAAGACAAAAAAGCGTCGAAATTAATTCAAATTCGCGAAGAAAAGGTGGTCGCTACGTTTGAAAACTTACCTTCAGGCGCCAATTCTCTGGCGTTGGATAATTCAAAAACGACGCTTTATTTCCTTGCGGGCAAAAAAGTTTACGCAAAAGACCCCGCTAATTTTGATAAAAAAGACCCCTCAGTATTTTTAGAAAATGCGGCATTTGTCAAGCTCTACGGTTTGGGTATTGACCCGAGAACGGGTTATTTGTATGTCGCGGATGCTAAAGGTTTCACAACTGGCGGCGAGGTTTATGTATTTGACCCCGCTACCAAAACGATGAAATTAAATATTAAAACGGGCGTTGGCGTTGCGCCGAATGGCTTTTATTTTAATTGAAAATAAATAAAAAAAACGTAAATAAAAGCACCACTAAAACGCTTAATTTTGCGGCATCGGGCGACCAAATTAATTTGGTCGCCCGATTATTTTGTGGTCAAAACGTCGATGTATTTTAAACGTCGGCGAGGTTTCAAACCTCGCCGACGTTAATGGACCCCTCAGTATAAAGCCATTTTTTGACCGTTTTTCTTTGATTAGTATAAAAATTCATCATTTATCCTTCATCATCTATCATTAAAAAAATGACAATTTTAGATAAAATAATTGAGCGCAAAAGAATCGAAATTGCGGAACGCAAAAAAACGCATCCCGTCAATATATTGACCCAAATGCCGTATTTCAAAGAGCCGTGTTTTAGTTTAAAACGGTCGTTGAAACGGGCAAATTCGACGGGTATTATTGCCGAACACAAGCGAAAATCGCCGTCATTGGGCTGGATTAGGGAACATTCCAACGTGCGAGAAGTTGTCGAAGGGTACGCGGCGGCGGGTGCGGCGTGTTTGTCGGTTTTGACGGATACAGATTTTTTCGGAGGCTCTTTTGCCGATTTGACGGAGGCGCGAAAGGCGGTAAATATTCCCATTTTGCGGAAAGATTTTATGGTCGATGAGTTCCAAATTTTTGAAGCCAAAGCTTACGGTGCGGATGTTGTTTTGTTGATTTCGGAGTGTTTGACCGCAAAAGAAGTCGATTATCTCGCAAAATTCGCCCATAATTTGGGTTTAGAAGTTTTGTTAGAAATGCATTCAGCAGACCAATTAGACAAAATTTCGGATGCCGTTGATTGCGTCGGCGTGAACAATCGGAACCTGAAAACTTTTGAAGTGAGCCTACAATCTTCGATTGATTTGTCGTCAATGATTCCCGACCGCTTTGTAAAAGTGGCCGAAAGTGGCATTTCCGACCCCAAAAGCATCGAGATACTGAGGGGGTATGGTTTTGAAGGTTTTTTGATTGGCGAAGCGTTTATGAAAACGGAAAATCCGAGCGCGGCGATTGCTGATTTTGTTTCAAAAATTAAAAGATAAAATAGGATGAAACCTTCCGCAATACCCGCAAGTTTTGAAGATTTAACCGACATTTTAGCTTTGCAAAAGGTGACTTTTCAGAGTGAAGCTATCCTTTATGACGACGATAAATTGCCACCTTTGACGGAGACTTTAGCCGATATTCAGCATGATTTTTATCAAAAAATAATCCTGAAAATTGTCATTGATAGTCAAATTGTGGCGAGTGGTAGAGGCAGTTTTGAGAACAATATTGTGCATATTGAGCGCCTAAGTGTGCATCCCGATTATCAGAAACGCGGTTTGGGAACTATCTTAATTAAGACGCTTGAAAACCATTTTCCGAATCCTCATTTCTTTAAATTATTCACGGGATTTAAAAGTTTTAGTAACCTCCGATGGTATAAAAAATTGGGCTATGAAGTCATTGGTGAAAAGCAATACAGTGAAAAATTAAAACTCCATTTTATGATGAAAAAAGTAGCTAATCCGTTGAAAATCAAGGTTTGCGGTATGCGAGATACCCGTAATGTTATCGCATTAACGGAATTGCCAATTGATTATATGGGCTTTATTTTTTACGAAAAATCGGCGCGTTACGTCTCTACAATTCCCGATTTGACAACTTTTAAAAAGTTGCCCAATCTTAAAAAAGTCGGCGTTTTTGTCAATGCAGACCTTGATTTTTTGTTAGGAAAAGTGCGAGAATTTGGGCTAAATGTCATTCAACTACACGGAAAAGAGACGCCTCAGTATATTGAGGAATTAAAAACTAAATATTTGAAATTAAATGCACTTGGTTCAAAATTAAAAAATTTTGACGACGCTTTTGAGAATAATAGTTCAAAGTTGGATGCACTTAGAGAAGAAATTTTAATCAACACGGCAAAACTAAATGCAATTGGAAATGAGTTAGTAGTTAATCCAGCAAAATTGATTGCAATTAAAAATGACGTTGCAATGAATCTTTCAAGATTGAATGCGCTTAAAAATGAATTAGCAACTAATGCTTCAAAAATCAGCGCATTTAAAAATGAGTTGGCGATTAATGCTTCGAAAATGGAAGTTTGGAAAGCGTTTTCCGTTGACAATTCTTTCGATTTTAACGAAACAAAGTCGTTTGATGGATTCGCGGATAAGTTTTTATTTGACACTAAAACGCCTTTGCACGGCGGCAGTGGGCAGAAATTTGATTGGGCAATTTTGAATCAATATGAAGGGCAAACGCCTTTTTTTCTAAGCGGCGGCATTTCGGCACCAGATGTTGAGGAGATAAGAGCGATTGAACATCCGATGTTTTATGGCGTGGATTTGAACTCGAAATTTGAGATTTCACCCGCTTTGAAAGATGTACCGATGTTGAAAAAATTCGTTGAAGACCTTCGGTTTTAGGTAGAAAATACATTGTTTTTGGTCATTTTAAGCAGAAAAACAAATTTTTTAAAAAAAATATGACTTTTTTTTCAACAATATTATTTGGTTTGTAAAAAATATTTAGCGGCTTATTGTAAAATTCACATTATGTAAACCAAATAAAATTTGGCTTTGGAATAGTTAAGCGTTTTAACCGTTTTTCGGACTTTTCGGCGTTAACAATTAATTGAAATACTGTTTTTACCTTTGCGGCGTTAAATGAAAAAAACGTGATTCTTAATTGCTTTTAAAATCACGTAAAACAGTATTTTAAATCAATAAAAATCCAGTAAAAATGACAAAATTTGAAGAAGCCATTGCGCTTTACAAGTCATTCATGTCCGAAAAACTCAACAGAACGGACGCCGATGAGTCGGTTTTAGTTGCCCTCGCTGAAGTCCTCGGACCAAGTATTTATGATGCAGATGCGGCACTCGTCGCTTGCTCAGATAAAAACGAATTGAAGCGCGTTAAAGAATTATTCTTGATTCGCGACCTTAAAATGGCGGATTCTGCCGAACTCGATAAGTCAATCAAGACCGTTTGCGGCATCATGGGTTCGTCAAATCGCAAAAAATACCGCGTTGTTTTCTATTATTTGTTGCTCGAAGAATTCGGTTTAACAAGTCTTTATTCGTCTAAAAAAACGACGAAAACGGCGACCAAAACAACGGCTAAAACGGTTGCTACAACGACTGAAAAAACAATTGTTGCGCCTAAAACAACGGGCAAAACGACTGCGAAAACGGTTGCCACAACAACTGAAACAACAACTGCCACGCCTAAAACAACGACTACGACAACAAAGCGTACCATCACTGTTTCGGCTTTGTCGGCACAGGCGGCTGAAACCGTTTCGCAAGCAAACGCGCCCGTTGCATCGCAAACTCTGAGACTCGTTATCACGGAAGAAATGGCGTTTAGCGAAAAAGTTGATGTGTATAAAACGTTGATTGTTAGCTATTTGAATTTTCCTGATATGCAAGAAGACCTTCTGGCTAACTTGACAAACACGGTGGAAGGTGCTGCAACAGTGAACGTAAAAGCGGCAACTGAACGCAATACCATCAAGAATAATTTCTTGAAAGGTCGTCTCGGTTTGAACGATGACGCAGACCTTGACGGTGCAATTGACGTCGTGAACACTCGAATGGGCAACACGCCGAAATACCGTCCCGTATTTTATTACCTTTTGACTAAACATTTGGGCAGAGAATGGGTTATTACAGAACCGAATACGGCTGTGATGTACTAACTTGCTTGTTTATATTGAGCGTTAATTAGAAAAAACGTGCGGCTTCTTGAAAGAGGTCGCACGTTTTTCGTTTTGCGGATGTATTTTTGCGAAAAACGAGGTCTTCCCGAAGAGGAATCGGGATGCCGTAAGAACGTCATATACTGAGGGGTCCCTTTTTTGTCATTCAGGAGGAATCTTGTCTTTGTATTTTCTAAAGAACGACAAAAAGCGCCGACAAGATCCCTCTTGAAGGGAAAAAAGCGACAAAGTTTTACCTGCTAAGTTTATAAAAATATTAAAATCAAGAAATTATCAAACAAAAATAAAAAATAATGGAAGCCTACTTCTCAGAAAAAAAACTCAATCCTCTAAAGCCTTCTTTCGCAGTGGATGCGAACGGTTTTTACGGCGAATTCGGCGGCGCATTTATCCCCGAAATGTTGCACCACAATGTCGAAACATTGCGGAAACAGTATTTGAAAATCATGAAATCTAAGGATTTTCAGAAGGAATTCAAGTCGCTTTTAGCTGATTTTGTGGGTCGTCCTACACCTTTGTATTTGGCAGAAAACTTGTCGAAACGCTACGGCTGTACCGTGTTTTTGAAGCGCGAAGACCTGTGTCACACGGGCGCACACAAGGTTAACAACACAATTGGGCAGATTTTGGTCGCCAAAAGACTCGGTAAAAAGCGGATTATTGCCGAAACGGGCGCGGGTCAACACGGCGTGGCAACGGCAACGGTTTGTGCGTTGATGGGCATGGAATGCGTCGTTTTTATGGGTTCGGTGGACATCAAACGGCAAGCGCCAAATGTGGCGCGGATGCGGATGCTTGGCGCGACGGTGGTGCCTGCGGTGTCGGGCAGTCAAACCTTGAAAGATGCAACAAATGAGGCAATTCGTGAATGGATAAATCGCCCAGAAGATACGCATTACATCATCGGTTCGGTCGTTGGACCGCATCCTTATCCCGATATGGTGGCGCGTTTTCAGTCGGTCATTTCGGCAGAAATTCGGAAGCAATTGAAGGCAAAAATCGGTCGCGAATTGCCCGATTACGTCATTGCGTGCGTTGGCGGCGGCTCAAATGCGGCGGGTGCTTTTTATCATTTTATGGACGAACCTTCGGTCACTTTAGTCGCTGTTGAAGCGGCGGGCGAGGGGATTCACTCGGGCAAATCGGCGGCAACGTCGGTGCTTGGCACTCGCGGCGTCATTCACGGTTCGCGAACGCTGTTGATGCAAACCGAAGATGGTCAAATTGTGGAGCCGCATTCTATTTCCGCAGGGCTTGACTATCCTGGTATTGGACCTTTGCACGCGCATTTGATTCAGTCGGGTCGAGCAATTGCTTTGGCGGTGACGGATGCGGAGGCTTTGGCGTCGGCGTTCGATATTTCAAGCACGGAAGGCATTATTCCCGCCTTAGAAACAGCTCATGCGTTCTCGGCTTTGGACAAATTGACGTTCAAAAAAGACGATGTGGTGGTCATAAATTTGTCGGGACGCGGCGATAAAGATTTGGAAACGTATATGAAATCTATCTAAAATAGAAAAAGAGGACCCCTCAGTATAAATAGGATTTTTTACTCATTTTTGAGCAAAAAATGGCTCCTACACTGAGCGGTCCTCTTTTTTATCAAAAATAAGACCCCTCAGTATAAACGTCCTTTTTTTACGTTTTTCAACTTTTTAACGCTTTTATTGAAGAAAATCCTACTTTTGCTTTCAGTAATGTCAATTTAAAAAAAGTCAATATGCTGAAAATTCCTTATGGACAGAGTGATTTTAAGAAAGTTATCCTTGATGGTTATTTCTATCAAGATAGGACGTCTTTTATCAGAGATTTGGAAGCATTGCCCACGTTTCTCTATTATTTGCGCCCGCGTCGGTTTGGCAAAAGCCTTTTTGTGTCCATGTTGGAACACTATTATGGCTTAGAATACCAACCGCAGTTTGGGGATATTTTTGGACAATTAGACATTGGTAAAAATCCGACGCCGTTGGCAAATATATACATGGTTTTGTCCTTCGAATTTAGTCGGATTCAAACGAGTACGCCTGAAAAAACTTTTGACGGTTTTTTGAAAAATGTTCGAGAGGGCGTGAGTGTGTTTTTAAAGAAATATGACACTTTTTTTTCTAACGAAATGCGCGATTCCATTCTATCAAATACGGAACCGAATGAAGTGTTAAAAGCGTTATTTCTCCAATATGCATTAACTCGTAAAGAACAGAATTTACCCAAAATCTACCTGTTAATTGACGAATACGACCATTTTGCGAATGAATTAATCTCTTTTAATTTCAAATATTTTGAGAAATCGGTAACTGAAAACGGCTTTGTTCGGAAGTTTTATGAAACCATAAAAACGGCAACGGGCAGCAGCATTGTTGACCGATTGTTTATAACGGGTGTGTCGCCTATCACTTTGGATAGCATGACGAGTGGTTTTAATATTGGTTCCAATATTTCCTTGCGTCCAGCTTTTCACAGTATGATGGGTTTTGAAGAACACGAAGTTCGTGGGATTTTGGAAGGAATTGACGTAAAAAAGGAGGAAATAACGCCCGTTTTGAATGACTTACGGGATTGGTACGATGGTTATTTGTTCCACATAAGAGCCGCTTCTCACGTTTACAATCCAGATATGGTGTTGTATTTTGCGGAACAGTTTCAAGCCGAAGGTAGGTATCCCGACAATCTTTTAGACCCCAATATTGCGAGTGATTACAGTAAAATTCGCAATCTTTTTAAGATTCAGCAACGCGAACACGACAACATCAATGCCCTCCGAATTTTGACCGATACGGGCGAAATTACGGCGGAGTTGACGCATCAATTCAGTTTACAAAAGGATTTTAGTCGCGACGACCTCGTTAGTTTGCTGTTTTACATGGGTTTTTTGACCATTCGTTCAGAAGAATTGGGTTCGCACGTTTTCACGTTTCCCAATTATGTTATCTCTAAATTATACGCTGATTATTTTATTTCAGTGATAAAAGAAGAAGCGGGATTGCCGATTGATAACAATGATTTGAATTTTGCAATTCGCGAATTGGCAAAATGGGGCAACCCGCAATTACTCTACGATAAGGTGACGGAAGTTATCAAAGTTTTGTCCACACGCGATACGAAAGACTTCAACGAAATGTCGCTAAAAGCCATTTTTGTCAGCCTTTTGCACCAACAAAAATTTTACTACGTTCATTCTGAGTTTGAGGCCGAACGCCAATATGTTGACGTTTTTTTAGAAACAATTCGCGGTTATGCCGTCAAATTTGAGGTCGCTTTTGAATTAAAATACGTCAAAAAAGGCGAAATTGTCAACGTCGAAAAAGAATTGGACAAAGCCGAAATTCAATTAATGAACTACATGGTAACTAAAAAATTCACTGGACGACCTAACTTAAAAGCCTTCGTCGTTTTGGTGCATGGAACCGAATTGCACGCTCGGCCGATGCGCTTAGACGTTGAATAAGCCTAAAAATGGCTTTTATACTGAGGGGTCCTCTTTTTTCAAAAAAAATATTTTTTTCTATGCCTTATCCTTACAAACACCTCTTTTTCGACCTCGACCACACGCTTTGGGATTTTGAGCAAAACGCCCACGACTGCCTACTTGACATTCACGAACATTTTAATCTAAAGGCCTTGGGCGTTGAGGATATAACCCTTTTCTGCGAAAAATTTAGCGAAGCCAATCACCATTATTGGGCATTGTTGGAACAAAAATTAATCACAACCGACCAACTCCGCCGAAGCCGATTTAAAACGGCTTTTGCAAACGTGGGTGTCGAAATTGAGGAATCTTTTGGCTTGGAAATCAATGATTTTTTCTTGCAATTACTGCCCAATAAAAAAGCCTTGATTGAAGGCGCAATTGCCGTTTTGGATTACTTAAAGCCCAATTATCAACTCCACATTTTGAGCAATGGGTATCATGAATTGCAGACGCAAAAAATGACAAGCTCGGGCATTTTGCACTATTTTGAAGAAATCATTACCGTCGATAAAGCCAAAGCCTTAAAGCCAGATAAAGCGATTTTCGACTACGCTTTGAAATGCGCAAATGCCTCAGTATCAAGTAGTTTGATGATTGGTGACAATTACGAAGCCGATATAAAAGGTGCCATAAATGCCGAATTTTACACAGTTTTCTACAACCCTGCGCAACAAAAAACGGTTGAAAAACCGACTCACGACATTTTAAAATTGACGGATATGATACATTTTTTGTAAGCGTAAAAAAAATAGGGCCCCTCAGTATAGGGCATAAAAAAACTGTCTTTCGCAACTAAGCGAAAGACAGTTTTTTTTTATTTTCATTGCTTTAAGCGTTATCTGCCAAATAATTTTTCATCTCAGTAACCGCTTTAAAACCAATTTTTTTCACTTGGTTGAACAACATCGACAAGGTTTGAGCAGATGTCGAAGGCATTGTAACATCATTTGATTTTCGTTCCAATTCCGAAATTAATTGCATACCACCCGCGTGCATTCCGACAAAACCAACGGTTGATTTCATGCTGTGTGCCGCTTTTCCCAAGCCTACAAAATCGTTGTGCGCCAAAGCATTTTCGGCAGCATTGAGTTCTTTGGGAAATTGAAGGACAAAAAGGCGCGCCATTTCAATAACAAATTCTTTACGACCCTTTGAAATCCCTGTCAAATAATCTAAATTGATAACGGAGCGCGTCAAACGGCTCATATTGTCAAAACCGACTTGTTCATTCGGTGTTATCGCTTCAGTATAACGCTCAATTTTTTGTTTCAAAAGGTCTTCTTGAATCGGCTTATTCAAAATTTCTGTGATACCATATGCCGCACAGTTGTCGCAACTTTCCTGTCCTTTCGCGGTAATTGCGATAATCGGCACTTCCGAGCGGTAGTCTTGCCGAATGTGTCGAGAGGCCGTCAATCCGTCCATTTCGGGCATCTGAATGTCCATCAAAACGAGTGCGTAAGTGTCGCGGCCAAACTGCTCAACAGCGAGACGCCCGTTCTCAACCATGTCAAACGCGTAACCCCATTCCGAGAGCCAAAGCTCCATCAGGCGGCGATTCATCAAATTATCCTCAGCTACTAATATTTTCATATTGATATTCTATTTATGTATGGTTACAAAGATAAAATATCTGCTTTAATCAACTGTTTTTGTTTCGTTTAATTGCCTTTTTTATTCGTTAAAAATAATCAATTCTTCGGTGAGAAAATTTAGTCCGTTAGGCAATACCCGTTCTGGATTAATTTTAATTAAAAAACAACAAATTTTTTATTTTCTAATTTCTTTTATTCAACTATCCTATCTTCTGAGTATGTTAAGCGAATGTAAAGAATTGACTATCAATTGAATAAAATTTCAACCTGATGAAACATAAAACTTAATTCTGTCGTTCTTAGACGATATATTTAGCTATTTCATCTAAAGTCAGGCAACGTATTTAACACTTCCCTGCATCTTTGGCACATAGTTTTCAAGTAAGGAAATTAGTAATTAGTTTTTTCATACATTTTAGATTTTAGGTGAGTCGAAAACCCGAAGCGCAGTGCGTATTCGGGTTTTTGTTTTATATTAAAAAATCCCGATTCTCTTGCGAAAATCGGGATTTTTTTATCGTCGGTTTTAAGAAAATTACTTGTCTTTCAAACCCAATTTAGCCTTTACTAAAGCGGTAATATCGTCGCTTTCGGCAGCAAAAAGAGCCGAGCCGTTGCTTGTGTCAAAAATGACTTGATAGCCGCCTTCTTTGCCAATTGCGCGAATCGCTTCGTCCAATTTGCCAACGAGTGGTTGCAACAATTGACGGCGCAAAATGCCTAAATCTTCTTCCATGCTTTTGCCGTAACTCTGCAAATATTGTTGCGCTTTTTGCAATTCTTCTTGCTTTTTTTGCGCATTTGCCGCCGACACCGTACCCGCATTGTAGGCTTCCACGAATGCCTTGTATTCGCGCTCAAACATCTTGCCCATTGAGTCGCCTTTCATCATTTTTTCATTTCTGAAAATGACCAAAACACTGTCCGCCTTAGCCGCCTCGGGCATCAAAGCGAGTAAATTTCCTGCATTGGTATGTCCAATTTTCTGCGCGTTTGCAGCGCCCATCAGCGTAAAAAATAGAGCGCAAAAAAGCGCGATTTTTGTAAGTCTCATTATTGACTGTTTTGTTTTTTTTAGTAATTACTTATGAGTGTCCACAGATTTACGCGAATTATCACGGATTAAATGCTTTAAAATCGACATTCAACAGATATTTAATCGCGCGCCAATGCTGCATTTTTTTAATTCCCTTTCACACTATATGACGTAAAAGTGGCGCAAAAGTAATTTTTAAACGGAGAAAAAAAAGGGATTGAAAAGATAATTAGATAGTAAAAGATAATTGAATATTAATTTAATTGATTGATAACCAACACCTTACATTTAAAAGCATCTTTTGGCTGTCTATTTATTTTAAAGAAAATTTAACGATTTAAAACCGTCGTTGCAAGATTTGGCAGCTTTTTAAAAAGTTGTCAAATCTAAAGACGCTCAAAAAGGACCCCTCAGTATATGACGTCCTTACGGCATCCCGATTCTCCTTCGGGAAACGCCGTTTTGAGTCCTTTTTCTTAACGAAAATTTAATTGTCGCGTGAAACTTCCCGTTTTCAAGGCTTCAAGCGACCCGTCATTGAGGAAAAAACCTTTCTTAGAAAACGTATTGCGTGAGCCAAAAACACCCAAATAAGGATTTTCTCCTATCTTGGTTATTGGGTTTATATTTTTCTCATATACATTGGTGTAAATTGGAATTGTCTGCGAACCCGTGATGCCGAGATTGGCAACGCCGACGCTCAAAAAATCCACAACTTCTTGCCCGCCCGCCGTGATTTCGATGTCAATCGTCTTAAAAAGCCGTCCCGCGCCCGCCGTTGCGGAAATCGCTTGACCGAGAAATTGATAGAATTCGTTCCCACTTTTCTGAAACCGTTGTTCGTCGTAACCCGCCGAGATGGCGCCTAAACGCCTTGAATTGTTTGAAAAAGCCCAATCCACGTGCTTTTTTGTTGTGACGCCGCCGAGGGTTTCTTCGTAATTAAAAATTACTTTTATCGCGTAGAAACGCGCCGAAACGTCGCTTTTAGTCGTTGTTCCGTCAACTGTTTCACAAGCTACCGCAAACGATGAAACGGTGTTCATGGCCAGCTGCGAAACGATTTCATAACTACCAATGACCTGCGTGAGCGCCTGAGCGAGCGGCTTGGTTTCACCTTTTCGCTGCACATCAACGCGCCAAAGTTCGTTGCTTTTGAGCGCCAATATGCTGTTTTTGATTTTATACAAATAGTTAGGTGTTGATGCAAAAGCGCCCGTGTCGCGGCGATAACCTTCCGTATTGCCATCGACTTTTTGCAATAAAAAGCGCTCATTGCTGCCTACACGCACCAAATACACCTCCACATTGGCGGGATAAGTCAGGGAATCGGCGACTTTAGCGAGTTCGATTGCGCTACTTTTCGCACTTATAAACGAGCGTTCGACGCGCAAATACGTCGCTGTGTCGTTGAGCGACAAAAAACCGTAGATGATTGGCGTCTGCGCCTTATTCGGCTCTACGAGGTTTAGTTCGTCGTTGCAGCTATTGGCAACGAAAAAAAGGCAAGTCAAACTTGTCACTTTGAGGAATTGAATCAGCATTTTCATGGGGCAAAAATAGATTTTTTTGCTTTCCAAAAGCATCAAAATGTTGGAAATATTTAAAATCTTTCGACAATTGCTTAGAAATCAACACTTTCAACAAAAAAAACGCTAAAATACTGAGGGGGCCTTTTCTTGGAAATTCCACGAATGCAACTACCTTTCGCCCGTCAATTCAGCTTTGGGCTGTCGTTAAATTCATCATTTATCATTTATAATTCATCATTTAAAATATGTCAGTTCACTCAGAAATTAAGCGGATTACGACCAATACGCTGCTCAAAATGAAAAGCAACGGCGAGCGCATTGCCATGTTGACGGCTTACGATTTTTCGATGGCGCGCATTGTTGACGAGGCTGGAATCGACGTGATTCTCGTCGGCGACTCGGCAAGTAACGTTATGGCGGGTCACGAAACGACGTTGCCAATCACGCTCGACCAAATGATTTATCACGCTCAATCGGTCATTCGGGGCGTAAAACGCGCCTTAGTTGTCGTCGATTTGCCTTTTGGTTCTTATCAAGGCAACTCGATTGTCGCGCTCGAATCGGCGATACGTATTATGAAAGAATCCGAAGCGCACGCCGTAAAATTGGAAGGCGGCGAAGAGGTCTCGGAGTCCATCAAACGCATTTTGTCGGCGGGCATTCCCGTCATGGGACACTTGGGTTTGACGCCGCAAAGCATCTATAAATTTGGCACTTACACCGTTCGCGCCAAGGAGGAAGCAGAAGCCGATAAGCTCCGCGAAGACGCAAAATTGCTCCAAGAATTGGGTTGTTTTGGCTTGGTTTTAGAAAAAATTCCCGCTAAATTGGCAACCGAAGTGAGTAAAAGCCTTGCCATTCCGACAATCGGCATCGGTGCAGGCGGCGGTTGCGACGGACAGGTGTTGGTTTTACACGATATGTTGGGCATCAACAAGGAATTTCAACCGCGGTTTCTGCGTCGTTACGCCAATCTTTTTGATGATATGAAAACCGCCGTCGGCAACTACGTCGGCGATGTGAAATCACGTGATTTTCCGAACGAAAAAGAACAGTACTAATGTCTAATTTTTAGAAGATTTTAAATTGGGCAACTTTTGAAAAAGTTGCCCAATTTTTTTGCTTTCCAAAGGACTCCTCAGTGTAAAACTGTTTTTTGAGCTTTGAAACGATTTTTTTGAATGAAAAAAATAATATTTGGTTGGTATTTTTGGTGAATCGATAAAACGATATAAAAAACTGTTTAAAAATTAGAATTGATATTTTATATTGTTTGAGCCATTGAGATTAATCGTGTTTATACGATGAATTAGCCAAAATAATTTCATGAAATTTATAATCAACACTAACTTTATAAACCGTTCCAACCAATTGAAAATCGACCACTTCTCCATCAATTTCAACCGAACTAACGACGAAAGGAACGCCGATAAATTCAATCTCAAAACCCGCTTTTGTTGCCCAGTGTGTATCAGAATCGTAGATAACATCGTCCACAAATCGGCTCAAAATAAAGGCATCTTCGGTAGTGGAAACACTGAATTGAGTAACTGAAAACGCTTTGTCGCGTTTGTAACCCAAGCCTTCGCCCGCGTCTTCGTACAGTTCCGTTTCAGTGTAAGTAGTGCTAAAATAAACTTTTAATTCTAACGATTGAATCACCTTTTCTCCCACGAATTGCTGCACGGGATAATGCGAAATAACAGCGCCTGCGGCAACAAAAATCGGTATTTTACTGAGGGGTGTCTTAATTGTAATGTTTTGATTACCAACGTGTTGCGCGCCCGTTTCGTAGTCAAACCAAGTTCCTTTTGGCAAATATAAAGTCTGCTTTTTTTGACCTTTTTTCACAACGGGACTGATGAGTAATTGGTCGCCAAACATAAATTCATTTTCTACTCCTCTAATGTTTTCGTCGCTTTGAAAAACAAAATGCAAAGGCTTTAGAATCGGCGTGCCATCGTGCGTATTTTTCCAAAAAGCGGAATACAAATAGGGCAGGAGGCGATAGCGTAACTCAATCGCCGCCTTCGCCAAAGGCGTGTAAACGTCGCCATAACTCCACGGTTCTTGGTCCAATCGGTCAATTGCGGCGGCTTTTGCCACGGTTTCCCAATCTTCGAGCGCGTCTCCTGCGGCATTATTGCCCGCCGTATGCACGCGATAAAACGGATGAAAAGCGCCGAGTTGCAACCACCGAACCATCAATTCGCCCGTGCATTTGTCCGCAAAACCGCCAATATCGCTGCCCGAAAAAGAAAAACCACTGATGTTCAAACGTTGCGTTTGCCGATTTGCAATCGCCAAATGTTCCCAACTTGCAATATTATCGCCCGTCCAAACGGCAGAAAAACGTTGTCCGCCGCTGTAAGTCGCTCGGGTGAGCAAAAACGGACGTTTTTCGGGGTTCAATTTCCGCAAACCTTCCGTCGTTGAGCGCGTCATTTGCATCCCGTAAACATTGTGCGCTTTTTTATGACTCGCGCCAATGCCTTCGTAATTGTGCCGCGCGTCGGTCGGAATTGTCCGCGCTTCAACCTTGAAATTTGCGGGTTCGTTCATGTCGTTCCAAAAGCCCGAAACGCCGTCTCGATTGTACAATTCTTCGTATAAATTGCCGAACCAAGCGCGCACTTTTGGGTCTGTGAAATCGGGATAAACGCTGTCGCCGGGCCAGACTTGCCCAATCAATAATTCGCCATCGGGACGCTTCAAAAAATAATTTTTCAAGGACCCCTCAGTATAAACGGCATATTCGTCCTCGACTTTAATCCCGGGGTCAATCATCACAACTGTTTGAAAACCAATGTTTTGTAAATCAGAAATCAACGCTTTGGGATTCGGGAAATGCTTTTTGTTCCAAGTGAAACATTTGTAATTGTCCATGTAATCAATGTCGAGATAAATCGCGTCGCACGGAATTTCTAAATTTCGGAACGTTTCAGCCACTTCTTTCACGCGCTTTTCGGGGAAATAACTCCACCGACATTGATGAAAACCGAGCGCCCACATCGGCGGCAATTCAGGCTTGCCCGTGAGCCACATATAGCTTTTTGCAACTTCTAAAAGTTGCGGTCCAGCGATGAAATAGTACGTCAAATCACCACCTTCGGCGGCAAATTCTAACTCGTTATTTCCTTTGGAATCAAAGTCGAAGAACGCTTTATACGGGTTGTCAAAAAACAAACCGTAGGCATTGTTGTCGGCATTTAGTCCATAAAAAAACGGGATTGCCCGATACAACGGGTCGGTTTTTTCGCCGTAAGCGTAAGCGTCCGTACACCAATTTTCAAAGCGTTTTCCGCGTAAATTCAACGACGTACTTTTGTCGCCCAAACCGTAATAAACCGTGCCTTCGGGCGCCGCTTGCCGGCACCTAATTTCGGTCGTTCCAAGCATTAAAGTTTCGCGAAAATAGGACCCCTCAGTATCAGCAATAATTTGGGCATTATTTTTATCAAAAATGGAAACTTTAAGGTCTAACTTGTTGATTGTCAAGCTGAATCTGTCTGTTTCAAACAAATAGTTGTCGGTCGTTTCGCTTGATTTTAGGTCGAATTCATTCGTTTTTTCTATCAAACAAACCCGCGCCTCATCGCTCAAAGCGTACAGAGGTTCGCGCATAAAATCGCGCCTAAAAGTGTAGCTCAATTGCACAATATCTTCTCTAAGAAAAGTCAATTTCAATTGAATTTTAGACGCCGTTTTGAATAGAAAAGCTGCCGAATTGTTAGCATGATTCTCTTGAATTGAGACAATTTTATCGCCTGTAAATTCGGTAAAAACATCGTCAAAACGGTCAAATCCTTCCGTGTTTTTGATGTTAGCGAGCGTTGGTTTTTTTGCCATTATCTTATTTATTTATTTATTTCAAATTCCAAATTTCAAATTTCAAATTTCAAATTCCAGTTGTGAGCTTGTGGTTGCTTGGAATTTGGAATCTGAAATTTGGAATAATTAAGGGCGAAGGTAAACCGATTTTTTTATTCAAAAAGTCTAAAAACGGCTTTCCCCGAAGAAGAATCGGGATGCCGCAAAGAAGTCATATACTGCGGGGTCCTTTTTTGAAGTGAACAATCAGATTAAAGTATGCATTATTTTTTTTCGGTATAAAAATTGAATCCTCAACGCATTATAACTGATTTAAAAAATTACTTTAAAACTATTTCACATGAAGAAGAAAACTTTAAGCCTATCCTTCGTTCTCTCAACGTTTTTTTGTTGCTCTTTCTTGTCCGCCCAAGATTTGTATTTCTCTAACACGGCCGTTTCAACCGTTTTGCCCCGTGGCACGCACGTATTACAAATGAGTTATGAGCGTAAAAACGGTGGAAATATGTATTTTAACGGCAATTATGGACGCGTTGCTTACCAAAAAAGCATCAATCCTTGCGTATCAATTGGCGCCTCTTTGAGTGTCTTTAGCGAATCTTTTGTGAGCAATGAAGTCAATGCATACGACCAAAAAACGCGTCAATACAACGCATTTGTTACCGATAAAAAAGATTATTCGTTATCAATAAACGCCAAGGTTCGGCTCGCCGATGCGGAAGTTGACCCGATTGGTTTGGCGGTGTCAAATGAGTTGACGGTGGGTTCTAATTACCATATTTTCACGCCAAAATTGATTATCGATAAGGCGTTTGGCAACAACTACTTGGCGCTCAATGCGTCGGCAAGTTTCTGTAATATCAAGAATGAAACGGAAATTATTAACGCTTCCGCCAATAATGCTTATGCCGCAACATCGTTTAAAAATACGATGGAACCCACGTATTCGGCGGTCAATTTGATGCCGAATTACGCGTTTAACTTAGGATATTTGCACTTTTTGGACGGTTCAAATTTCGCTTACGGCTGCGAAGTTCGGACAAATTCGCAAAGCCTTCAAGGCGTCGGCTTGGCGTATGTGGCTTTGTTCGCTGGTCCAACTTTGGTTTATAAAAGCAATAAACTGTTTGCGAATGTATCCGTTTTACCTCAAATAAAAAATCTCCATAAAACGTGGATTGCTCCCGACAATTTAGTCTTGGATGCCCATCAACAGATTGAAATAAAAGTGTCGTTTGGGTTTACTTTTTAAAGGTTGTCAAATCTGAAACATTAAACAAAAAAGGATTTAGAGGCATTGCCTCTAAATCCTTTTTTATGGGTTAAAATCTATTATTTCTTATCCGAAAAAATCGCCTTAACGACATCGGGCAAATCTTCCGCTTTCAGCCGTTTTGCGGCAATTTTTTTCTGTTTATCAACCAAATACAGCGTTGGTAGATTCCACGTGGCGTATTTTTTTTGAATGTCTGAATCTGTTTTGGCATCTAAAACATTCGTCCAATTTTCCATTTTTAATTCGCTTAAAAACCCCAACCACGCGTCTTTCAAACCATCCGTGCAGACCGTGAAAACGGAGATTTTGGTGCTGTCAGTCATTTGCAACGCTTGTTGAATTTTCGGCATGGATTCTTTACAATGTTTGCACAAAGCACTGTAAAAAATGAGCAACGTGTAATCAGATTTTGACGCTGCAAGCGCCGTCAAGGACCCCTCAGTATTGGGCAACAAAATGGGCGGTGCGAGGCTGCCAATCAGGTTTGGTTTGAACGCAACTACCTTGTAATCAAGCCTTTCGAGCGTCGCTTTGTCGGTTCCTGCGTCGGCTGCGTGCTGATATTTTTCCACCAAATGCACCAAGTAAGTGTCCGAAAACGGCTTTTCGATGTTGGAATCAAACAGATTTGTCAACCAACGCAAGGTGTATTGATAGACCGTCAAATTGTTGGCGCGCGCTTTATCCAAAATTAAATCTAAATAAAACGTCATAGAATCGGGCGTCGGCGGGGCAATTTGACTAACGAATTGCCCCAATTTAGCGGAATAAAAAGCCGACCTCAGTAGGCGTTCATCGCTGAAATCAACGCTGTCAAAATAATGTTGGCGAAACCAAAACGCGTAATTCGGATTTGGTTTTCGGTCGCTACCATACGGTTTTATGTCCGTCGGAACGGTCGGATTGCGGAGCAATTTGAGCAGTTTTGAGGTGTAATTATCGGGATATTTTTGGATTTGTGCAACGGTAAAAACATCTAATTCTTGGGCTTTTTCGTACATTTTTTTGTCTTGTTCGGCCATCGTTGCGCGGTCGGCTTTTGCACGTTGCAACAGCTCGCGCATGGAACGCATTTCAGCGATTTCGGACTGAATTTTACGCGCTTTTTTTTGATAATTGAAGAACTCAGTATTTTCCAAAGAGCGGTCAATATTGGCACTGTCAATCGGTGCGTTTAAGGTCGTTTCAATCGAAAAATCGCGGTCGCCCGCCACAATAAAATCGAACAAAATGCCTTTCGAGGACCCCTCAGTAATGGCGACAAAATAGACGCCTTCAGACAGCTTTTTACGCGTTGCGAAGCGCATAAACCCCGTAGAAGTGTCAATATTTGCGGAATCCACGATAAATTTTTGGTCTCCGTAATGGTAGCCTAAAACCGCTTTTGGCGCTTTCAATCCGCGAATTGTCAACTGAATGGCGTAAGCAGAGCTGTCAATTTCGGCTTTTGCCATTTCGGAAAAAGACAAAATAAATGCAGATACAATAACAAAAAATCTTCTGCTTGATGCAGGGAATTGGGTAAAAAATAAGGCATCGAACACGGGCAAATTGTTTTTAAAGTGTCTTTTAAGGAAAGCATTTTTTTCTTGAATTAAGCGCATAATTTTTACGTTTATTGATGGATGAACTATTTGTGGTGCAAAATATGGAACGATTTTAAAGGATAATCAGTAGAAAGTAGCGCGACTTTAAAGTCGCGTTGCGTTCGACAGACCTTTAATGTTTACGTTATTCCAGCGTTTTTGATACATTTCTTCAACGTAAAAAAGCCAAAATACTGAGGGGTCTTATTTTTGAAATCGGGCATTTGAAATCTGAAATCTGGAATCTGAAATTTGGAATCTGAAATTTGGAATTCAAAAACCGCTGTCACATTCTTTTTTCAAGAAAGGTTGCAAATGACTATTTTTCCATTCGGGTATAAATGGCATTAGATAGATTTAGTATTCTTAATGTTTTGACACGCAGAGTTTTAAAAATATGAATTATTGTCAATTGAATTTTGTCGATGGTTTTAAACCTATTTTGCGAGAATTCAAAATTTATTTTTTAAAAATGGAACTTTTTTGGCAAAAAAATTGTAAAATTGTGTCAAAACGAAGCAGTTAAATACTTTTTTTTAAATTGTCAATAGCTGCCCGTTGGATAACAATATCTTTTCTTAAAAACAACGTATTTTCGTTGTATTCATATCGAATCTTTAGAACCTTAGCTATGCGACAACTAAAAATAACCAATAAAATTACGAGCCGCGAAAGCATGGCGCTCGATAAGTACCTCAACGACATCGGTAAAATTCCGCTTGTTTCGATTGATGAAGAAGCGAGCCTCGCGCGCCGTATTCGTATGGGCGACGAAGTAGCGCTTGAAAAACTCACCGAAGCGAACCTGCGTTTCGTGGTTTCGGTGGCAAAACAGTACCAAAATCAAGGTTTGACACTGAGCGACCTTATCAACGAAGGCAACGTCGGTTTGATGAAAGCCGCCAAGCGTTTCGACGAAACCAAGGGTTTTAAGTTCATTTCTTACGCCGTTTGGTGGATTCGCCAGTCGATTTTGCAGTCAATCGTCGAACACAGCCGCCTTGTTCGTATGCCCTTGAACAAAATGGGGTCATATAATAAGGTGAACGAGGCGTACATTGGCTTCATTCAGGAGTTTGAGCGCGAGCCGACAAACGAAGAATTGGGCGATTTGTTGGAAATGACGCCCCGCGAAGTGTCGAATATGTTGCACTCGAACACGCGTCACGTTTCGGTCGATGCCAACATCGGCGGCGACGACAGCGACGCGACGATGCTCGACTTGATGGTCGTTGCGGGCGAGACGATGCCCGACCAAGTTTTGATTGACGAATCGCTTTGCGAAGAAGTTAAACAGGGTTTGGCTATCCTCAGCGAGCGCGAAAAAGAAGTGGTTTCGGCATATTACGGCTTGAATCAAGCGAACGCTTGGACACTCGAAGAAATCGGCGAATACTACGGTTTGACCCGTGAACGCGTCCGCCAAATCAAAGAGCGCGCGATTCGTCGCTTGCGAAAATCTTACAATACGGAGGAGATGAAATCGTATTTGTAATAGGATTTTAGATGAATAAAAAAAGCCTTTCTGAATCGTTTCAGAGAGGCTTTTTTCGTTGATTTTAGTGAACATACTGAGGGGTCCTTCAAAACGTGTAATGGTTCAAAATTCCTTTGTAATGTTCTAATTTTTCGGCGTTTTTTGTTGCCAAAATATTCATACCCGCTTCCATGAGCAGGCAATCGTCGTCCACAATCCAATAACTAAAATGCCCAAAATTGAGGTAGTTTTTATCCGACCACAGAGGCTCAATTTTTTTAAAATTGGGCAAAATATCAACGACTTTTTCACAATGCAAACCGATATAGAATGGCAGATTGAAACCAATTTCTTGCAGCGCAAAAGTGGTTAAGAAAGTGGCTAAATTTTGTTTCAGAAAACCACTATTTTCTGTAAAAACACGGTCTTCCAAATATATTTTATCGGAACCCAAACTCGTTTTGCAAACCCAATTATTTTGGTTTTCACGCAAAAAAACAAAGTCCTTTTCGGTCAATTTCAAATCCGCGTAGGTCACTAATCGGTCTTGATTTGCGAAGAAACGAATTGTCTCAAAACCACAATCGTGCTTTGCAAAAAAGGCATCAATTGCATACAATTCTTTCAATGCATGAGGCAAATTTGGATGATACTTCCCAAAATCAAAAGGATTTAACTTCACGTCGAAAAGTCTCGATATGACCTTTTTTAAGCCCCAAATGGGTATTTTTTTCGTAATTTTCATTGTCTCGTTTTTTCGTACTCTTTAATTGAACGCGTAAATTAAGAGTTTAAATGCCATTTTTATAAGAATTTTATCAAATTTTACGAATTACAAGAATTATTTTAGTTTGAATAATTACGTACAATTCGATAAAATTCGTGTTCATAGCTACTACAGAACCCTACCCGTTTTCGCCATTTTAGCGTAATTAATCAAATTCTCATCTTTACATTTTCCACTTTTCAGAAAATTATCAATAATCAGAACGGCAATTTTGGGATAGTTGAAAGCCAAATGCCCAAGTCCGTGCAAGCCACTTTCTACGCAGGCGGGATTGCTCAAATCGAGACATTTTTCCATGACTTGGGCAATGGCAGCATAGTAATTATAGGTCTCCAATTTTGAATTTTTGTACGGTTTTTGCTCCGCTTCGGTCTTAATTTTAGCTTCCGTAAAGCTGAAATCATACGCCGTTGATAAAGGCGTAATATCCCAAAACATATAACAGATGTAACTTATTTTAGACAGTGTTGCTTGCGAAAAAGCGGACAATATTTCGGGGCATCGAGGGTTCAAAACATCGCGAAACAAAGCAAAAAGGTTGTTCAATGCCTTGATTTTACGGTCAAAAAGTACATCGGCGGATTTAAAATCGTGGGTCATGTTCGAGCAAGAATTATCAAAAATATACGAAAAACCCAAACCGATTTGCTCGTCTGAATACGGACTTAAATCTCTTTCCGCATTTAAAAACAAGGTTTCAAGGAAGATAAAAGCATCCGTTGTGTTGTCGTCAAAAATGCCTTCTTTCCAAGAATCTGTTCGGTGATACCAAGCGGGTTCATCGGTTGGTCGATTAAACATATAGTCGAGTTGACGTAGGTATTTTGGTGTCATTTTTTAGTTTTTTTTTTTTGAAAATTATTTCTGAAGGACCCCCTCAGTATAAACGCGTTTTTGAGGCATTTTTCACGCTAATTCCTCCAAATTTTCGTCAATAATTGCCTTACGATTTTTCCTATCGCGTTTCAGTCTTTCCGATTTTAATTGAGCCGCCCAAGCATTTTTATCACTGTCGAAACGCATTTGTTGTTCACACAAAAGACTGCCTTGTTTGACCATCAAACCTGAATATATGCAGGTGTCAACACCGCAATTATGCTTAGAATAATGGACAAAATTGCGGTGTTTTATCTTCTTATTTTCTAATATTTTCTGCTGATTGCGTTTGACGTCTTCCCACAATTGATTTTCGTCGGCTTTTGTCAATTCTTGACCCAATGAAGATACGTCGATGTACGTTTTGGGGTCTTTTAATTGCAGAAAATCGAACTGTTTTTGAAAAAACGTATGCGCCAAATCACGCACTTGTCGCTTTTCGTCAAGTGTCAATTTTTCGTGTTCGAGGATAGACCGATACAAGCCTAAACTGTTCCAATCGGAGAACGTTTCATGCATCGGAATGAAGGTTAGATATTCCGAAAAAGTTAATTTGTTGAACGGGCGACCGAGTTTCATCCTATGTTTTCTTTTAAATTTTGAATTAAATCATCCATCAATTCGATGGTTTTAAGGTCTGTAATCTCGCCCAAGTCGTTCATTTTTGCTTTTGGCGATTTGATTAAAATGGCGCATTTTTCAGGAATAATCGAGCCTATTGTGTGCATAATCAATTGAATAGACGCATGCGCTGCGTCGCCCGAAGACGCTGCGGTGATGATTGCCGTCGGCTTTTCGTGAAACACAATTGTTGAAACGGTCCACTCCAAAGCGTTTTTCAAAATCCCGGGAATACTAAAAATGTACTCGGGTGTGCAGATTAAAACGCCGTCCGCATTGTCAATTTTTTGCCTAAAATCAACCACCGAATCAGGCAATAAACTCATCTCTAAATCGGGGTTGAAAAAGGGCAAGGTACTGAGGGGGTATGTTTCTGTATCAAAAAAAGTGGTGGTTTTCTGAGTGAAAAAATCCACAATTTTTTGATTCGCCGAACCCGTTTTTGTACTGCTCAAAAGCACCATTTTTTTTTTTCATTTCATGAATGGTAATTAGAATACGCCGACATCAGCAAACATTTGTCGCATTGATGCCTAAAATAACCGAATTTTTCTTTCTCCAAATGCCATTCGCCGCCGCAACTCGGACACGGGCGGTTGACGTCGATTTCCTTCTTGCGTTTGGCAACATTTGAGAGAAAATAATAGGTTTTGACGCCCGAAACGTCGGTCAATTTTGCCGCAATTTTTCTGCCTTGTTTCGACAATCCAGAATCAAATTTTGACATTTGTCCAATTGCCCATTTTTCGCCCGTTCCGCAATTCAAATCCAATTGAACACACGCTTTGTAGGAACTTATCCACCCCAAAATGTCCCAAATGCGGTCGTCGTGCAGTTTCGGAATTTTGAACAAAGGCACAAATTTCTCGCAAGAACCGCAGCAAGTTGGCGAAAAATCACCGTAATAATACAGCACGTAATAGTCGTGTTTTGTGCAATTACAAACATTTTCGGCTTCTTCCTCGCCGCGTCCGTCGTATTGAATTTCGAGTTTAGAGCCACACAATTCTTCCAATTTTGCAATCGCTTTTTTGACATAATCTGTGTGGTATTTTTCATCCAAAGCGGCTTCCGAAAATGTCCAAAGTGAACACGAAATGCGGTTGTCTTTGATGCAGGCGTGTTGCTCGCGCCCATTAATTTGTCCGCTTTCTTTCAGGTTGCCAATAACGCCATAGAAAACGTGCCAAAGGTCATTCTCGTCAATTCCGTTCTTATATTTTATTGATATTGAATGCATTATGCCTAATTTTAAAATGTAATGCAATTTTCAGGTCGCGGATTATTTTCTTATTGCGCTTCGAGCTAAAGGTCACGACACGAACGGATTATTGGACAAAGCCTTCAAAATTTTCGGCTTCGCAAACCGACTTTTCCAAATCTCGATGGTATAAAAATCGTCTCCTTCATCACTTTTTACACTGCCCAAATTGTGAGAACTGATGCGTATTCGATAGGTTTTTTTTGGAAGATTTATCGCCAATTGCGTTTCATAACCCGTGCAGTCTTTGAATTCCAAAAGTCCCGAAATTAAGCGGATTGAAGCCTCCACAACATGGTCGGCATTGGGCAACAATTCGGGTTTATTTTCTAAGACATTTACTTCGCTCTTGACGTTGCCGTAAGTTGCAATTGTCACGCCTAACAAGCCTTCACCGATTGCCAAACGCCGTGTGCCAGCATCGGGATTCCAAAAATCGGGAGCATCCGTTGCTGCGGTTGTTTTACTATCTAAAATGTAGAATTGATAGTATTCAGATGAAAAATTTAAGCTGTATTTTTCCATTTTATACTTATTGTTTGTAGTTTTTTCGTATATGTAAAATGACCTTTAGGTCGTTTGATGTATTACATTTTTCACTGTTTACATATTTCGCGACCTCAAGGTTGCGTTACGGCTAAATATTTATCTATGTCTTTAAAAAAGGACCCCTCAGTATAAATGCCTCTTTTTAATCTTTAATTTGATTTTTAAACGCCCAGTCCGCTCCTTTTATCAATTGAAAGGCATCACAATAATGCGTTTCTTCTACCTTGAAAATGCCGTTTTTTTCTTTTTCATAAAGTTCAAATAAGAGGTGTTTATCCTTAATTTTCAGATAGTCATTTTTACAATTTTTAAAACAATCCAATGCGCCAAAATTATCGTTTCCGACAGGATGATAGCTTGAAAAACGGCAGAAAAAGCACGTTTCGATTTGATAATTTTCAGGTATTGATTTTTGCAAAGCCAAGAGCATATTTTCAAAATCGGTGAACGTATCGATGATTGAAAACGTCTCATCGCCAACTACAATTTCGATATTTCTGAATTTTTCAATATCCCAATCCATATTCCGCCAAGTCGTTAATTTAGACATAACTAATTGATTGTCAATCATTACGCGCACATAATAAACTTTCGCTTCCGCTTCTTTTCGCGCATCCACAACTTTGTTGGCGACCTGAACTTCATCAATCCATTTCTGCGTTGCGGCAACCGCTTCGTCCCAATTCATGTACGTAAAATAGTGAATGCCCGTGTGTCCTTCGTCAACTTTCAAGAGAAAAAAACCGTTTCTCGGAAAATGATCACCACCGCGTTGATACGACAAATCGAGCGCAAAACGATGGTCTAAAGTTGCCGAAATCAGCATTTCATCAGCATTAAATGTAGGATTTGGGTAGATAATTTTTTCCTTAAAAACGGGCAAATGCCAACCTAAAAAACTCAGTTTATTTTTGGCAAAAGTTTCCATTTTTGAGGTGTTCCAAAGTGCAAAAAAGTCGTTTTTACTGAGGGGTCTATATTCTTTGTCCGTCAAATCCAAAGCGATTTCCGAAAGTCCGCCAAATTCATCTTCAACTTGTAAATTACTGTATTTCAATGTTTTATCATTGGCATAAATCACTAATTGCTTTAAAACCTCACCTTTTGAATCCGTTTCAAAATAGTAAGTTGACGTTTCCCAAGCATCCGTTTTGGGATTTCCCGTCGATTCGTTCCAATGTCTTTTTAGGAAAAGGGACCCCTCAGTATTTTCATCAAAAGTTTGAAATTTTTCATCCTTAATTTCATTCGCTAAAGGCGTTCGCGTCTTTGGCACATCGTCTTTTTCACACGCTCCGAAAAGGATGAAATTTTGCTGCGCTTCGGCAAGCGACGGGGCGTTTGCGCCACCTTTGTAGGTCGGATCAGCCAATTGAATCGGGTCAGTTTCCCAAAAACAAACGGGGCATAAATCGTAGAAAGTGTCGGCTCGATAAATCGTTTTGTAGCCGCAACAAGGACAAGCGAACTTTTGCATAAAAACGTGTTTGTTTTAAATTATTACACTGATTTTAACACGAATTTTATCGAATTTTACGAATTATACGAATTATTTTAAATCAAAAGAAATTCGTGTAATTCGTAAAATTCGATAAAATTCGTGTTAAAATTTGACTATTTTACCTCTTTTTTGATGTACGATTTTATTGTATCAATCGTCTCTTTGTCCCCAAATTTTGCCTTTTTCAACAGCGCATTTAATGCCTTTTTGTCATAAAAAATAACACCGTCAAACAGCAATTGTCGCATCAACCAAAGTCCCGTATTGGTAAATTTTTCATCCGTTAAAAATGTCTCAACGTATGTCATACAAAGCGGATGCAAAATGTCGCACATGGCAAAAATGGCTAAATTTGCCTTCTGTTCATCTGTGTTTTTATTGTCGGAAAATACTTTAAACGCATATTCTGCCGCCTTTTTTGAACGCAATTGTCGGACAGTTTTTATCGCCAATTCGTTGCCCTTTTCGCCATTGATAAACGTGTCCACGGCGTGTTCAATCCACGCGTCACCGAGAATTTCTTCTAAGGCACTGTATGTGGATTGCCCCAAATATGACTCGCTGCCATCGGGTTTCAAAATGCCCATTTTTGTGGCTAAAGCTGCCCAATTTGTTGTCATAAATTTTATTTTTACACGTAACGCGACCTTGAGGTCGCGCTATTTTTTGATTGTTTTTACGTATTTCATCCCTAAAAAAGCCTTATTTTCCCAAATATACTGAGGGGCCTTTTTTTCAGTTGAAAATTAAAAATTAAAAATTGTACGTTTACGGTTGAACTAAAAAAGAAAGATATAATGAAAATTTTCAGATTGATTTTGACGCTTTTATTTGGCGCTTTTATAATTTTTGGCGGTGTCAATCACTTTCTAAAACCCGCGATGTATTTCCCTTTTTTTGCTGATTTCTTACCCAAAGTTGCGCTCAATTATGCCTCGGGAATCGCTGAAATCGTGGTCGGTATTATGGTTTTTATCCCCAAATATCGGTCGTGGGGAACCCTCGGCATCCTCTGTTTAATGCTCGCTTTTTTGCCGTTACATTTACTCGATATTTTTCGAGAAAATCCAGCCGTTGGCACCCATCAAATCGCGGTCGTTCGCCTGCCCGTGCAGTTTTTATTCATCGCTTGGGCGTGGTTTATTCACAAAGGCGATAGGGTCGAAATGACCTGATTTTAGAGTCCATCAGCGCGCTCGGACAGCCAGTTTTCGTATTTTTTTCGAAATATACTGAGGGGTCCTTCCGACTCAAAAATAATGTCCACGCCACCGTCGTAAGGGGCGATAATTCGGTTGCTTTTTGGGTCCCAAAAGAACAAACGCCACGCGTCATTCGCAATGGATTTCAGAATGCTGTCGAACCTGTTTGGCGCGTACATTTCTTCCGCAAAACAAGGCGTGAATTTGATGCCTTCGTCGTACCAATCTTTTGACAATTTAAACATATCCAAAGCCTCTAATTCTTTGAAAATCAAGGTTTTAAAGTAGGGTAGTGTGTCAAAAATTTCTTTTTCAAAAACTTTTCCCTCCGTACTATAAATAC